>JADLCD010000112.1 GCA_020847395.1 Chitinophagaceae bacterium
TCTATAGTAGGACTACCTGTTCCATTTATGACTGCTCCGGCAGGCGCTGTAGCTGCTATTGTTAAATTAAAAGGATTGCAGCCTGTAATCCCGTTTACTTTAATAGCTGCATAACATCCGCTTGCAGTACAATTTGATATAACAATTGTTAAAGTGTTAGAAGTAACTACACATCCGCCAAGTGATACTACACAGTAATAAGAATATGAACCCGCTGTTGTAAGGGTATTAATATGTAATGTAGGGTTCGTTTCACCGGTAAGTAATGTACCCGGCGCCTGATACCATTGAAATGTATAACCGGTACCATTTACTGCTACAAGATTCAAATCGGGTAAAGTGGGAAGACAATAGTTTAAAACCTTATCTGCTGAAATGGAAGCCACAGGCCTGCCTACATCAGGTATATTATAATTTGTACTTACAGTACAACCTGAGCCATTATAGTTTTGTATCTGCACTGTATAATTTCCCGGTATGGTGATACCTGAAATGCTTGGAGAATTACCGGGTATGGGGCCACCGGGGCCTGCCCATGAAAATGTGCCTGTGGCTCCCGTACTCAATGTAATACCTCCCGGCCCACATAAAGTTCCACTTGCTGTTATTACAGGTGTCGATGGTTCATTTATTGTTATGGGAATAGAGGCATTACCACATACACCATAGTTTAAAAGAACAGTATTACTGTTTCCGGGACTATTATTTCCATGCCAGTGAATTGTAATTGAGTTTGTACCCTGACCGCTCAAAATCGTTCCAAAGTTTGCCGGTGAAACCGACCATTGAAAATTCGCATTTAGAATATTGGTAATTGAATAACTTACTACAGCATCTGCACACACAGTTGACGGGCCGGACAAAGCAGGTGTTGGCCATAGAAATACATTTTTTATCAATGTATTGCTTATGCAGCCAAATGGAGTTGATGACTGACTAACGGAAATACTAAAAGGTCCTGTTGTACCCCATGTTACTTGTACAGAATCATTATTAGCACCTAATAAATTAAATGAAGAAGCATTGTTAATTGACCAGCTAAAAGTACCGGACAAATTGGAGGTAGCACTATAAACATGTGTACTTCCTGCACATATTGAATCAGGCCCGTTGATACTACTTATTACAGGGATTGGCAATACTGTTACAGTGTAATTAGCATTATCACATGTAGTATTGGGAACAACCGGTGAAGCAGTTACATTATAACTACCTACCGTAGGCCAGGTTACATTAATAGTGGGCGTACCATTTCCACTATTTATAACTGCAGAACCGGGATTAATAGTCCAGTTAGATGCTACGGGAATATTTGTAGGCATAGTAGCGTTAAGATTGGTTGTCCCTCCCTGACAAACAGTAGCAGGACCTGATATACTTAAATTTGGGCTTACCTGTACATTATAAGTAGCAGAACCACCACATTTTAAAGATGTATCAAAATAAGAACAAGTAATCGTATGTAAGCCAAACGTATTCCAGAAAATATTAATTTGATTTGTATTCGTATTGTATGGAGTAATAGAGCCACCACTACTCAATGACCAGCTATAGGTAGTGCCCGGCCATGACGGGAGTGTGTATGTAGCATTTGTATTGTTGCAAACCAGAGCAGGGCCGCTTATCGAGCCTGTGGCCGGAATGATTGGGACTGTAACAGTTGCACCGGAAGCACAATAAGGTGTACTGCAGCCCGTAGATACCAAATTAATTGTTCCCTGAGGATTGCCTGATCCCCATTTTATAGTAACACAGGATGTGCCCTGACCGCTTTGAATGATACCCCCGGTAACCGTCCAAGCATAACCGGAGCAAGTATTATCGGCAGCACAATATTGTACAATATCGCCGGCACATACAGAAGCTACACATTTTATTTCGGGTGGAGGCAATACATCTATTGTTATATTATGTTTAACGCTATCTATACATGTTGGGCATTGCGGACTTCCATTAAAGTATGCATTATTAGCAGCATAAAGTGTAACGGTATATGTTCCCGGGCTTGAATAAGTATGTGATGGGTTTTGTGTTAATGCTGTATATGAATCGCCAAAATTCCAGAAATAATTACTGGCATTGGTAGTTGCGGACGAATTAAAATTGATTGTTGTTGGTACCATATTGCATACCGGCTGAGGTGTTGCTGTAAAAGCGGCTACCGGTTTCGGCACTAATGTAAAATTGATTATAATAATACCGGAGCATGGAGCTAAGCCGAAGTTGCCCGGCGTTGTAAATGAGATTTGAACTTGTCCCGTATTGGCAGCACCCCATAAAATAGTAAAACTATTTCCGCTCAGCCCTATAAAAGTACCTCCGGAAAGACTCAAAAAATTATAAGTAGTGCCGGCATAACAGTACTGATCTACATTCAGAATATACTTCATTAATGTGTTTTGGCAAGCACGTACTAAATTAAAATTATTAGAATAGGCTGGCCCTGGACCATTTTTCGTCAGATCCACATTACTATTACAGTTAATAGTATCGCGCAGAGAAAAAACATTAGGACAAACAATTGAGCACTGACTTTTTGAAGTTTGATGAAAGAAAGAAACAACAAATAAGGCCAAAATAAATCTCGCACTTATCTTTTTCATGTACAGATATTTTAACTGCACTTAGGTTGCAAAATAGAGTTTTTATAATATCAATAAACTTCGTTAACTATAAATTTTAACCCGAATGCGCTTATGAAATTAAAACTTTTTTTAATCACTCCCAAATAAATGTTATGAAAAATTACCTATCTCTGTTTTTTAATCCGTGTAAGTTCATCGTACTTTTTGTAGCCGAAAATTCAAAGGCTCCAATGAAAAAGATATCTATGTCTCAACATCAAATTAATATATTAAAGGTCAGATTTTAACATCAATTCTTCAGCTTCTTTATCATTATATTGCTCTATTAATTTTAATAATTGCCGCTTCAAACGAGTTTGCACTTTACGGTATTTCTTTGCATCATACAAATTGTGCATTTCATTCTTATCATTATTCATGTCATAAAGCTCCCAACTGTTTACTCTTTTATAAAAGTGAATGAGTTTGTACCTTCTTGTACTGATGCCGAAATGTGGCGATACCGCATGCTCTCCATTTTCATAATAATGGTAATACATCGCTTTCCTGATTACTCCTGTCTTATTCTCTACAAGTGAAAGAAATGAATTGCCTTGCATATCGTTTGGAACAGGTACACCGGCTGCCTGCAATAATGTAGGGCCTATGTCTAAGTTCATCACCATATTTCTGTTTACTGAACCGGCTTTAATATGTTTCGGATAACGCATCACCATTGGCGTTCTAAAAGATTCTTCATACATAAATCGCTTATCAAACCATCCATGTTCACCCATATAAAAACCCTGATCACTCATATAAATAACAATTGTATTTTGTGTCAGATTATTTCTGTCTAAATAATCCAATAAACGTCCAATATTTCTATCTAGCGATGCTGCAGTAGCCAGATAATCTTTCATATATCGCTGAAACTTCCATTCAGTCAGGGCATTACCACTTAAATCTCTTTTTTTAAAATCACGGTAAATAGAATTATAGTATTCGTCAAATTTTGCCCTTTGTGCAGCATTCATTCTTGTTATGGCAGCGAGTGTAATAACAGTATCATACATTTTTAAATCATAAGCCAATTGCATAGTTTTTGCAATCGTCATATCCTGAACTTTTGCCGCTTCTCTCCCATCATAATCATCATAAAAGTTTGAAGGCAGCGGAAAGTTAATATTGTCATATTTTCCATAATCACAGGTATCGGGTAGCCAGATACGATGTGTGTTTTTATGACCTATCACCAGACAAAAAGGCTTTGTGCTATCTCTTTTATTCAGCCAGTCTTCAGCTACATCTTCTACTACATTAGCTACATAACCTTCTATTCTTTTTTTGCTGCCATCCATCATTAAAAAATCGGGATTGTAATAAGCTCCTTGACCCGGTAAAATTTGCCAGAAAGTAAAGCCCTGCGGTGTTGCATCTAAATGCATCTTGCCAATCCAGGATGTTTGATAACCGGCCTTTGTCAATTCTTTAATAAATGAATTTTGTGAAGCATCAAACTTTGAATTTTCATTATCTCTGAACCCGTTTTTATGACTATACTTTCCGGTTAAAATCACAGCCCGGCTGGGTCCGCAAATTGAATTAGTAACATACGCTTTGTCAAACAATACTCCTTCTTTTGCTATACGATCAATATTAGGCGTTTCTACTAATTTATTTCCATAAGCACCAATGGTTTGGTAAGCATGATCATCAGAAATAATCAGTACAATATTTGGCCGCTGTGCAGAAGTTGCGATTGTAGTCAGCCAGCAAAACAGATAAAGTATTGATCTTTTCATATTTATGATTATTATGTGCCTATTATAAAAATTGTTTATTCCATTCATTAATGAATTTACTTTCTGGATCATATTCTTTTATCAAACTTCTGAACTGAGACAACTTAACGAAATGACTGTTCAGATATTCCTGATTGATTTCCGCTTCTTTCCCCCAATGTGGCCTGCCACCCTTACTTATTGCCCATGCTTCAAATTTCTTCGACTGCCGGTTTCAGTTTTATCAGTATCCATATAATACATACTCAGCCAGATAGAATCACGACGATAAGCAAGGCTTTCTAAAAAGTCATTAGCTTTAGTAAATCTTACTTCCAGTACAAAATTATAGTTATGCCCTTGCAGCAACAACAGGGATTTATATTCTTTTAACATTCGCTTAGAATCTATACTGTCAAAAGCCCATTCGGCTTAACGGTGAATAGGGGCAGCGGTTTTAAAAATCCAACTTAGCTTTTACATATCCGGTTAAAATGCTTGCCGCAAACATTCGTAAGGAAGCGAATAATGCCGGATATCATTTTTTTTCTGTTGAGTTTCCCAAAAAGAACCAGAATACGATACATGAAAATTGAAATAACAGCAACTTTTAAAAAAAGTGCTAAGTCGCTGTCGTTACGTTTAGTACCTGTTCTGTTATCTCTGAAAACAATTACTGGCTATGATGGCGCCAGCTACCAAAATTTAAAATGATCATATTCATTCACATAATGTTCAAGACAATTAATTACTTCATCAAAATCAGCAATGTCTGTAACAGCATGAATTTGATATATATTTACCACACTCAGCGTCATTGTATGAATAATAGCACAACTACCCATGCCGGTTAACAACGAGTAGGACCCTTTATTAGATTTTGTAAATAAGTGATTCTCGCATCTGTCATCTGTCATTTCAAAGCTTTCAAACAGTGCTGCCAAGCATTGAAATTTTTTTCCGTACCATGTATGCCAGTACATATTACACCGCTAAAACTCTGTGCATTCACTGAGCCAAGAATGTTAAGCGCCAAACCTTGTTCTTCAAGTTGTCTCATAAGGTCTTTTAAAATAATACATCAATTCATTTATCTTTTCAGGTCGTACAATTTGTCGAGGACTAAAAGACCATGTTCTGCCGTAGTTTCGTATTATCATCTAAAAATTCAAATCAGGTAACTGCTGATTTATCAACTTATTTTTTATTTACATCCTTCACACATCTGAAACCCGTATGCTCCATTCCGGTATCCGGGCTGCTTTTCATTCTTCGGGCTACACGATACCCACTGCAATAGACTTCATTACATAAAAAGCTTCCCCCGCGTATAGTTTTCTTGGGTGTGTATGGATCTATGGGATCAAAGCTATTATCCGGTCCGTTGGGATTTTTGCTAATGCCTTTTCTCAGCATATGATAATAATCTGCATGATACCAGTCACTGCACCATTCCCATACATTACCTGCCATATCGTAAATCCCATAACCGTTAGAAGCAAATGATTTCACAGGAGCTGCTAAAACGTAACCGTCTTTTTCTTCATTGAAATAGGGAAATTTCCCTTCCCATGTATTTCCTTTAGGTTTTCCGGTATTTATATGTTCATTTCCCCAAGGATAAATTTTGTTCTCCAATCCTCCCCTTGCGGCATATTCCCATTCGGCTTCGGTAGGTAATCGTTTACCAGCCCATTGACAATAAGCTATTGCATCGTACCAACTGATATGCACTACAGGATAATTCTCCTTCCCTTTTATATCTGATCCGGGGCCATGCGGATGTTTCCAATCAGCGCCCGGAACCCACTCCCACCATTGAGAATAATCATCAAGCCTTACCTCACCATCTGTTTGTTTAAACACTAATGATGCTGCTAAAAAAACACTATCCGGTGGTTTCGGTGTTCCGGGAGGAAGCGCTTTTTTTAACTCTTCCCAATCCGGTTTTCTTTCTGCAGTAGTTATATAGCCGGTAGCATCAACAAACATTTTAAACTGAACGTTGGTTACTTCAGTGATGTCCATATAAAAAGAATCAACCGATACTTTGTGTTTGGGAAATTCGTCGGGTGCAGACTGTTCATTATCGCCGCCCATTTCAAAAATTCCACCGGGTATCAGAACCATTCCCGAAAGTGAAGTGTCATTGCCGGCTTCAATCCCATTGCGCTCATTTAAAACAAAATGCTTTGGGGCCTGCATACAATTGTGAATATTTATTTTTTCAGAAGAAACTTCAGAAGTGATGTTCACTGAATGACTACATCCTGAAACACAAAATAAAACTGCAACAATTAATATGTATGAATAATTTTTCAATACAGATTTAGAAATATTTTATTCAAATACTTTTTGGCTTACCACATACCCGGTTGGACGTACCACCGTAATTACCGCTTTTCCATTGTATTTATCATCCACTTCAAAATTTACTCTTTCGCCCGGGGCTATTGTGGGCAAATCATATACTTTGCCATTGCGATAATTAGCTGTACCATCAGAAACA
>JADLCD010000113.1 GCA_020847395.1 Chitinophagaceae bacterium
CGCTTGCATCAATCATCACAGAATCAAAACCTGCGTCAAGGCAAGCGGCAACCAATTCATAAGAATCGCCGTGATCAAGATGTATCCAGCCTTCCACGTCAAAATAATTTAATGCAGCCTCGGCAAGCGACCTGGCCACAGGCAATCCCATGTATTCAACAGAACTCCGTGTAAGCTGCAATATAAGCGGCCTTTTTGTAATGCTGGCAGCTTTTAAAACACCCTGCAGTGTTTCAAAGTTATAAAAGTTAGTTGCCAGCAATGCTTCTTTAGCTTGCTGTAACTGCTTCCATTTATTTTTTAGTATTGTACTGCTACTCCCCATAACCAAATTTTTCCCTGGCGGTTTTTAATAGTTGATGGTAACTTTTGAAAGCACCTGTTCCTCCCGCCGCGGTGGTTGAAATGGCGCCGATAAGATTAGCAAAGACCTGGCATTTTTCTATTTCATCCCCACAAAGAAATTTGAATATAAAACCTGCATTAAAACTATCGCCTGCACCTATTGCGTCCACTACCTGCTTATTAAGAAAAGGCATGCCTTCAATGATTCTTTTTTTATGTAACAGAACAGAACCTTTATACCCTTTTTTTACTACAATCACATTTCCATAATCACCTATAACTGATAAAGCTGCTTCAACAGATTTCTCTTTTGTTAAGTTGATTAATTCTGCCTCGTTAGGCATAAATATGTCTACATCAGGTAATATCTTTTTATAATCAAACAACCACCTTTCTGTAGGATCCCATTGCACATCAAGCGACGTAGTGAGACCAGCCTGTTTTGCTCTTCTTAGTAATACATCAAGTTTATCTTCAAAGCCAGGTTGAAGAAAATAGGAAGAAAAATGAAGATGCTTACCCATGCTTAACATTTCTTCGGTAATATCTTCGGCTTTTAAAGTGGACATAGCTCCCTGGAATGTTATATTAGCGCGGTCGTCATCAAAATTAAGAACTATCGTGGCCCCGGTTTGATCCTCATCAGAGGTGTATAACATGGAAATATCTACCCCATTTTCCGAAAGGTTTTTTTTACAAAAATTTCCGAAAATATCGTTCCCGGCTTTCCCAATAAATGAAACTTTTAGACCTAATATGCTAAGGTTGTTTGCAAAAATTGCAGCGGAACTTCCCAATGTTAAAGTCATATCGCCGGCAAATTTTTCTTTTCCTATCTCCGGGAAAGATTGAACCTTGTTCATAATCAAATCAACATTGATTTCGCCAACTACAATAACATCAAATTTTTTTTCTTTGATTTGTTTCATTGTATTAAGTGCTCAATTAATTCTGCATTCACCTGCGCCTCTCAGGAGATTATTAAATTGATAAGTTAATACGGATAAATTATCACTCCCTGAACAGTCCTGTGTATCCCTCCGTTTTGAGAAGGAGAGTCAGGAACTAATCCAAGAGCAATCGATTTATATAAACCAATCACCTGGGCGGGTATAACACAGCATACTGAGAAAAAATCATCAGGAATTTTAGCAAAACCATCGTTCAAATCAATCATTAAATCGAGCCCTGCATCTTTCAATTCATGTAATCCCTGGCCAATGCCAATGGTAAACATAAAATCTTCTGTTTCCTTTATTGATCTTACAAGATCAAGCTCATATTTGAAAACATAAGGGTCGTTTGAAAAAAAATAAACAAGTAATGTAGAAGCGTCTATCACTGCGCGGGGGCCATGCCGAAATCCCAAAAAGGAATCATATTGACAGATAATTTGGCCATCAGTCATTTCTAATATTTTTAAATGAGCCTCTTTTGCAGCACCCTTCAGCGCGCCGGATCCTAAAAACACCACTCTTTTAAAATCACGATCTGCAAGTTTTCTAAATACAGGATTAAAATTTTTAAAAATTGTTTCACAAAATTTAGATAGTCGTAAAATTATTTGTTCATTTTTACAAATGTTTTTTATATCTGATATTAATAATCCTACAAGGGTCATAGATGTAAATGAACCCGTCATAGCAAGCGCCTGGTCATTTGCCTTTTCAGGCAAAATGAATACATAGGTATTGGTAAACGACTTTGCTTTTTTTACTAAATCGCCTTCCCTGTTACAAGTAATAATCAGATGGTACACTGTATCCTGAAATTTTTCTGCCAGTTCAAAAGTGGCAATACTTTCCGGACTATTGCCTGAACGGGCAAAGGATATTAGTAAGGTAGGTGTTTTTCTATCAAAGTACCCCGCCGGATGCGTAACCAAATCTGTTGTAGGGATTGCTTTTGTTAGTTTTCCGGTATTTGTATAAAATGTTTGAGCAAGTATTTCTCCAATAAATGCGGAGGAACCGGCACCTGTTAATATGATTTGCAGATCCTTAATTTTCCAAAGAATATTTAGAAAATCAGTAATCTCTTTTTCTTTATCTAAGATGGCAGCATATACTTCCTGCCACAATGCAGATTGACCGCTTATTTCTTTAACGATAAATTTTCGTTTCTCTGCTTCAACATTTTCTAATTCTAATAATTCGATCATTAAATTTCGTTTTATTAAATATTAAGATGTATTACATACTATTTTATAGCATCACTTGATCATTGTTAACCCTATTGTGTTAATAAAAATATAGCCAGCAGAGCCAGCAACATTCCAATGAAAACGAGTAAGTGAGGCACTATTCCATATACTATTAATGATATGGCTATTGTTATTACCGGCGCCCCGGTATTTATTAAAGGGCTTACAATAATAGCTTTCCCATAGCGAAAAGCATAAACGATCAGCAGCGCCCCAATAGAGTTTAGTAACTGAATTCCGGCCGCCATAAATAATCCCTTAGTCCCCCAATTTATCGGCGCGGAAAAATCTGTTAAAAAAATTGCTACCGGTATCAGGCTAACACTTACCAGGGTCATATAGAAAAAGATGCTTTCAGCCTTCATGTGGTTATTAGCTACCTTGATATAGTATGCCTGAACTCCCCAGGCAAGAAAAACTGCCAGTGCAAGCAATATCCAAAGAGATCCATATTTCTCTGCATTTTCCGGCTGCTGGTAAGAGAGTAAGGGAATGGCAAACAATGCGATTATAATGCCCACCAAAGCTTTAGGCTTAATCTTTTCTTTTAAAAGAAAGAAAGAAAGAAATACAGTGACCAATGGAGACAATGAAACAAAAGGAAAAATCAAATATGCCGGTCCATGTTTCAATGCCTGGAAAAGCACTAACTGCCCCGCCGAACCAGAAAGGCCTATTATAAATCCATATAAAATAGATCTTTTATCTTTTTCAGGTTTCCAGTTAATTATTTTCAGTGCAATTATAGCAGGCACTAATAATGTAATTGCCCAAATCACATACCCTATAGTAGGTGGAATACCCGCCTTTACAGACGTTTCACTCAAAGCCCCCCAGACTCCCCAGAACAGCGTTACAATAAGCGCATACCAAAACCAGGATTTGTGTTTCATAACTAATTGCTAACAAAAATATATAAAAAGAAAGATTTTAAAAATTTTTTTATAAATAAATATATATTTGGAAAGGGAATAAAGTTATTTATTATTGTAATTAACAGCTTTTAGGTAATTTTTTCTTTCAAATTTTAATAAAATTGAAAATCTCTTAAAAGAAAATAGGATGAAATTTTTATTTCTTTTTATAACCATTTCGTTTTGCACTACTGCGAAAGTTTTATGCCAGGAGAGCTTTCAACCCACATGGGAATCTATTGATCGCAGACCGGTGCCTGCATGGTTTACAGAAGCAAAGTTTGGAATATTTATTCACTGGGGCATTTACTCTGTGCCTGCATGGGCGCCTACAGGAGATTCTATTCCGGTATATTCAAAATATGCTGAATGGTATTGGTATCGTAAAAATGAAAATAGTGTTGCCGGTCAATTATTCCGCAATCATCATAATAAAGTATATGGAGAAAATTTTAAGTACCAGGATTTTGCCCGCGATTTTAAAGCTGAAAATTTTGTGCCGGGTGATTGGGCTGATATACTTGCAGCATCCGGCGCAAAATATATAGTGCTGACTTCTAAGCATCATGAAGGCTTTACCCTTTGGCCAAGTGCACAATCGTGGAATTGGAATAGTCTTGATGTGGGCCCTCATAAAGATTTGGCAGGAGCGCTGAGTAAAGCCGTAAAAGCAAAGGGCCTACACATGGGATTTTATTATTCATTGTACGAATGGTATAATCCACTATATCATTCAAACCTGCAGCAATACATTGACGAACACATGGTGCCGCAGATGAAAGACCTGGTAACAAGGTATGAGCCGGATATTTTATGGACGGATGGTGAATGGGAACATACCAGCAGCGATTGGAAAGCTCCTGAATTTTTGGCCTGGTTGTATAATGAATCGACTGTAAAAAAAAATATTGTTGTAAATGACAGATGGGGAAGCGATACAAGAGGGAAACACGGCGGAATATATACAACAGAATATGACCTTGTTTTTAATGATAACGCTAAAACAAAAACGATAACTCACCCCTGGGAAGAATGCAGGGGAATTGGCGGATCGTTCGGATATAACAGGGCTGAACAACTTAAAGACTATACATCGTCGCAGGAATTGATTCATATACTCGTTCAAAAAGTGGCAAGAGGAGGAAACCTGTTACTGGATATTGGCCCTACTGCTGATGGAAGAATTCCTGTTATTATGCAGCAGCGGCTAAAAGATATTGGCGATTGGCTACAGGTAAATGGTGAAGCTATTTATGAAACAAATGTTTGGAAAGATGCTCCGGCTATAACCAATGAAACCACCTTATTTTTTACACGAAAAGGAAAAGATTTATATGCAATTGCGACCCGTTTTCCTGATAAAGCCATTACCGTAACAAATATTAAAGCTCCTGGAAATATCAGCCTGCTGGATTATAGTGGGAAATTAAAAACGGGTTTTAAAAATAACAGGCTAACCATTCAGCCGCCAGCCTTTACTTCATCTGATAATGCATCAACCGGTGCATGGGTATTTAAAATTGAAAATGCTTTGAATTAAAAAGATAACAATGAAAAAAAACAGATTCCTTTTGTGTTTGCTTTTTGTACTATTCGTTATTCAAAAAAATTACGGGCAGGCAGCAAATAAAAATATACCTATCCTGCAAAGGATTGCCTGGAAAGCCAACCCCAATCCACCAATAAAAAGTGTGCTCCGTATTAATAAAGTCAACCCTCTTTATTTCGCAGATACAAGCGGTAATGCCATTTATCTTACCGGGTCTCATACCTGGTCAAATGTGCTTGATATGACCGGGCCAAGCGGCCACCAGGATGCGGGCAAAGACAGCTTCCTGGATTGGATTGCAGGCTATGGCCACAACTTTACCCGGCTTTGGGCATTTGAAAACGATGGCTTTATTTTTACAGATATTCAGCCGGAAACTTATGTTCGTACCGGCCCGGGATTGACGAAGGATGGAAAGCTAAAATATGATCTCACACAGTTTAACCAGCAATACTTTGACAGGCTCCGCTCAAAAGTAAGTGCAGCAAAAGACCGGGGCATTTATGTATCCATTGTATTTTTTGGCCATTCGGGCAATTTGCAGGGACCTACTTATTTTAAAAAAGAAAACAATATCAATGGTATTGATGGCGATCCCGATAATGATGGATATGCCATTGAAACAAGGCAACTGAAACTGCCTGCAGTAACCGCCATCCAGGATGCATATATAAAAAAGATAATTGAAACAGTGAATGATTTTGATAATGTGCTTTATGAAATAGCCTGTGAAAGCGACCTTACCACCACAGCATGGCAGTATCATTTTATTAACCTGGTAAGAGTATATGAATCAACACTTCCCAAACAACATTTGATTGGAATGAGTTCTGATGGAGGATATGGCCCCGGCGATGATACTAAACGACTTTTTGAAAGTGCTGCCGACTGGATCGCCCCGGGATGGGACAGTGACAAAACATCTTCTTACATGAACAACCCTCCTGCTGCAACGGGCAAAAAAATCATTATGGTAGATACTGACCACCTGTGGGGAGTGGGCGGAGATAGTAAGTGGGTTTGGAAAACCTTTACCAGGGGGCAGCATCCGAGTTATATGGATCCTTATCTTGAATATGATCCAAGGTCAACACTTAAAGTAAGTGAAGGCCAGTTTGACAGTGCAAGAGTTGCGATGGGGCAAACGCTGAACCTGGCCCGCCGGCTTAATTTAGCCGCTATGCGTCCGCATGATGAGCTGTCTTCAACTTACTATTGCCTGGCAAACCCGGGAAAAGAGTATGTGCTGTATTTGCCGGAAGGCGGTGAAGTAACCCTTGATCTTACCACCACAAAAGGAAAATTTAATGTGAGATGGATAACCCCGGTAGAAGGAAAAGTTATTAAGGCTAAAAAGGTTTCAGGTGGCAGTAAACTAATAATGCATGCTCCTTTTAACGGAGATGCAGTTTTACATCTTGTTTCAAAAAAATAAGACAGCATATACAGCTTCACATTTAAAAAAAATAACTCCATGAAATTTTCATCTTTTAATCAAACAATATTTTCAGTGCTGTTATTAGCAGCTACCCTTACAGGTTGCAACGTAAATAAATCAACTGCACAAACTAAACCGGGAAATGAGAACGGCGGGCTTTTTGTAAAATGGGAAAAAAATATCCTCACCATATCGGGGCAAAATATGATGGATACAAAAATGAATATTTTGTACCTGGAAGCATTTTGTAAACCAGGCTCCACGAACCAGGAATGGGATTCCACCACCATATCACATAAAACGGAACTACTTTCATCAGATGATAATGGCCGGCAGATAAAACTCAGAAGTATGGTGCAACCCAATATTGAAGTGCTGCATGATATTAAAGCAGGCGTAGATGAGGTGGATTTCAATCTTGTAATTACTAATAAAGGAAATAAAGCGGAAAATATAGACTGGTTTCAACCCTGTATTCGTGTGAACCAATTCACCAACCGTGAACAGGATGATTATATTTCAAGATGTTTCATCTTTACAAAAGATGGGTTAACAACATTAGACAAAACTAACAGAACGCATAATGGCTTCTATAAAGGTGGACAAACATGGGTTCCGCCGGGTATTAACCTGAAAGATGTAAACCCGAGGCCAATAAGCCCTGATATACCAGTAAACGGATTGATTGGGTGTTTTTCTGATGATAACAAATACCTGATGGCAACAGCATGGGATCATTACCAGGAATTGTTCCAGGGCATATTTGTTTGCATTCACAGCGATCCAAGAATCGGGGGATTAAAACCAGGAGAAGTGAAGCACCTTCATGGTAAAATATATTTTTTAAAAAATGATCCGGCTGAATTATTAAAGCGGTATAAAAAAGATTTTCCGGGCATGTAAAGCGAGATTAGAAAATGATGAAAGCCCATTACTTTTTTATCACCATACGGTATACCGGCCCCGCAACACCGGCAATATTTACTGCCCGGAATGCAAATTCATTTTTTTCTCCCTCAAGTTTTATTTCAAGCGGCGATGAAATATCATCCCATTTGCCGCCTGCTTCTCTCTGTGCCTGGTAGGTTAAAAAATTAGGTGTATCTGAATTAAGCTGAATACTGGCATGATTCTTTTCAATTGTAACCTGCGCCTGTATGGTATTGGGTGTCCATTCTATTACTGATTGATCATCTACCAGCTTCATAAATTTTGTATGATAGGCCCAGTGGGGTTTTCCATCCCACATCCAGGTATGGTTTTTAAAATAATCATCGTTGTACATAATAAGGATGCCGCGGTCATCAGTTGTATCAGTTTGTGGCGCTGTATATTTATCACTATATAATTCCCATTCAATATTTACATAGGTTCTTGCAAATGATTCTTTGTTATGATTAAACTCAGTATCCATATCCACCGGTGTTCTCTCCACTCCTTTTACCCTTACCATATCAAAGCCTTTGTTTTTTAAATATTCAGCCCTCACTTCCAGCGCCGATAAAGGAATTCCATTTTTTTCAAAATGACTGTTGTACTTGGCATCGCATAAAAACCACTTGTGATAATCGTTTAACCAAATCTCATTTATCCCGTGATGATTTTGAATTCCATCCGTTCCGCCTGGTCCGGCACCAAGGCAACGGGTTACATAACCGTATGCATTCATCACTGCATTTTGCACCACCATAAAATGACCGCAATGAAAGCCACTGCCGTTCAAGGCATGGTCAAGTATACTTTCACAGGTTCCGTCATCAGGGTATGGCCCTTCATCGTTAATGGGTATATGTTTTCTTATCCAGTTTCTTAACAGTAATATTCTTTTAAACTCATCTGCTTCTCCATGAAACACCGTATCCAATTGATATTTTTTACGCAGCGCTGAAAATTTAGGAGATGTTAGTTGCTCATACCCGATAAATATTTTCTGAGGATGGTATCCGGGATTTGTTACTAAAACATTTTTATACTGCCTGCTGCAGGAACAGGCGAGCAGCATACAACAAACTACAAGGCATTTAATGTAATTCATACTTTAAAAAATTTATGGCAAACCTTAAATTAAGAACAGCAGCAGTTCTTTTGCTTAACGCATTCTGTTTTTTATTAAAGAAAACAGGTTATAAAATTCTACGGCTGGCAACGAATTATATAAAAGTAAAATTATTCTTGACGGCTGTGTTATTTCCCTGCCATAATCAGCAATCCTAAACCTGAGATAAAAAATAAAAACATAAGCGCTAATAAAATATTGGTACCCTTCGCTGCATTTCTAAATTCTTTCCATATAAAAACGCCCCATAATGCAGCTATCAATGTAGCACCCTGGCCTAATCCATAGGAAATTGCCGGCCCCGCTTTTCCTGCTGCAATCAGGTTGAAAGAATTACCAATTCCCCATATCAAACCGCCAAGTATGCCAACCAGGTGTATTGAAAACTTCCCTTTAAAATAATCGTTGTAAGAAACAGGTTCACCTATCACGGGCTTTTTCATCAGGATGGTATTGAAAACAAAATTACTTGCCAGTATGCCTGCTGAAAAAATAAACACAGCGGTATAAGGAGTCATCTTACCTGCTGCCGGGTTTTCAAAATTCTCCAGGTCCATTGAAGCAGCAATAAAGCGGTAAAAGAAAGACATCAGCAAACCTGCCAGGAGAGAAATAATAATTCCTTTTGAGGATACTCTTTGATTAGCTGTTGCGGCTCTTTTATAAGCAATGGCATTGATAATAATTGCAACAGCTACCAGTAATACTCCCGTAAACAAAATCACCGGATCTCCTTTTTGTACTCCAAAATAATTAACAAGCGTACCAAGCACCAATGCAAGTCCAATACCAACAGGAAAGGCAACCGACATGCCTGCAATGGCAATGGCGGCTGAAAACAAAATGTTGGCAGCATTAAAAATAATACCCCCTAAAAAAGCGCTTGCTATATTGTTGATGTCAGCCTGACCAAGATCAGTAATAAAACTCCTCCCATTTTCGCCAATACTACCAAGTGATAAGGCTGCAATAATGGAAAACAAAAAAATACCGATAACATAATCCCAGTAAAATAATTCAAACCGCCATGTTTTGCCAGCAAGCTTTTGCGTATTAGCCCAGGAGCCCCAGCAAAGCATGGTGATAACGCAAAACAAAACTGCCGTGGAATAATTTTCTATAATAAACATAAGCACATTGTTTTTGGCATTAATCTTTTTATCTAAATCATTGATACACTTTTACACATCAACCAAGGAAATCACTTTTAATTTCCCTGCGAAAAGGTGCGGAAGCCTGTGCTCCAAGTCTTGTAACTGCAATCGCTGCGGCGTTGCACGCAAATTCAACGGACTGTAAAATTGATTTATCCTCACTTAATGCTACAGCCAGTGCACCATTAAAAACGTCTCCGGCTGCCGTAGTATCTATTGCTTTTACCCTCGGCGCAGCAACCATAAAAAATTTATTTCCATCATAAATAAGTGCTCCCTTGGCGCCAAGCGTAACAATTACCGTGCTTACCCCTTTTTTATGTAGTGCAATAGCTGCCTGTTTTGCAGTTGGCACATCGTGTACACGCAAGCCGGTAAGTACAGCAGCTTCTTTTTCGTTTGGGGTAAGGATGGAAATATGTTTAAATAACTCATCCGGTAATTGACATGCAGGCGCCGGGTTCAATATGGTAATTATTTTTTTGCCGGCAGCTAATCCGGAAGCATATACTATTGTTTCTAACGGCGTTTCTAATTGCATCAATACAATAGAAGCTGCAGTAATCTTATTGCTGAATTTTTTAAGATCCTTCGGCAACAGGCAGGCATTGGCGCCGGATGCCACCACAATACAATTCTCGGCTTTATTATCTACCGTAATTAATGCTATGCCCGAAGCTTTTTTTCTATCGGTTAAAACAGCGGAAATATCCAGTTTTTCTTTTTTAAAAAGAGATAAAGCCTGCCTGCCGAAAATATCATCTCCCAGTTTTGCAATAAATGAAACCCTGCCCCCTAATCGTGAAGCGGCAACAGCCTGGTTGGCTCCTTTGCCCCCGGCGTTCATAAAAAATTCTCCGCCAATTACCGTTTCACCCGGTTCAGGAAGATGCGAAGTTTTAATCACCATATCGGTATTAGAACTTCCAATAATAACAATTGATTTTTTTTTCATTACCAGCTAATAAATATTATACAGAAAATGAAAAGAATAATAGAATCAATAGTGCTTTTTAAAAAAAACATCACCTTAAAGATCAAATAATTCATGCTTATTAAAGTGAGGTAAGTTTTTAGATTAATAAACTTAGGCCGCAAAAGCTTACCAGGTTCGCTCTCTCTATTTACTTTTTTGCCTTGATGCAAAAAAGTAACAAAAAAGATCAAGGCTCCATAAAAAAGGCTAAAAATTTGAATGATTGGCTAAAATGAAATAAGCTCCAACTTCAGAATATCACCGAACTTTAGTGCGACTTACCAGCAAAAAGCAATTCCAAGCAGTAGTAACATCAATTTCATTTTTTAACGCCAATCATTCAAATTTTCTTAACGCCTTTTTTATGATGCCGTTCAAGAGTTTACGGTCTATCTTTATTAACCTACAAGTTTTTAATAGTAAGCCTGCATGAGCCGCAATCAAACCGTAAACCTAAAACTCATCATTAGTGGCAAATTTTGGTTTGCGATACATCCATTGCCCATTGGTAAAATCAGGGAACTCAACTGTTTCATATCCCAGTTCTATGCTTTTTTCACTTAGTGGTGTAACGGCACTCCATGCAGCGGCATCATACACATCCATTAAGGGAGCCACACGGCGTTTAACCGCTTCAATAAACCCATGCAATACAAAGAAATCTATACCGCCATGGCCGGCTGCATTTTCATTGTCTGTAGTAGCCCAGCGTTTCCATAGCGGGTGATCATATTTGTCTAACCAGGATTGCTGATCGTCCCACTCATGATGCTTGGGTGATACACCTTCTACATAAATGCCTTTATTTACCTGCATCCATAATCCATTAGTGCCCTGCACCCTGTACCCGAGAGAATAGGGCCTGGGCAGATTAGTATCATGCTGCAACAAAATAGTCTCGCCGTTGGCACATTTGAGATGAGTGGTGACAATATCTCCCAACTTAAATTCAACCTTTGCATTGGGGTGGTCGGGCCCTCCTTTCTTTACAATATAATCATGCAGCCCTCTTGTTTTTGTGGCAAATGAATTGAGTGATAAAAAGCGATTGCCGTGATTGATATCAATCATGGTGGCCACTGGCCCCAACCCGTGTGTTGGATACAGGTCGCCGTTCCGATGAAGGGAATGATTCGTTCTCCAATGAGCTTCTGAAAAGCCTTTTTCTCCAAATTCCACACCGCTGTCATAAGGTTCAATACCGTTGTTAAATTTCACTCCTCTTAAATCATGCTGATAACCGGCCTGCAGGTGAACAATTTCTCCAAATACGCCCTGGCGTACCATATTCAGAATTGCCAGAACATCCCTAAAGTAACAGGCATTTTCCAGCATGGTTACATGGGCATTTTGTTTTTCCGCTTCACGAACTACAGCCCAGTGATCTTCCAGTGTAATACCGAGAATTACCTCAGTGGCTACATATTTAATACCTGCCTGTAAACTATCTATAATCATAGGTGTATGCCATTCCCATGGAGTTGCAATAAGAACAGCATCAATATTTTTTTGCTCCAGCAATTTGCGATAGGCATGGGGGTCGCCCTTAAAAACCAGCGGCATTGTCTTGCCTGACTTTTTGATAACTTCTGTTGCCATGCCAAGCATTCTTTCGTCAATATCACAAATCGCAACTACCTCCACATCCTTTCTCCGCAGTGCATTATCCAGGTGGGCCTGTCCACGTAATCCAACTCCAATAATAGCGAGCTTTACTTTATTCTCCGGAACAAAAGCAAAACTCTTAAAAGAACTTAACCCGAGGGCGGCTGAACTAAGCGTTGCATTTTTTACAAATGATCTTCTTTTCATAATGCAAGTTGATTTTTGGCATTTATTTACTTAATAAATTATTTTTCCTTTTATTTACAAGTAAATATAAAGGTAAAATAAATAAAAAATCTATTTTATCTTAAATATTTATTTCATCTTTGAATAAAACTGACTGAATTGATGAAGCATATAAAATTTTTCCTGATGCCGGCAATGTCATTACAATTTTTTGCTGCAAGCGCCCAGACAAAAGTTTCAGAAAATACCCCCATTCAGCTTCCGGCCCGTTATTTTGAACTGCTTGAATCCGGCGTTGCCATTGTTGAAAAAAGATTGGAAACAGATCCGACTGCTTCACTTGTTTCACTCGAATCTCAGCCTGGCTGGACTCATTTTCCGAATGCTATACTCATACCCGCCGTGCTTTACAGTAAATCTCACGCTTTAAACAAACATTTTGGTGACCAGCGCATGCTTGAACTTGCCAAGAAAATTGGCGATTTCCTGGTGAAAGAACAGGAACAGGGAAATTATTCTAAAAGAGGCGACAGCGACTGGGATACTTATATGTGGCTGGAAGCATACAGGATACTGGAGCCAAAACTGGGAGAGGAAAGAAAACAGCGTTGGAAAAAAGTGCTGTTGGAAGAACTGCAACTTTTAGAACCGAAACTTTTGAAGCGGATTAATTACCCCTGGTATAATGCGCCGTTTATTATAACATCACCCAACCATTATTCTATTTATGCATCGGCACTGCTGGTTGCCGGGCATGTATTTCATAAACCGGAATGGATAGAAATGTCAACAAAAGTTTTACACCGGTTTTGTGTAAAAGAGCAGGCAGCAGATGGTTACTGGGGCGAACATAGCCAGGCTGGTCCCACCACCGGGTATGATTTTCTTACATTAACACAGATTGCACTTTATTGGGAATACTCCAAAGATCCTGCTGCGCTTGCTGCACTTCGCCGATCCACAGACTTTCATAAATATTTTACTTATCCTGATGGAACACCGGTAGAAACGATTAATGACAGGAATCGCTTTTGGGGTATTTCCATGTGGGGACAATTTGGTTTTTCAAACTTTGCTGATGGAAGACGTTATGCAGCTTTTTTAGCAAGCCATTTTCCTTATAACGGAGATTTAAGTTCGTATGGAGGCAATATGCAATCATTTGGCCGCATAGCGCAAAATGTTTTATACTATCACGAAGGTAAAACTGCACTTATACCGCAGGATAAACCAAATTATGCACATGCAATGAAGATTCCTGCCGGCATCAGGAAAACCGGGCCATGGGTGACCACTTACTCAGGCATCATTGCACCGGGCGTGAGCCAGAATAATTTTTTTCTTGATCGCCAGGCAAACTTTAGTGTATTTAATGAGCATACAGGACTTATCATAAGTGGAGCAAATTCCAAGCGGCAGCCGGAATTAGCCACTTTTACAGAAATAACGCCTACCGGTAGCATACACATGCCCGTGAGCAGTTATTTTAATATGGCAGAAACAGCCGATACGCTGGCATTAGCTTACAATGTTTTTTTTGCCACACTAAGTGTACCTAAGCCTTCTGCTGATCAATTGAAATTTACGATCAATACTACCTATAAGTTGGATTCGGCTGTATCCTTTATGAATATTCAATTAATGCTTATAGCAGGAAAAAAACTGGAAACAGCAGCAGGCCGTAAAATTATTTTGAGAGATGAAATAATTGATTGGGGAGATGCTGAACTGGGTGGTTGGATTAAACACAATGGATGGACTTTAATGATACCAACTGGTATGCATTTAAGCTGGCCTGTATTACCTTTTGATCCCTATAAAAACAGGCCAGAAAAAGAACTTTCAAGAGCTATAGGAAGATTATATGTTCCATTGAAAAATGAAGATCAGAAATTTGAATTTGATATTAAAGTAAATTAAGCAGAGTGTTGGTGGCAATTTTTTTGGACACTTCATTCCAAAAGAAAATTTTGACAAAATCTCACAAAAAATAAAGTTGCCCTATTGGACTACTTTAGTATATTTGCATTGCGAGTACAATGAAGAAATACAGAACAATTATAACTTTTAGGGATTACTTCGAGGAATTTCTAAGTAAGCAACGCCAAAAAGTAAAGGAAAAAATCATTTGGACATTTTTGCTCATTGAAGAAGTTCAACAAGTGCCAGAAACTTACTTAAAGCATTTGGAGGGCACAGACGGACTTTATGAAATTCGTATTCAACTTGCGAGTGACATTTTTAGAATTTTCTGCTTCTTTGATGAAGGTAAATTAGTTGTATTAGCAAATGGGTTTCAGAAAAAAACACAAAAGACACCTAAACAAGAAATTACGAAAGCTTTAAAAATTAAGGAGGAATATTATGAAAGCAAAAAATAAAACAAAGACACTTGCTCAATTAATTGACGAGCAATATGGGAAAAAAGGGACTGCAAAAAGGGATAAATTTGACAAGGGTTACGAAACGTTCAAATTAGGGGCAATGATACATGATGCAAGATTAGAAAAAGGCTTAACGCAGGAACAACTTGCAGAAAAATGTGGTACAAATAAGGCATACATATCTAAGGTTGAAAATAACATAAAAGATGTTCGTATTTCAACTCTTCAAAAAATTATTGAGGTTGGACTTGGTGGGCAACTTAATTTATCTGTAACACTCTAACACAATCTCAAACTAAAACTGCCACCAATATGAAGTTGCTTGCCAAAATGGGGGCAGACGAAAGCCGTGTTTCAACTTTTGTAATTCTGTTGGGCTGCATATATAGCCTGACGTTAGTAATTGGGCTTTAAATATATTATCAACTTTTTATCTTTATTCAGCAGCAGTTATTCTGTGTGGACGTAATTCTATTGTCACCACTTCGGCAAGCCTTTTCCGTTATATATTATTTTTTTGACGGAGGCATTCGGGCTTTTAAAGTCGCAGAAAATAGCAACACTTTGGTTATATCGACACATGGATTTATCAAGAAACAAAGTAAAGTGTCGGAAAACGAAATTTCAAAAGCCGTAACACAGAGAAAAGGTATTTTAAAGACAAATTAAAAAGTAAGAAATGAAAACATACACATTAGACGAAGTAACTGATAAAATCATTGGGAAAAAAGGAACTCCAAACCGAAACAGGTTTGAATATGAACTTCAAATGAATTTAATTGGAAAAGCAATTAAAGAAAGCAGGCAAGAACGTAAATTGACACAAGAACAACTTGGACAACTGGTTGGGGTTCAAAAAGCCCAAATTTCACGACTTGAAAGCAATGCAAGTAATGTAACAATGGACACATTGATGAAGGTTTTTGGAGCATTGAAAGCAAAAGTGAAACTTCAAATTGAATTGCCAAATGCTAAATTTAATGTGGCGAAATAAAACCACAGCTATTAAAAGACGAGCTGAAAATTATAAATTCAGCATTTGTGCTACTATTGAACTATAAACGGCAGGAATTCTAATCCCGCCCTTCATAAATACCTGAAGGAATTTGAGATACTATTATTATTAAACATCCTTTTTTTCACTTATCAGTTTCCCAAAAAAGCGCAAGCTGTCGCCAATATGTTTTTCCCAGTAAGGCCATTCGTGAATGCCAGGGTTTTCCTGGTAAATATGTTCTATTTTTCCGGTAGCTAACAATTGATGCAATGTGCGATTGTAGTCTATTAATAGATCATCTGCACCACAGTCAAAACGCAGCGGAGGTAATTGATCCCGGTATTTTAAAATTGTTTCAAAAACGTCTTCGTCTGTTTTATCCTTCTGATAATAATTCTCCAAATTTTCCTCCACAAACAATTTCATTTGCTCCAGGTTTGTAATAGCGGAATGGGCAGATATGCCTTTGAATAGATTTCCGTATTTCGCTCCTATTCTCAAGGCGCCAAATCCACCCATTGAGAGTCCGCCAATAAACAACGGGGAAAAGGAAGAAACTCCCGGAATGGTTTCTTTTAATACAGCAGGAACATCCTCCACGATCCATTTTTCAAAATCAAAACCATTGTGAGGAAGATATGCGGAGCCATCACCCCATAAGCCGTCAGAAGGCATGGCAATGATCATTTGCGGTATTTCGTCATTTTTCATCATTTGCAATGCCTGCAAATGCACTCCCGCTCCCAATGGCCATGACCAGGCGCTGCCATACACCCCATGCAATAATATCACAACGGGAATGTGTTGACGTTCATTTACAAATGGCGGGACAAAAACAAAGATATCCCCTCTCCCTTTCAGGTGGGGTGTTTTCACCGTTATAAACCGCAGGTTATTAGTTTCAAACCTGGGGTCAGATATTTCTATCGTTCTGAATGCTGCCATAAAATTTTAATCAAAAATAATAACGCCTTTCGCATTCCTGCCATTCAGCATATCATCAAAAGCCTGGCTAAGATCATGCAGCCTGTATTTCCTTGTTATCATTTCTTCCAGCATCATGAGTCCATCATCATACAAACTGATTATTTCAGGAAAATCAATTTGCGGCCGGCATTGGCCATACAGCGGGTTAATATATATTTTATCCCATTCAAACAACCGCATATCAATCGTTATTTCCTGCTCAATGCCACTTACCTGCACGGCCATGCCTGCATTTCTTACCATGGCAAGCGGCGCAGCGCCTAATTCCGGAATAGCGGTACATTCAAATGCATAGTCAGCGCCTCTCCCATTCGTAATGACTTTTACCTCCAAAGCGGATTTCAATAAACCCGTATCATCTTTATCAGCTTTAATAATATGTGTGGCGCCAAACTGCTTTGCCATCTCCAGCCGCTGACTATGAAGATCTATCGCAATAATAGAAGATGCACCGGATATTTTTGCCGCTTGTATCACATTCACCCCCACTCCGCCGCAGCCCAGCACCACTACTGAAGATCCGGCTTTTACTTTTGCTGCATTTACAACTGACCCGTATCCTGTCATTACACCGCAACTGATAATGGCTGCTGCTTCAAATGAAATTTTATCTGAAGTATTTTTTACTACGGCGGAAGATTTTACCAGCACATATTCAGAAAGCGTTCCCAGGTTGAAAGATCGCTCAATGGGCTTTCCATTCCATTGTGTGCCTTCCAAATGAGCATGACCGGAAGTGTAACCGTTATTACCAGCAACTACCGGTGAATTATTTTCACAAATACTTTCGTTTCCTTCAAGACACTGAAAACAATGACCGCAGGGTGTGGCCCAGTTTAAAACAACGCTGTCGCCAGGAACAACTGCCTTAACATTCTCCCCGGTCTTCACCACTATGCCTGCACCCTCGTGTCCCATTACAAGTGGCTTACCCCAATTGAGCGAATCATAATCTGTGTGGCATAACCCGGCCGCTTTCATTTTTATCAGAACTTCATCGGCACCTGGATCTTCTATACTTGTTTCATCAATAATGAAACTACCTTTTCCATCTGCAATTACAGCCCGGCTAAGCATTGTCATTCTAAATAGTATAAATTGGTAAAGAAAACATGTCACGGATTATTTAAGATACGACAGACCGATAAAAAACGCGGTTGTTCTCTTTTATTTTATAAGCAGAATTAATATCCAATCCCAAAACACATCAGCGTTCGATTAATATATGGTATTCCGCTCCTGTAACACCCTGCTTATTTACCGTTCTAAAATAAATTTCGTTTTTGTCTTTTGACAATGCAATTTCTGGTGAACCTGAAACATCTTTCCACTGTCCATTCGTACCCTCTTTCATTTGATAGGTTTTAAAAAACGGTGTGTAAGATTTAAGCGTAATATTCGCTTTATCTCCGTTGATCTTTATTGCTGATGTGATGGTATTGGGTGTCCAATACAACTCTTTCCTGTCTTTAACCAAAACCAGGTATTGGGTTCCGTATGCCCAATGGGGCTTGCCATTTGTCCGGATCCAGGTATGGGTTTTAAAATATTCATCTTCATACATCACCATATAACTGATACCGTTGTTCCAGTTGCTGTAAATATCCTGTTGTTTAAACCAGGCAATCCATCTGAAAACACGGGTAAAAATTTCTTTACTGCGTTTATATTTATCAAGGGTAGTATCAATAGGCGTTCTTTCCGGGCCGGAAACCATTACTACGTCCGCCGCTTTATTTTTAAAATACTCATCCCTTATCTCAAGCGCCGACAACGGTATACCATTTTTTTCAAAATGCAGCTCAAACATAGCATCTGAGAAAAACCATTTATGAAAAGTATTGCTCCACACTTCATCTGTGCCATGGTGAGCAATCTGGCCAGCCAGGTTGTTCTCTCCCTCATCAGCATTGATCACCCTTGCCATATAACCACAGGCATTCATTATCTCTGCATTCACTATCATAAAATAGGCACAATGAAACATATTTCCTTTTAGTGCATCATCCAATATACTTTCAGCCGAATTATCTTCAGATTTCAATACCACACCATTAGGCGTAAGTGGTATTGTTTTATAAATCCAGTGCCTTAATAATAATATTCTTTTAAACTCATCTGTTTCCCCGTGAAAGATGGTATCTAACTGGTATTTCTCTTTCAAACTTTTAAACATCGGATAAGAAGAATCCTTGTAATAAGTGAATATACTATTGGGAATAAACTCAGGATTTTCTGTTTTTACCTGGTGAAATGGCCGGGCTGTATTACAACTTGCTAAAAAAGTATAACATACAATCAACACAAGTATTCGGGTCATCATAATTTTTATTTTTGAGTGATGTTTTATCAGAATGATTTTTGAATAAAGCACTTTTTTGTTTTAGCAAAGTGATGCAGGCAAATAATACTATCGCAACTGCGTAAATGCATTACGCTGCATCTATTGCTTTATCGGGCCGATGTATTTTGTAGCCATTACAACATTGGAAAACTTCATATAACTGGAAGGCGCTGCCGGGTTTTCATGATAATATTCAAGCCACAACCAATTAATATTTAAACCGGCGTCTGTTCTCCATCTAAATCCTTTGAAGGGTGAATCTGCAGGATTATTATACCATTTATCTTTATCCCAATGGCCATTGGGAAAACCGGGTCCCCAGTGACCAACGCTTACACCATTAACCCACACAGCCAATTCTCCATTATATTCAGTTACAGGATTATTTAGTTTCAACATAACTTCTACGCACATCCATTGGTCGTAGCTTACTAATGGATAAGTGCCGGCGGCAGGAGGATTTCCATATCCTGTTGCACCTTCTGTTACCATTACATTTCCCCAGCATGTATTCCCGCTCGCATCCGGATGCATATCACCCCAATAAATGTAAGTATCCATGCCCGGTGGATCGGTTTCCTGCCAAACTGGTTCAAAGGAAATACTCAGCCTGCTGCTTCCTAAGCCACAAGTACCTGCCTGGGGGTTGGGCCAGTCTGTTGCCGGGTTATAACCACCAAACCAAAGGCTTTCATGATGGTGATATCCTTTAGATGCAGCAGGATATTTTACATAGTAACGAACATATACTACACTATCAAAACCAGGACTGAATTTTTTAAACAAATGCCCACCACCGGTAGCTCCACCCGTTATGCTCGTCATTTTAATAGATTTAGCATTGATGCTTCCTACCGGAATATCTGTATCGAGTGACATGCCATCAGTATTCAATTTATCGGTGTACCGGCTGAATATATTTGACAACCCATCATCAAGTTTTTCAACAAACAAAACATTGGGATCATTCTGAATATTTACATCACCCTGGTATTGGGAAGCAAGCCCCGTAACAGGCGTGCCGCCAAAGAGCGTAGCAAATTTTACAGCAGATGCATTGCTGCTGCCGGAGGAACAATTTGTTTTTACCCTGCACTCATAAGACGAGGATGGAGATAAGTTGATGATATCAAACTTTGCAGTTGATAACCCTTTTGCTGCGCTCGTCCACCCGGTTTCGGCAGCCTTCTTATATTCCACATCATAAGAGGCTGCTCCGCTCACTACCTTCCAGCTTACTGTTGCTCCTGTTTGGGTTATTGAAGAAACAGATAATTCTGTTGGATCTGTACATACATAGATAGGCTGTGTGGTATCAGGTTTTTTTGATTTGGCACAACTAATCATTGAAAAAAAAACCAGAAAAAAAATACATGCTTTTGGTTTCACGCTATTTCATTTATTGCTGAAAGGAATTCTCTTTATACTTAATCATGTAGGTTTTTAATTTTTCCAGCCAACCTTCCATATCCAGTTTCTGTTCATCATATACCAGGTAAGTCATATCCGGTCTGCGGTTGGCAAAATGCCTTGTCCTGTCTTGTTGAAAGAAATATTTTCTGTCACCAACGGATATCCCTTTTGGCAACCTCGTTTTTTCCCAGGTTGTAACCAGGTTATTAAATGTTTCTGTTCTAAGTTTTATACAGTTTTCTATTATTTTACCTGCCTGCTCTAAATAAAAAAAAGCACTATCTCTATTGATGAAAGTTACCCTGTTAGCAGATTTGATAGCCAACTCTGCCTGTGATAAATCTTCATAAGCCATACAGGTATGCCGGATCAACTGAACGATTGATTCAAATAAATCAAAATCATAAGCATGTTTAACTCCTGCAAATTTGTTGTGTTGAATAATATCCATTGCCCGATCCATTTTTTGCAATTCAAGTTTGGATTGTTCAATCATATTTTTATGAAGTGTATTCCAATACGGATCAAACTCAATAGCATCACCCCGTGGCAGATCGGGCATATATGTTTTTCCTATTTCGCCCCAATGCCACACTTTCCGCTCAAAACTGTTCCAGTAATAATACCCTCCGCCATTTAACAAATTAAACAGCTCTTCCATATCTGCCGACTGAGTGCCATAATAGTTTTTAAAATAAGCCTCTTTGAAATCCTTAAAATCCGGGGCATTTCCATTCCAGGAAAAAGCTGCCGAAGTAATAAAGCTCAGCATCCACATTTGGTTATGAAGCCCGGCATCATCCCAGGAAGTACGTATCATACCATGATATACTCCAGAGGTTGCTGCTTTCCTTAAAACGTTGTATGATTCTTCCAAACAGCCAATACCTTTTATATCTTCCTCATCCCTGTAGAAATAAGGCAGAAATAAAGGTTCAATCCCCGGGTTAGGATCATAAAAAAAAACTTCGTAGCCAAGTTGCCTTGCCCTGCGGCCGTTCTCAATCATACTATCCCGCCGGGTATCATCTTCCGTAAGCACCAATCCTTTATTCGGCTTAATCACAACACCATTATTATTCATCTCCCAACCCATTGGCATTTCCCATACCATGGGTTTTCTTTTTTGAGAGAGAATAAATTTTGCGGCTTTATCTGTAAATAAATGATACAATCCTTTTTTGCTTATTTCCGCTGCTTTTCTTTTACAGTTTTCACATTGGCCCAATTCATAGGTTTCATCGGAACCAATATGTATATACTCAGAGCCGGGGGTGGCGGCTATAGCATCTTTCCATAAATCAAAAAGAAGATTATAAGTGCCATCCTTTAATGGACAAAATTCAAAATTGGAGGCTGGTATTTCACGTAAAGAAGCAAACCGGGGCCATTTTAAAATAAAACTGGAATGTCCCAAACCCTGCACCAATGGAACAATTTGTATGTGATATTTTTTAGCATAAGCGGTAACATCCTGTATTTCCGCAGTAGTAAAAGCGCCAGGAGCGCCTATTTCAGGATGGCTGGGATAGGCAAACTTATCTTCCCATTCCCAAACCAGCATATTTATTTTATAATCGGCTAACTCTTTAATAAATGATTTTACATACGACATTTTATCCTGGTGATGCTTGGTATCGTAATGCACGGCCCTTTGTTGAATAGCAGGCCAATCATTGATCTTTAGTCCTGGCACCTGGTAACCATCTTTATTTTTTTGAATGAGTTGCAGGAGGGTACGGGTACCATAAAACAGCCCGTCTTCGTCATTAGCGGTTATAATAATTTCATTTTTACCTGTAGAAATTTGATAACTTCCCTTTACAGCTTTTGAATTGGCCTTTTTGCGAATTAATACAATAGAATAAACGCCTTTTTGATTGCCAACACTGGCTTGTATATTCCACTGTGTTTTTAAATCATTGGCCAATTCATTAGCGGCAAATTCATCTGCCGGTGTATAATTTTTATTGAGTACAATATTGAGATTACTTTTAAAAATAAAAGTTTCGTTGGTTAAAGAAACTTGTTGGGGATAGGGCAAAACATACAGTCCCAAATCGGACAAATCTTTTGCTGAACAGGTTGCAACAAGAAGGGAGAAACATAAAAAAAACAATAACCGTATTGACATAAAAACACTCCTGCAGAAGTTCATTAATGCCGGGATATGTTGATGCTTGAAAATATGCATTGAATTTATTTTCGGAATCATTAAATAAAAAATAGAAAGGTAAAATAAAAAAATAAAAAGGAAATAAAAAAATATTTAAAAAAATTCTTTCAAATAATTTATTTATTCAAAACTAAAAAGAACTAATATTGAGTAAAATTTTACTTATCATAGGATGTTTCATGAAATTTATAAATGTGATGAAGAATGCTCCGGAGCATAAATTATTAATGCCGTTTCTGTTATCCATTTTTTTATTGCCATCTCTATCTGGATGCAAACTAACTGGAGATAAAAATGATAAAATGTGGGGTGAATATAGAAATGAGGGAACAAATGCCTATTCCGGCCTCAAAGAAATTAATAAACAAAATGTAAAGCAACTCAAGGTAGCCTGGACTTACAGAACCGGGGATAAAACCGATTATGTAAGTCTTGAATGCAATCCCCTTATCATTAATAATATCCTTTATGGGCTTTCGCCCAGGTTAAAAGCTTTTGCGTTAGACGCTGAAACCGGTAAGGAATTGTGGGTGTTTAATCCATTTGGAAAAGAAAGTAAAGAAGGAGGCTTCAACCGGGGATTAACCTATTGGAAAAGCGGCGATGATGAAAGACTATTTATGTTCCCGGCCAATAAAATGATTTCCATAGATGCAAAAACCGGCAAACAAATGATGAGCTTTGGTGATAGCGGGTACGTTGACCTGAATGAGAATTTAAGAAGTCATAAAGGGTTGAACTTACAGGAGAATGTGGAGAATACTTCGCCTGCAGTTATATACAAAGATTTGATTATTGTAGGCTCATCTGTGGGCGAAGATTACGAAAACTCTCCGGGCCATATCAGGGCATATAACGCACGAACAGGTAAAATGCAATGGATTTTTCATACCGTACCACAACCGGGTGAGCGGGGGTATGATACCTGGCCAAAAGATGCTTATAAAACTGCAGGTGGTTGCAATGCATGGGCCGGCTTAAGCATTGACCGAAACAAGGGAATTGTATTTGCTGCTACCGGGTCTCCTTCTTTTGATTTTCATGGAGGAGAAAGATTGGGTAAAAACCTGTTTGGAAATTCAGTAATTGCTATAGATGCCGCCACTGGCAAATACATTTGGCATTACCAGGTTGTGCACCATGATTTATGGGATTATGACTTACCATCTCCGCCTAACCTGGTAACAGTTAAAAAAGATGGAAAGACCATTGATGCAGTGGCACAGATTACTAAACAGGGATATATATTTTTATTAGACAGGGCAAGTGGTGTACCGCTTTTCCCGGTGGAGGAAAAAAAGGTGGCAGCATCAACTATGCCTTATGAAGAAAGCTGGCCCACTCAGCCTGTTCCCACAAAGCCCGTACCTCTTTGCCGCCAGAAATTTGATGAGCGTGCAATTACAGATATTTCTCCTGAAGCCCGCGATTATGTACTAAACGAAGCAAAGAAATATGACTGGGGCGATATATATCTTCCCCCGTCAACAAAAGGAATCATTCAAATGCCTGGATACAGAGGAGGGGCTGAATGGAGCGGCGCCTGCGTGGACAAAGAAACTGGTATAATGTACGTGGGCATTAACGATATTCCCAACATTACTCAATTACTGGAAAAGCAGGATGCAAATACTGAAAACCTTGATAATGTTCCATTCAATAAAGCCGGCGAAATTTTGTACACCAGAACATGTGCCGCCTGCCATGGTAATGACCGCAAAGGAAACACCAGCTTTCCACCGCTGTTAAATATTGAACAAAGACTAAATCCTCACGATGTAAAAACAACTATGGAAAATGGAAGAGGAATGATGCCCGGCTTTAGAGGCATGGATGAGCAGGACAAAGAAGCCATCATTGCCTTTTTATTCAATTCAGAAAATAAAAGAGTATATAAGAAAAAAAACAAGGACGGTGATGCCATTGCTGGAAAAGAAAAAAAAATGCGTTATCGCCTTAGAGACTATATTCAATTGCTTGATCAAAACGGTTACCCGGGAACAAAACCTCCCTGGGGAACATTAAATGCCGTAGATCTTAACACAGGTGAAATCATTTGGAAAAAACCGTTGGGTGAATATCCCGAACTAACAAAAAAAGGAATTACCAATACGGGAACCCAATTATTTGGCGGTGGTATTGTAACAGCAGGAGGTTTAATTTTTATCGGCGCTTCAAAAGATGAAAAATTCAGGGCAATTGATAAACTAACCGGCAAAACGCTTTGGGAATTTCAATTGCCTGCAGGTGGTTATGCCACGCCTGCCACTTATGAAGTAGACGGTAAACAATATGTGGTAATTGCAGCAGGCGGCGGTGGAAGGCAACGCACTAAAACGGGGGATTATTATATTGCATTTGCTTTGCCTTAACGCCGATTAATGCAAAAACGAGGATAGATTATTTTAAACTTATTCTGCATTTTTTTCAATTAAAAACAATCTGTCGGAGAATCAATTATAGTTATCTCAATAGTTCTTGTTACATGAAACAACTTGATAAAAGACAAATAACTGTTGCCGCCACTGGTTTTACCAGCCTGTTTTCATTGATAGGTATCATGTTTTATGGCATGCCTTTCTTTTATGATTTTTGGGTAAAAGAATTTGGCTGGTCAAGGGTAACGGTTACCTCCGGTAATGCATTCGGAAGAGTTACCGTATCACTTTTAGGTTTTTTTGTAGGCTGGTTGATTGATCGTTATGGTCCGCGTAAATTGATCCTTACCGGAATTTTATTTGGTGGCATTGCATTCATGGGGCTGGGTAAAATGGGATCCATTTGGCAATTTTACCTTTTCAGTTTCATGGCAGCCCTGGGGTATATTACGGGAGGGCCGCTGCCTAACCAGGTACTCACATCCCGTTGGTTCAGGGAGTCCCGTGGCAAGGCAATGGGTATAGCCTATCTTGGTGTGGGTGTGGGAGGTATGCTGGTTCCGCAGATAGCACGAAAATTAAACATAGATTTTGGCTGGCATACCGCCATGCTGTTATTAGGAGTTTTAATGATAATTATTCCGTTTCCTTTTGCATGGTCTGTAAAAAATACTCCTGGCAATATAAAAGATGCAGCAACCAGCATAGACACCCGGGATCGCTCAATTAAAAAAGTACTCAGAGCTCCTTCATTTTACCTGTTGGCAATTGGTAGTTTTTGCTCCATTGCAGCTGTAAGTGGCACCAGCCAGCACCTTAAACTTTTTTTCAGCATTGATTTAAAATTTTCGCAGGAGCAATCCGCCAATATCATTTCGCTCGTGCTTTTTTCCAGCATAGCAGGCCGCTTGTTTATGGGCTGGCTTGCAGACCGTATTCCAAAAAAATATGTAATGATGCTGATTTATGCAATTGTAGCAGGTGCTATTCCATTGCTTTATTTAGCTCCCAGCCATGGCACCGTGTATGTATTTGCAATTTTATTTGGTATTGGATTGGGTGGAGATTATATGATTATTCCATTAATGACAGCAGAGCTTTTTGGTGTAAACATTCTCGGTCGTGTGATGGGTATTATTCTTACTACAGATGTGATGGCCGATGCATTATCTCCCGTATTGGTGGGAGCTTTAAGAGATAACAGTGGAAGCTATGTAACCGCATTTGCCACATTAATTATTTTGGCGGTGATTGGCACTATTGCTATTTCATTTCTGCCTAAAAATAATAATGGTATAAAATGATATTGCAGCAAATCAATGATACAGATATACCGTCCTGCCTGTTATTGTGCCGCAGCAATAAATGGAATCAAATAGCCCGTGACTGGGAATTATTTTTAAAGATGAATCCAAATGAATGCCGGGTAGCAGTTAATAATGAAAAAATTATCGGCTCAGTAGCAATTATAAAATATCAACATTTTTCATGGATCGGCATGCTCCTCGTTGATCCGGCTTTTCAAAGGAAAGGAACAGGTAAAACATTACTTGCAGAAGCATTAGAGATTCTAAAAAATGAAGAAACCGTAAAATTAGATGCCACACCGGCAGGAAGACAATTGTACCGGCAATTAAATTTTACTGATGAATACCAAATCGTACGCATGTATGCGGCGGCTGTTAAAATAACAAAGCCAGGTTCATCAGCTAAACAAATGCAAAAAGAAGACCTGGCTCTGATAGCAGAATATGATCAGCCTATATTTGGTTCAAACCGCCAACAACTGCTTCATCATTTTTGCGAAGGTGCAGGTGAGTTTGCTTTTTGTATTAAAGAGAAAGATGCGATTAAAGGCTATTGTATGGGAAGACATGGCTATCATTTTTCGCAAATCGGCCCCATAGTAGCAGAAAACAATTACGATGCAATACAACTGGCATCTGCAGCATTGCAAAATTGTTTAGGTAAGCCGGTTATTATAGATTCATTAATGCATGATGAGCAATGGATGGCATGGTTAAGCGAGTGCGGCTTTATTGAACAAAGAAATTTTATACGCATGTACAAAGGCACCAACCGGTATGCAGGAGTTTCATTTAAACAATTTGCTATTGCCGGGCCTGAATATGGATGATTTATTTTTTAATTGGAGCGTCGGAGTAAGCAATAATATCATTCACACTGAAATATTTTCCGGCTGGCAAATTCAAAACTTTAAAAAGTACCATATGGTTAGCTTTAGGCAAATCATATTTCCAGCAAAGATCATAACGCCTTGCATTAAGTGCAGCAGGTAACTTTATTGATTCAACCAATTGGCCATCCACATACAGTTCAGCATTATAAACATTTGTGGAAGTTTTATCAGACCAGTCAACCGCATCTCCTCTTATCACAAAACCGGTTCCCGTAAAGGAAAATGAGGTTTCATTTTTTTCTTTTGACCAGGTGATTGCAGTTTTTTCAACCGGGTATAAACCTTCAAAACTTTTCTCAAATTTTACAACACCTGGCTGCTGAACTTTTATTGTTATTTTATCATCGCCAATTTTACCACCATTTCTCTCCACATTTTTTAATGCATGATTATAACTCAGTTCGTACACCTTGTTTAAAGAGATGGTGGTATATTTAAAATCTATTTCCTCTGCTTCTTTTAATCCCATTTTCCAATATGCCGGAATTTTATTATATCCTAACATGGTACCTAGTATTCCGGCAGATGTAGAAGGATTGCAGTCGGCATCCTGTCCGCAACGGGTGGTAATTTCGAGTGTTTTTGTAAAATCAGCATTACCATATAATAATCCTATTACCACGTATGCAGCATTCACTTTTGCATCAATATTAAAAGGAGCAAATACACCATCAGGGCACCCAATATCATCTGCCCATTTTTTTTGAACCATAAACCAGGTTTGCTTCCAGTCTCCCGGATATTTTTTATGCCATTCAATTACATCACTCATGCATTTGTAAAATTCACTTTGAGTGGGAATTGTTTTCAAAGCCTGTTTAACAATATATTGAATATCGGAAGAAACAAAAGCCAGTGAATACATAGCCCCAACAAACACACCTCCATACCAGCCATCGCCATAATTCATAATATGCCCGATCTTATCACTTATTCCAGATGCAGCATTGGGCATTCCCGGGCTCATCAATCCGGAAAAATCACTTTCAATCTGATAGTCTATACAATCTGCATGAGGGTTGTTTTTCCAATGCCCCGAAAGTGGCGCCTTTATTCCCTGCAAAATATTATACCTCGCTGCCTGGTTAGCATGCCACAATTCATACCCTGCATGAGCAACTGCATTTGCAAAAGAATCAACCGGTGCATCTAATCCATACTTTTCAAATACATCTACAAAAGTTAAATCCATATACAGGTCATCATACAAACCAGGTATGTTTAGCATTGTATTTTTAAGATATCCATCATGCCAAACAAGCGGCTGATAATCTCCAATAAACGAGCCCTGAAACCGAAATTCATAAGGGCCGCCAAAAGTTACACCAATGGTTTGCCCGGCCCAGCCGCCCATAATTTTATCTTTTAGACTGACCTTTGTTATAGAATAGGTTGAAAGTTGAGAATAGCCGCTTACAATTGTAAAAATGAAAATAAATATTCCAATCAATCTTTTCATGCGCTTATAATTTCCTCTCTTCGAAAAAGTAATTGATATTTTATCAATGGGAAAATTATACTTGATATAAAAGAGGGAAAAACTGCCCTTCCATTTTCTTACCTTTTTTAACAAAAGGAATACCATCGAGAAAATCATCATCAATATCAGATTTTGTACCGTCTGCAAATGCATTTAATACAAACGCTTTTCTTGAACGTTCAGATTTATTTTCGTAAGAACCATGTACAAGTAAGGGATGGTGGAAAGTGGCGTATCCTCTTTTTAATTCTACCGGAATTGGTTTAAATGCTTTTTTCTGGTCTTCGGTTAAAAACTCCATCAGTCCATTCATATCACCAGCCAAATTGGGTCTGTCAAGCAAACCCCAGTGATGACTTCCCGGTACATAATACAGGCAACCGTTTTCTGTGGTAGCATCATCCAGTCCTACCCAGCAGGTAAGATGCTGCATGGGCTTTGTACAAGTCCAATAAGAATAATCCTGGTGCCATGCTACAACACCACCATGTTTTGCAGGTTTACAAAACAACTGGTCATGCCATAACCGTACAGAAACATTGCCTAACAGTTGGCTCGCAGCCCTGACGAAGGCGGGATTCCATACAATATCATGAAAGCCTTTTGTAATCCGCCAATGTCCGAGAGAATGGAATAAAACTGAATTGGGGTCAGAAGATTCATTTGTATGAAACTCATAAAACAAGTGGTGACCGGGATGTTCAGGATCTGCAATCTCTGCCTGTTCTTTAAGCAGTGCATCAATCTGCCATTCTTCTAATAGCTTAATTCCTGACAGGTATCCATTTTCATGAAAAAACTTTACCTGCTCATCTGTAAGTTTAAATTGATCCCATTCTGCCTGAGTTTCGGGCGTTTTAAAAAAATCAGAAAGCAAATAATGAAACTGGGATAAATCTTTTACTGTAGCCATCTTGTAATATTTATTACATGAAAGATATTAAATGATAAAATAGAATAGCCAATTTTTTAGCCCGGCTTACCTGTTATTCCTGTAGCTTTAAATGCATTAGAATACTAAATTAAAGGCCGCCCAAGACTAGGCAGCCTTAAAACTAACTGCTTATGAAATTCTAACAATTATTACCAGGATTCAGGGGGATAGGTTCCTTGTTTTGGGTGTTGATAGGGTAATCCAGACTTAGCATCCCACCAAACACGGGATGATAATTTATCTCCACCTTGTAACCTCCCGGTTGCTTCCGTTACACTTGCTTCGTTGATTAAATACTCCTGGAAAGGATAGGTTAATCTTCTTGGAACTTCGTCGCCTGTATCCGTGTCATCATTTCCGATCCATATTAAGGGATAGCCTGTTCTGCGGTATTCTGCCCAGGCTTCATCACTCTGGAACATAATGGCGATAAATTTTTCCTCAATAATTTGTTTGAGTTTATTTTCATCAGAACCAGTTAAAGTTCCGGCAGCAGAAGATAAATAGGTAGCTACAGCTCCTGAAGAAACATTGTACATAGCCATTGCTTTCTGGATACCATCAATATAAAGTGATTGTGCATCTGAACCGCCTAATCCTGACAGAGCGGCCTCAGCTTTTAAGAAACTTACCTCTGCTGCAGAGATTATATTAAATCTGAATTGACCTGTACGGAAAAAATTACCAACCAGGCTTAAACTATCTGTTTGGTATCGACTTGTTTTTTGTAGTGCCCCGAGATTTACCGGCGCACCTCTCCAAATACCCCCTAACTCGGATGGGTTGAGATAAACAGTGAGGCGAGGGTCATTTTTAGTTACCAGCAATTCAACAGGGGTAAAGCCCAATCTAAGTCCATTAGTATAACTAATATCAACCGCATATCTAAATGGATTATAGTAACCCTGGTTAACAGAAGCATTAGCTTCTGATAATAATTTTGCACTCTGGTCATCGGTCGTGATTAACGGTCCATTGATAACCTCGCCAATATTTGACTGAGCAAGCGCCTGGTCTTTATATTTAACTCTTATGGCCATTCTTAATCGTAAAGAATTAGCAAATCTTTTCCACTTGTCAACATCTCCGCCATAAATCAAATCTGCATCGCCATAGCTTTCTTTAGTTGGGTCATCGCTTAACTGGGCAGCGGCATCTTTCAGGTTACTAAAAAGTTGCTTATAAATAGACTCCTGATCGTCGTATTTAGGCTGTAGAATGGTTTTTTCAAATCCCTGAACTGCCTCCGAAAATGGTATATCACCAAACCTGTCTGTAAGGTTTTGCCATATCCAGGCACCATAGATTTTTGCAATAGCATTTTTATTGGAAAAATTGGGATTGTCTTTAGTAAGCCTGATGATCTCACTTATATTATTAAGTAATCCTTTATAGAATCCACTATAAAATCCATCATAATCATAACGGGAAAATATTCTTGCCCCATCACCGGGGTTAGTGTAATTTACAAATTCAGAAATCCGCCCACCCATAGTACCCGTAGTACCATTGGCTACCACTTGTGTAAACAATCCATTGATTTTTACAACTTTTTCAGTTATTAAATTGGGGTCTGTATTAATAGTATCAAAATCCTTAGTGCAGGAAGAAAAAGCGCCAAAGCAACAAATGACTATCAGGGCTTTTCTTAATTTATTTTTGATATTCATATTTTACTGTTTTGAGATTAAAGCGATAAGTTCAGGTTAAAGCCAATACTACGTGTGCTTGGCACACCACTTGTTTCGTAGCCCTGTGCTGTTGCTGTTGGGGCAAAAGCTGCTTCCGGACTTAGTCCCATTGTTTTAAACAATGGGTCTCTGTTAAAGTATCCAAGGTTTCTTCCCACTACAGAAAGCCTGGCAGAACTTATCTTAAGTTTTGAAAGAAATGCCGGCTTAAAATTATATCCAAAGGTTACTTCCCGTAAGGCAACATAAGATGCTGAAAGCACCATTGCTTCTTTAGCCGTGCTCCATGCTTTTTGGCCATAATACCCCTGGCGTGTCAGCACTTTTGTATTCTTTTCATACGTTCCGCTACCCGTTTCAATTACTCCATCTTCAACAAGGTGGTCTCCATTCTCAGTAAATTTCCCTGTGCCTCTTGAATACTGGTCATAAGCGCTAAAGGAATATATCTGTCCTCCATTTCTAACATCAACCAAAGCACTCAATACAAAACCCTTGAAAGAAATGGTATTTGTTAAACCCGCTAACCATTTAGGCTGAATATTTCCGAGAACAGATCTTTTTGAGTCAGCCTGTACCTTACCATCACTATTCAAAAGTAAACGGCCATCATCGGTTCTTAGATACTTTAATCCCACAATATCCCCATAAGGTCTGCCCGGCCTTGCCTCAATAACAATTTCATCACCGTTATATAAAATTTGTGTTGCTAAACCCGGGTATAAGGAAACTATGTCTGATTTGTTTTTTGATAAATTCAACCCAATCTCCCATGTAAACGAGCTTTTGCTATGTATTGGAGTACCGCTCACATAAAGTTCTATGCCCTTATTAGATACTTCGCCGGAGTTAACAAGTTTGGTATCAAAACCGGTAGCTGCCGGCACCTGTACCTGCATGATTTGATTTTTGGTAGAGGAGTTATAATATGTAAAGTCAAGCGACATCCTGTTTTTGAATAACCTCAATTCGGTTCCAATTTCCCATGATGATTTCAATTCATTCTTCAAATCAGAAGAAGGTATATTTCCCTGAATCCAGGCAAAACTTTGACCATTGTATCCAGTGTTCCATACTGAATAACCTGCCTTTGTGAGATAAGCGCTGGCATCAGAGCCGGCTTGTGCATAAGAAAGCCTGAGTTTTCCGAAATTAATAAGCTCAGATTTCAGCCCATTAGTAAATACATAACTGAGGCTGGCAGAAGGGTAAAAGAAAGCATAATTTCCTTTACTCAAAGTAGAAGACCAGTCGTTTCTGGCAGAAAGATCAAGAAACAAATAATTTTTATATCCTAACTGCCCGTTTGCATAAACGGAATTAATTTTCTTTCTAAGCAGCCCGAAAATGCCATTTTGAACACTTGTATTGGAAATAGTATATATGCCATCGGCAATGAGATTAAACCCGTAAGAACCGGAGGTATTATATTTTTTATCATAGTTACTTGCTCCAACTGAAATTGTACCGGTAAAATTTTTATTAATTGCACCGGAAGCTGTTAACAAAGCGTCGCTATTGATTTCGGTAACACTAAGTTGCTGGTTACGGACATCTCCGCCATACATGAAAGGAGTTTTTTGCCCGGTAGTTTCATTTCGTAAGTCTGTATAAAAATCAGCTCCGGATCTAAGGTTCAACTGTAGCCATGAAGTAAATTTATATTTAACAGATACATATCCAATAAGCCTGTTTCTTTGATCATCAGAAAGAAATTCATTTAGCATCCAGTAAGGGTTCATCGGATAACCTCCAAGACCATTATAACTCCTCATTGTTCCGTCGGGATTCTTGTAGTTTTTTAACCAATCCAGGTTAATATGCCTTGCAGTATAATTGAGAGAGAAAGAAACGTTTCTCCGGTTGGCTCCAATATATGGCCTGTTCTCAGTACTCTGCCTTATATAATTTGCTTTTGCCTCCACATAGAGCTTTTCGCTTATGTTAGCACCCATTAATAAATTAACCGACTGTTTATTAAAGGAATTATTTGGAATTATCCCCTTGTTGGTTTCATTTGAAATTGACCCTCTGAAATTGATTTTATCATTCACACTGCTAACAGAGACTGTGTTAAATGAGGTTACGCCGGTTCTATAAAATTTTTCAATATTGTTTGTAGGCTGTCCTGTTAAGGGAACAAGACCTAAATCCGGCATGGTTTCAATACTTATTAACTGGCCATCCATCTTTCCTCCAAAGTTGTCAAGCATCCATGAAGCCTGTTGTTTATATTCCTTACCATCAATAGTAACCTTATTCCATGTATCAAAATTATCATCATATCCCATGCCCCATGTATTTTGAAAAGTAGGGATGGAATTCGGCTTTTCGTAAGTAAGATTTGAAGTAAGGCTTACACCAAGCCCTTTTTTAGTGCCCTTTTTTGTTGTTATAAGAATAACTCCATTTGCACCCCTTGATCCATATAATGCAGCAGCATTTGGCCCTTTCAAAACGGATAAAGATTCTATATCATCCGGGTTAATATCTTTTACACCATCTCCATAATCTCTTCCTCCGCCCTGAGATGCGGGTTGCAGATTGTCATTGTTTATGGGGATGCCATCCACTACAAAAAGAGGCATATTGTTTCCTGCAAGAGAGCTGTTACCTCTTATTGCTACATACACAGATCCGGCAGGACCTGCAGATGATGCGTTAATATGTACACCGGCAACTTTTCCTTTAAGTGAATTAATAACATTTGTTTCTTTTGCCAGGCTAACCTTAGAACCATCAACTTCCTGGATTGAATAGCCTAAAGACCGCCTTTCTTTTTTTATGCCTAAAGAAGTAACTACTACATCAGACAGTTGTTTTGATGTATTGACCAATTGCACGTTAATTATTTTACGTGCTTTTACATTGATGGTTTGAGATTCGTAACCAGTGAATGTAAATAAAAGCTCCGCCTTTTCATTTGGCACACTGATACTGTACCTTCCTTTATTATCAGAGGCAACAGTAAGAGAAGAGCCTTTTAAACTAATGTTGACACCTTCAAGTGGCCCGCCATCAATATCAGAAGTAACTATTCCAGATACTTTTGATTCTTGTGCATGAGAAAACAACACAAACAAACCCATAGCAAAGGAAAATAGCAATCGTTTTAGTATTTTTTTTTCTTTCATCACATAATAATTTTAAAATTAAAGTTAGTAATGGAGTAACAAATATAAATAAAGGATTTGAAAAAAAAATTCTTTTATTTACTTTTTTTTATTTGTTTTTATTTAAAAATGCTTACTATAAAACAAAAGATTGCATAATTTCATTCTGAAACTTTAATTTTGTAAAGAAAAAGTTCGAAAAATGATAAAAGGCGAAGGCAAGTCGACGGTAAGTCGAAGGATAAAAATTATTGATTTTTTAAAGACAAACGGTCATGTAAATATTAAAGAGCTCAGTGAAAGCCTTGGGGTAACCGGCGTTACTATTAGAAATGACCTGGAGCAACTTGAGAAAAAGAATATTCTGATACGTGCAAGAGGCGGTGCCATAAAGTTAGACCAACCCTATTCCAACGAAGATTACCCGCTTTCAGATAAGCAAAAAAAGAATCTCAATGAAAAAAGGGAAATTGGGAAGAAGGCATGTGAATTAATTGAAAATTCTAATACCATTATCATTGATTCTGGCTCTACAGCTCACCAGTTGGCAAAAAATCTTAAAGATTTTGAAGACTTAACAGTAATTACCAATGCTATCAATATTGCGACCCTGCTGGCAGACTACAAGAATATAAATGTGATAGTACCTGGTGGCATATTAAAGAAAAATTCCTTATCCCTGGTTGGGTTACCTGCTGAAAAAGTTTTTAGGGATTACTTCTGCGATAAACTCTTTCTCGGAGTTGATGGATTTGATCTTGATTTTGGCATATCTACCCCCAGCCCGGAAGAAGCATACCTTAACCAGATTATGATAGAGATATCTAAAGAAGTAATTGTTCTTGCAGATTCCAGTAAATTTGAAAGAAGAGGCTTTGCATTTATAGCTCCCATCAGCAAAATAAATACGGTGGTAACCGATAAAGGGATAAAACCAGAACATAAAACTAAACTCGAAAATTTGGGTATAAAAGTTTTTATTGCATGAGTTAAAAGCACTTTGTAATAGTTATGGCTTTCTTTGCAGTAATAGTATGAATATCTTCTTTCTCAATTTTAAATAGGGCTAACCACATCATCAATAATTTTCGCAAGTCTTATCAAATCAGGTATAAAGTAGTTTGAGTATTGTACAGATGAATCGCAAAAGACCTGTTTTACATCAAAAGTGATGGTATCCATAGTATAGTAACCACATATCCCCTCTGTAATTCTATAGGTAGCTGAATACCGTACCTCGTTGAAATAGATAGAATAAAACGCGAATACTACAACTACAATATCAGATGGAAAGTTGCGCTTCTCCAATCCATTGTTCCATATACTCCGGTTTATAAGCATGCTTCCACCTGCGATGGCTCCATAGCCAGTTCTCCGGTTGTTTGCGGATGGATTCTTCCAAAAAACGTGCATACATAAGCGTTAGTTCACCAGGTGCTAACAATGCGGGTTGTTCGCTTGCAATTGATAATTCAGCATGATAATGCCCTCTGCGTGCTTTGGAGATAGAAGCAAACAATACCGGTATATTAAGATTGCGTGCAGCTTTTTCAGGGCCGGGAATAAAAGCCGTTGCCTGATTTAAAAAATTAAGCCAGTAAGCATGCTGTGGTTTACCCGGACTTTGGTCTGCAACCAACCCTAACAAATATTGCGTATCCGCATATTGCGCTATGGAGTTTTTCATATCCGAAGCCGGAATAAATTTGCTTCCGAACCTGGTGCGGATTTTTAATAATAATTTTTCGAACGCTTTATTGGATAGCGGGCCATATACCACCAGCACCTGGTAAATGGTATTCATTTGCAATACATGGTGTCCCCATTCCCAGTTAAACGTATGCCCGAGGTGAATCTGGCAAGGCTTTCCGCTTTTTTGCAATGGCTCCAGTATCTCCCAATTAGCCGTTACCCGGCGCAACAAAAATTGCGGTGATGCGCTCAGCAGCTTGAATGTTTCTATAAAGGAATCAATCATATTCCTGTAAAATTGTTTTGCAATACCAGCGCGTTCTGCTGCTGTTTTTTCAGGAAATGCTTTTTCAAGATTATCAAGCACTACTTTTTTGCGATACCCCATGCAGCGGTATACTATAAAATACATGAGGTTTGAGAAGGTATACAAAATGCGCATTGGCAGCAATGATACCAGGTAAAAAAAGGCATAAAGGATATAATACATCAGCAAGGTTTGCAGGGTTAAAACTTATACAGCAAGCTGTTTCGCTACAATATACTAATAACCTATGGCTTTTTCCCCATCAGTTTTATAAACCGGAAATGCGATGCTATAGCGGCACGCATTGTAGGTATACTGTTATAAGGCAATTGAAAAGCATTGCATTCTGCTTTTATAAACCTGCTGAGTGCAGGGTAATGAATATGGCTTATTTTTGGAAATAAGTGATGCTCTATCTGGTAATTCAATCCGCCTGCAAACCATGAAATAATTTTACTGCCACCTGAAAAATTAGCGGTTGTTTTTACCTGGTGAACGGCCCATTCATTTTCTATCTGTTTGTCATCGCCATCGCTTACAAAATCAAATGTTGTTTCTTCTACCACATGCGCCAGTTGAAATACAATTGATAATGTAAATCCTAACCCAATATGCAGGCATACAAAATACAGTAGCCATAATTTCCAGCCTACCATTGCCATAGGAATAACAAAATAAAACACAATGTATAGCAGCTTACTGCTCCAGAATAACACATGGTCTGCAACTGCCATTTTTCTGAGTTGGGTACTGCAGATTTTCTTTTTAAAATATTTGTCAAAGTCCTGGTATAATACCCATATTATTGAGCTGAGGGCATACAGCAACGGCGTATACAAATGTTGTATGCGGTGAGCCGGCACCCATCGCTGTGTACTGCACATGCGTATAAAAGGGCTTTTGGCAATATCATCATCCACACCATCAATATTGGTATATGTATGATGAATGATATTGTGCTTGTGTTTCCAGATAAAACTGTTGCCACCCAACGCATTCAACGTTAGTCCGAGTGTTTTATTAACCCATTTGCTTGATGAATAACTGTCGTGGTTGGCATCATGCATAATATTAAACCCTATGCATGCTGATACAAACCCGAGTAGCAGGCTTACGCCAACGCCTGCCAATACCGGCATTTTAATAAATAATAATGAAGTATATAAACCAATGGCTGCAAGAATAAAAATTACTGTTTTTATATATAGATGAATATTGCCTGTTCGTTTAAATCCTGTGTGCTCAAAATACCTGTCTACCGATTTTTTTAAGGAAGTAAAAAATACAGCGTTGCTATTGTTGTAAGTGATTTTAGGCATTGTACTATTTTCCTGGAGAAAGGGTTATAAATATTGAGTTATTTATTACAAAGCTTTAGTTATTCAATAGCCAGTTGCAAACCGATTTTTCACTCAGCAAACCCGAAGGCAATTTTTCAGAAAGCAATGTTTCCAGTTTCACTATATCGTCCTTCTGAAATTCAGGATATTCATTCGTATACCAATTAACAATCCACAAAATATGTGTGCCATTATTTCTGTCAAAAACCTTTCGTGTAGGGCTCATATCCTGCCTGATGCCGCTACTATCTTCATTCCATATATAATGGCTGAAAGCAAGGTCTTCTTTTTTTATTTCCATGGTAATGGAGTGTTAGGTTAATCAAATTATTCCTATTCCTTTATTACGATTTAACATTTGAAACATTAACGGCTGTATATCCCCTTGGGCCTCTTTCAATTTCAAAAGTTACTTTTAATCCCTCTTTCAAAGGCTGGTTTGAAGAGGATTGATGCACAAATAATCGTTGTGCGCTTTCACTGTCTTCTATAAAGCCAAATCCTTTTGAGCTGTTAAAGTATGTTACTATTCCTTTGCGTACTAATTCTTCCGGGCTCAAGTCTTTTTGTTTTGGAACTCCAATTTCAATTTCATCCAAACTGATTTCCTTTCTTTTTTTATCACCCGGTGGTATGGAAGTAAGATTGCCGTTCTCATCAATATAAGCCATCATATCATCCAGGTTTTTCCCCTTAGCAGCCTGCTCTTTACGTTCCTGCTTTTTTTCTTCTTTTTTTTTGCGTTCTTCTTTCTTTTTGTTTTCCCTTTCTTTTTTGTTCCAGCTTGTTGCCATAATTAAATTAAAGTTTCGTTTTTGAAAGTGAGATAAATGAAGCTCCGTTAAATATCCTCGCTACATTAATATCATTTGTTTGTGACCATTTTTGCAATTGCGAAACATGTACAATACGCCAGAAGTTTTTTGATTTCAGCTCCTCATAATCATTCCCGCGAACAAAAAGACCAGTCACAGATGACCGGCCTTTGAAATGAATATCAACGGTTGTATTATTAAGAATGTTGGGTTTTATATAATGTTCTATTTTTTCTATATCCATATCTATACAATCTATACAAAAAGTAGTGTTTAATTATTTCGCTAACCGCGTAATGCTTCATTTACCAACGTTTGGCATAACCATTGTTGCTGCGGCTCTTGTTTTCTTCTCTTGGCCTGGCCTCAGATACTTTTAGGGGGCGACCTTCAATCATTTTACCGTCAAGCTCCCTGATAGCTGTTTCAGCACATTGTTTATCAGTCATTTCAACAAAAGCAAATCCTTTACTTCTGTTCGTGAATTTGTCGGTAATTACTTTTGCTGAAGAAACGTTGCCGTATTCTCCAAAAATTTTCATTAAATCTTCATCCCGGAAACTGTAACCCAGGTTCGATACATAAATGTTCATACTATTGCGATAATTCTGTAAAAAATATTTGAGAAAATGGCAGATGTAAAGAGTGAGTAGAGAATGTTTACAAGAGCGATAGAACTCAAACTGTCCCGGTAAAGATAACCTATTAATCGGACAATTGAGATTTATTAATTGCTCAAAAAATTTCTTTTTGTTATAATATTGTTATAGATTTACCTGTATCTTACACTATGCAATAATACCAGGGCTTTTGTTGAATCCTTTTTGAAGTAACCCGATAGTAAAATCCTATCTTTTTTGAATTGCTGCGAGTGACTGGATTGTTGATAATATCTTACCTGTTCCTGTTATTGTTCCACATAATGGCGAAAAATAATTCGCTTGTTTATTGCACCAAATAGTATGATATACTGGTAACGTATTGCTGTTGGCCGGTTGTTGTATTTGGCTTTAAAGAAGCACATGAATAATGCTTTGTGTATCCAGGATTAATTTAAATGATAAATTATGAATCAATCTAAACTGCAAAGTAGCTTCAGGTTATGGGTGTTGATCATAGCCTTTTTCTCATTTTCCCCGAAAGGATATTCCAAATTGTTTTTGGAAATGCCGCAAAACCTTAACTGGCAATTAGAAACTACGGTAAATGCTGTTGAATTCTATTATGCCATTTCGAAATGCAATACGGAAACTGTTGTTTTTTTGAAAATGAAAAACAAGAACAATTATAATGTACAGGTAAGCTGGAAAGAAGTGTTTCAAACGCAACTGGAAAAAGATAAAGAAACCGGAACCGGGAAAAAAATAATAATCCCTCCCGGCGAAACATTTGAATCAGATTGTACAAATATTATTCACCCGGAACTTGTGATTTTTTCTTCCCAAATAAACCCTACATATGTAGTTTCTATTTTAAAATTCAATTACAGGAATATAGTAATAAGTAAAGCCAATTAATATAACAATCAACTACTACTAATATGAAACAATTTAACTCCTCCTTTTTGAAAAATGGTTTTTTAGTCTTTTTCACGCTCTTTTTTTCTTTCACTGCATATACAGTAAGAGCACAGGCACCAGATAGTAAAGGCACAGATTTCTGGTTAACTTTTCCGGGAAATCTTAGCCCCGGAGCACTTACTTTTTTTATCAGCGGAGATGAAAATACAACAGGAACAGTCAGCGTTCCGGGCACTGGGTTCAGCGTAAACTTCACCGTTGTGCCTGGCGTAGTCACATCAGTAGCATTGCCTACCGGAGCATTAGAATTGAATCTATCTGACGTTATTGAAAAGAAAGGTATTCATATTGTTTCGGGAAAAGAGGTAACAGTATATGGGCTAAACAGGTATCAATATACAACGGATGCTTACCTGGCATTGCCCACTGATATACTTGGTACATCATACATTAACCTCGGGTACAAAAATACCAACGTAGTTAACAGCACACAGTTTGGTATTGTGGCAGCGCAGAATTCCACCAATGTAACAATTACGCCAACTGTTACTACCGGTTCCAGGGTGGCAGGTGTGCCTTATACAATAACGCTTAACCAGGGCGAAACCTATTTGTTAAGGAATACGAATGCCGCGCCGCAAGATCTGTCTGGAACAATTATAACATCAACCAAACCCATAGCGGTTTTTGGAAGTATGCAGTGTGCCAATATACCCCAGGGGTTTGTTGCCTGCGATCATATAGTAGAACAATTAACGCCTACTACGGCATGGGGTAAAAATTTCATTTCTGTTCCATTAAAAACACGTACAGCAGGCGATACTTTCCGCTTCCTTGCTTCTGCTAATAATACTACAGTAGAAGTGAATGGTTCTGTTGTGGCTACTTTAAATAAAGGGGAATTGTTTGAAACCATATTATCTACTTCTTCACAGATTAAATCCAATAACCCTATACTGGTTGCTCAATATTCTAACAGTAGCAGCTATGATCAAGTTACTTCCGATCCCTTTATGATGCTAATAACACCTTACGAACAATATTTGGGTAATTATACATTTTCCACGCCGGCTTCAGGTTTTTCGGGTAACTATGTAAATATTGTTGCACCTGCCGCTGCGGTAGGCTCGCTCAAGTTAGATGGAGTTACTATTCCTGCCGCATCATTTACTGCTATAGGCTCCACTGGTTTTCGGGGTGCGCAAATTAATATTGCATTAGGGTCGCATACTATTAATGGCTCCAATCTTCCATTTGGCATTTTTGTGTATGGATATGATTCTTATGATTCTTATGGTTATCCCGGAGGTATGTCTCTGGCGCCTGTTGCAAGTGTAACAACAGTTACTGTTGCGCCTGCCACAGGTACAGGGGTTGTAGGTACCCAACATTGTTTGCAGGCAACAGTTAAAGATCAGAATGGCAATCCTTTAACCGGTATACGCGTAGACTTTACGATAACGGGTGCTAACTCCGCCAGTACCGGCTTTGCAAATACTAACTCAAGTGGTGTAGCCCAATATTGTTATACCGGCGCCAATGCCGGAACAGATAATATTGTTGCCTCTGTTGGAACAATTACAGCAAATGCCCAGTTTGTATGGACAACCCAATCTAACGTTTACTACTCCAAGCCCTCCGGCGATTTACACAACGTGCTAAGCTGGGGTGCAAATCCTGATGGCAGCGGTGCCAACCCAACTGATTTTGGTGCAGGCAAAACCTTTAACCTTGCCAACCGTGCAGGTAACTATACCATGACGGGTAACTGGACTGTGCTCGGAACACTGGTAAACCCATCAGGCAGCCAGTTAAAAATAAACGGTTACACATTATCACTCACCACACTAACAGGCGCGGGTACCCTAAGCGGTTCAACCACCTCAAGCCTTGTAATAGCAGGCACAAGTGGCGGCAATTTCGGTAATATCAATTTCACCAGCGGTGCAGGTATGTTAAAAGCGTTTACGCTTAACCGTAGTGGCACAGGCGGAGCAGCAACCATAGGTACTGCACTGGGTGTGTATGATGTGCTCACTATAACCAGCGGTGCATTAAATACCGGTGGTAACCTTACCCTTAAGAGCAATGCAACCGGCACAGCAAGGGTAGCACCGGTAATGGGCACTATCAGCGGTAACGTAACGGTAGAAAGATATATACCGGCCCGCAGGGCATGGAGGCTCATCAATGCGCCTGTTGGTGGTACACAAACCGTTAACCAGGCATGGCAGGAAGGGGTAACCACAGCATCACCCAATCCTAACCCTGCACCGGGTTATGGTACTTATGTAACAGTAGGTACAGTAGCCAACGGGTTTGACCAGAACATACTTGGTCAGAGCACTTCATCACTAAAGAGCTTTACCTCAGCAGGTGCATTACAGGTAGTAACAAGCACCTATGCGGCACAGGTAGCCAACAAACCCTATATGCTGTTTGTAAGAGGCGACAGGAGCATAACCATGAGGGGCAGTGATGTACCGGCAAACAATACCACCCTTCGCGCAACCGGACCATTGTTAACCGGCAACCAAACCATACCGGTAGCAGCCGCAGGCTTTACCGCAGTAGCCAACCCGTTTGCATCACCCATCAATTTTGGCAGTATTGCCAGAACTAATGTAACCAACAGCTTCTATGTATGGGATCCTAAGATGGGCGGCGCCAATGGTGTAGGCGCTTATGTAAACATCAGCTTTAATGGTACAGGCTATGATATTACGCCGGCTTCGGTTAGCCCTGAAAGTCAGTATATACAGAGCGGTCAGGCATTCCTGGTACAATCAACCGGAACAGCAGGCAGCCTTGTAATTAAAGAATCAGATAAATCAGCCACTGCTGCACAGAATGTGTTCAGGGAGCAGTCAGTTGTCAGCGGGCAGCTATCAGCTACAGGCAATGAGCTATCGGCAATGGGCAACGGGCTGGTATTTGCACCGGCTAAAAATGCCACAGGACTGAGAGTTAACCTGCAGGCAGCAGATGGTTCACAAAGAGGTGTGCTGGATGAAGTATTTGCATCTTACAGCAGCAGCTTCTCAAACGATATAGATAATATGGATGCGCTGAAAGCGGAGAATGTAATGGAAAACCTTGCCATCATCCGTAAAGGACAATCACTGATGGTTGACAGGAGAAACCTGGTACAGTCAGCAGATACCTTGAGGCTTAACCTCAGCAATACATCGGTATCAACCTATATGTTTGAGTTCAGCCCGATAGAACTTGCAGGCGCAGAATCTGTAACGCTGGTAGATAATTACTTAAAAACAAATACCAGTGTGAGCTTAACAGAAACCTCGCAGGTATTCTTCCAGGTAGGCAGCGACAGCAAATCAGCAGCAACAGACAGGTTTAGTGTGATCATAGTGAACAGGAAAGGGCTGATACCAGGCATTGCAGACAAGGCAGGCATAAGAGCATATCCAAACCCGGTAACAGCCAGTGGTAC
>JADLCD010000114.1 GCA_020847395.1 Chitinophagaceae bacterium
GGTATGTTTTTTTTAATTTTCGTGCCTGCTAACACAACATTATACCCGCTTTGGGAAAGCGAACTGCAAATGCGTTGCATACGCTGATCAAATAATGGATCACTGATTACGGCAAAGTATATTGTTTTCAATAAGAAATGGTATAAGCGTGCAAAAGTATAACACCCTGCAACTAAAAAGCCTGTAAATTATTGTTTATTAAAATCTTTTGTTACAATTGTATTCTCAAAACTATTTGTATTTATGGAAAATTACATGAACTCACTCGAACAGCCTCCGGTTAAGCCAATACGCCCAACTTTTCTAACTGTATTATGCATTCTTACATTTGTTGGTAGTGGTTGGACTATTTTTAGTGGATTAAGCACTTATTTAACTGCTGATACCACGGCTAATGTTGTACAGGCAGCTATGCAGGATGCGCAAGATGAAATTTCAAAAGGCAACTCAGATGCCGGCTCAAGAATGGCAGAAAAGATGCTTTCCGGGGTAAGCGATGTATTAAAACCAGAAAATCTTAAAAAAAGTGCTTTGTTTAGTATTATATCCTCAATATTTACACTTGTTGGAGCTATATTGATGTTTCAGTTAAAGAAACCAGGCTTTTGGTTGTATGTATTAGGAGTAATAATAGCAATAATAGCCCCAATGGTAATCTTTGGTGCTAATAATCTTGTTTCAATGATGTCTACAATGGGAGCTGCTGTTATAGGAATAATATTTGTTATTCTTTATGCCATGAATTTAAAACATTTGAAATAGGCATCTGTCTAAATAGTTAACAAGGGCTGACAACACTATTGTCAGCTTTTTGTGTAAAATAAATTCTCTTTTTTCTTATATTTTCTTACTTTTGCGCCCAAATAAATAGAATATAACATTTTGGATGTTTTAAAAAAATTGAGATGCCAACATTAGTATCAGAACAAAAAGCAAAAGTTTTCGCAGATTTAGGTGGCAGTGCTACCAATACAGGTTCAATAGAAGCGCAGATTGCCTTACTTACTGAACGTATTAATCATATATCCAAACACCTTCAGGGTAATAAAAAGGATTTTTCTTCAAACAGGGGGCTTTTACAGCTAGTAGGTGAAAGAAAAAGGCTGCTTACTTACCTGAGCAAGCACAACCTTAAGGGATACCGCGAACTGATTGAAAAGCTGGGTATCAGAAAATAAAAATCAAACAAATTATACCTATTCCCAACTTCTGGTTGGGAATAGTGGTTTTATAGCTGCTTCATTTTTTACTTACACTACTTGCGGTATTAGGTAATACTTCTTTCTTCATTATAGTATTGTATCGTAGGTTTAAAAGCAAATATTTATGCTCTCTCAACCAATTAATGTATCATTTGATCTCGGTGGAGGTCGTATGGTATCTATCGAAACGGGTAAGCTTGCCCGCCAGGCAGATGGTTCAGTTACTGTTCGCCAGGGAAATTGTATTTTATTAGCTACAGCCGTAGCAAACAAAGAACCCAAACCAGGACAGGATTTCTTTCCACTGAGTGTGGATTATATGGAAAAGTTTTCTTCTGCCGGAAGAATACCAGGTTCATTTTTTAAACGTGAAGGTAAATTAAGCGATTACGAAGTGTTGGTTAGCCGCCTGGTTGACCGCGCATTGCGCCCCTTATTTCCTGAAGACTATTTTTGTGAGGTTCAGGTAATTATAACGCTTGTTTCAAGTGATAGTGAAGTTATGCCGGACGCTTTGGCTTGTCTTGCAGCTTCTGCAGCACTTGCTGTTTCTGATATTCCCATCAAAGAAATTATTTCTGAAGTACGCGTAGCAAGGCTGGAAGGTGAATACATCGTTAACCCGTCAAGAACACAACTGGCAAATGCTGATATGGATTTTATTATCGGCGCTACTGAAAAAAATCTGATGATGGTGGAAGGCGAATCGAAAGAATGTAGTGAAGAAGATTTGGTAAAGGCGCTTGAAGTGGCACATGAAGCAATCAAAATTCAGATTAAAGCTCAACATGAATTGAGAGATAAAAAAGGTGTTACAACTAAACGTGAATATGAAAAGCCTGTAGTAAAAGAAGATTTACTTGAAAAAGTAAAGGCATTTGCAGCGCAGAAAGTATATGAAATTTCTAAATCAGGTACAGCAAAGCACGAAAGAAGCGATGCATATACAGCACTTAAAAATGAATTATTGCTTACGCTTGGTGAAGAGCCGGCTGACGAAGATGTTAAGCTGACAAAAAAATACTATGATGATCTGCAGTGGGAAACGGTGAGAAACATGATCCTGGATGACAGAACAAGGCTTGACGGAAGAAAACTGGATGAAGTAAGACCGCTTGCAATGGAAACTGATATTCTTCCTACGCCACACGGTTCCGCCTTATTTACAAGAGGTGAAACCCAATCACTTACAACAGTTACTTTAGGTACACCTTTAGATGAATTGCTGGTTGAAAGTGCAGCAAAATCAGATTATACCAAGTTCATTCTCCACTATAATTTTCCTCCTTTCTCAACTGGCGAAATCAAGTTTTTAAGAGCGCCTGGCCGCAGGGAAGTTGGCCACGGTAACCTTGCTATGCGTTCCTTAAAACAAATGATGCCGGGTAACGAATATCCTTATACTGTACGCGTGGTGAGTGATATACTGGAATCGAACGGTTCTTCTTCAATGGCAACAGTTTGCGCCGGTTCACTGGCATTAATGGATGCAGGTGTGCCTGTTCCCAAGCATGTAAGCGGTGTGGCTATGGGGTTGATTACAAGGGCTTCTGACAACAAATATGCTATTCTTACCGATATACTTGGTGATGAAGACCATTTAGGTGATATGGACTTTAAGGTGACCGGAACCCGTGAAGGTATTTGCGGCGTTCAGATGGATATCAAAATAGATGGTTTAAGTATGGCAACCATGCGTGAAGCATTGGAGCAGGCCCGTAAAGGCCGCCTGCATATTCTTGATGCAATGTATAATTGCGTTGGCGAAGCCCGTGAAGAAGTTAAACCGCATGCTCCGAGAATGGAAAAACTCTTTATTGATAAAGAATTTATTGGAGCTGTTATCGGGCCCCAAGGTAAGGTTATACAGGAAATTCAGCGTACTACCGGCACAACTATTAATATTGAAGAGGTTGGCACTGTAGGTGAAGTAAGCATATTCTCTCCTGCTAAAGAGGGGCTTGATAAAGCTGTTGCATGGATAAAAGGTATAGTTGCTGTGCCTGCAGTAGGAGAGGTATATGAAGCTACCGTAAAAGGCATTAAGGAATTTGGCGCTTTTGTTGAGTTCCTGCCCGGTAAGCAGGGTTTGCTTCACATCAGTGAAATAAGCTGGAAGCGTTTGGAAACCATGGATGGTATTTTCAAGGAAGGTGATACCGTGAAGGTGAAACTGATCGGTGTGGATCATAAAACCGGTAAATTTAAGCTGAGCCGTAAAGCCTTGATGCCGAAGCCGGAAATGACGCAAAGACCAAGACCGGAAAGCAAGGAGCCTGGGCCTGATAATAATTAAAAAGCTTCTTAAAAAATATAAAGCCAATCTATCTAAAAGATTGGCTTTCTTAATTTTAGATTATGTTGAGTGAAATTTATATAGAGATATGTGTTGAGGTAAACGATCCTGAAATAAATGATTTACTGATAGCTGAACTGAATGAAAGCATGAATATTTCCGGAATTGAAGAGCTGCCGGGAATGCTGAAATGCTATATAAAAGAAGAAGATTTTGACGAGCATATATTTAAAAAAATAATTGAGGTAAATAACTTAAAATATTACAAATCAAATATTAATAATAAAAACTGGAACGAGGAATGGGAGAAAGCTTACGAACCGGTTATTGCCGGTAATGTTGGGGTAAGGGCAGATTTTCATCCGCCGAATGAGCATGTAGCGTATGATATAGTGGTAACGCCTAAAATGAGTTTTGGCACCGGGCATCATGCCACAACCTCAATGATGATCGGGTCCATCACTCAACTTAACCCTGCCGGTAAAAAAGTTATTGATTTTGGAACAGGTACCGGGGTGTTGGCTATTCTTGCTCACAAAATGCATGCCCGCGAAATTCTGGCAATTGATTACGATGACTGGAGTATAGAAAATGCCGCTGAAAATTTTCAGAAAAACGGTTGTTCTTCCATACAATTGGAGAAAAAGGACCATTTTCCTGTTGGAGTATATGATATGATTCTTGCCAATATTAACCTGAATGTAATAGCGGATAATATGCAGGTAATGGCTGAAAGCCTGGCTGAAAATGGAATTTTGCTGATAAGTGGTATTCTTAAAGATGATATTAACGAAATTTTGAAGATATCTGATGAATATGGTTTGCAGCTTAAAAAGAAATCAGAAAAAAATAATTGGCTCTGCATTACGTTTAAAAAAGAAGCTGTTGAATAAGGAATTAATGTGCAAAGAAATTATATTTGTAAATCAACTTCAACCTGGTATCTAATGAATGAACTTACCTTAACAATATTAGCTTACCTGATAGGGTCAGTTCCTACTGCAGTTTGGGTAAGTAAATGTTTTTTTAATATCGACATTCGCGACTATGGCAGCGGAAATTCAGGAGCTACCAATACCTTCAGAATTCTTGGTTCCAAATGGGGTAGTATAGTTATGCTGATAGATATGCTGAAAGGCTTTCTTGCTGTAAAACTAGCTTTTCTTCTTCCTTTTTATGTTGCTGATGAATTTGCAAGAACCAATTTTCAAATTGGTTTAGGATTATGCGCGGTGCTGGGACACATATACCCCGTGTGGGCGCAGTTCAGAGGCGGTAAAGGTGTAGCAACTTTATTTGGATTAGTACTCGGCATTTCTCCGTGGACTGCTTTATGCTGCGTCGGTGTTTTTTTGCTTGTTTTATTTTTAACTCGCTTCGTTTCTCTCAGCTCTATATTAGCAAGTTTGGCTTTCCCTATTTTTATACTTGTAATATTTAATGTAGATAATCATGCCTACCGCATATTTGCAGTAGCAGTTGCATTACTGGTAATATTAACGCATCAAAAAAATATTTCCCGTTTATTAAGGGGAAGTGAAAGCAAGGCTTCTATTTTCAAGTACCGCGATAAAAGAAAATCGAGACGCTCCGGCGATTTAGGTTAATTGCTGCTACAACCTTTTTGCAGTTCCCTCCGTCTTTTTTGGTATAACAATTGAAATACATTTCTCAAAAGATTCAAAATAAAAACCATGAATATAAGAACCCTCCTTGTGCTTTTAATATTTTGTATTGGAGCCGGCGCCTGTAAACAAAATGCAATAACCGGCAGAAGCCAGTTGCAATTATTGCCCGAATCCGAGTTGCAAAGCATGGCGAAAACCCAATACCAGTCTTTTCTTACAGAAAATAAAATAGTGAATACTACGGTAAGCAAAGATGCTGAAATGGTTAAACGGGTGGGCACAAGAATTTCAAAAGCTATTACTGATTACTATACAAAGGAAAACAAAGGAAGTTTATTGGATGGATACCAGTGGGAGTTTAATCTTGTTGATTCGAAAGAAGTGAATGCCTGGTGCATGCCCGGAGGTAAGGTTGTGGTATATACCGGTATATTGCCTGTAACGCAAAACGAAGCTGCTTTAGCTGTTGTTATGGGGCATGAAATTGCTCATGCCATTGCACAGCATGGTAATGAAAGGATGAGCCAGGAACTGCTTGCACAGGGATTAGGAACGGTTGGCAGCGTGCTTACTTCAGGAAATTCAACTGTGAATAATATATTTAATACTATATATGCACCCGGAGCACAGGTAGGGGTTTTGCTTCCAAATTCACGTAAGCAGGAATTAGAGGCAGACCATTTCGGGCTAATCTTTGCTGCTATGGCAGGGTATAATCCAAATGAAGCGGTTGCTTTCTGGCAGCGTATGGCCCAGGCATCCAGCGGGCAAAAGCCGCCTGAATTTTTAAGTACTCACCCCTCAGATGAAACGCGTATACAAAAGGTAAAACAGTATGCAGAAGAGGCGATGAAGTATTACACACCTATAAAATAGCTAAGATTTTATTGAAAATTGATAGTTTGGTCTAATAAATCAGCAGTTTTTTAATGCAAAACTTGCAGGTAAGCTATAAATTGATTACTTTTGCAACTCTTTTGCAATCTAAAAATTTCGTTGAAGCATGATGCAGACTATGTTTGAGAAACTTCAACTTTCTGAAGAAAAGAATCTTTTAATTCAGGGTTTACCTTCCTCCATTGAAAAGCAATTTGCAAAAATTTCATTTGCAAAAAATGTAACACCCCTGTTAAAAACAAGGCGTATAGATTTTGCACTTGTGTTTGCCATTAATCAAACACAGTTAAATGGAATTTTGAAAGAAGTAATTCCGGCACTGGATGAAGGCGGAAAACTTTGGGTGGCTTATCCCAAAACTACTTCTAAAATTGTAAGCGACCTCAACAGGGATTGCAGTTGGCAATTGCTGAACCAGAGCGGTTTTGAAAGTGAGCACCATGTAACGCTTGACCATGTATGGGCGGCACAGAAATTTAAAAAGCCCTGCCAGGTTAAAGTGAATAAAGCATCATCTGTTAAGGAAGATAACGTTGCTGCATTATCCGGCATTGATAATAAAGCAAGAACAGTAACTCCCCCGGCTGATTTTCAAACACAGCTTAACAAAAATAAAAAAGCTGCGGCTTTTTTTGAAACATTGTCCTTTACCAATAAAAAGGAGTATATGAAATGGGTAACTGATAATAAAGCAGAGCGGCAGGACAAAATTCTTTCGGCAATAAAATGTTTAGCAGAGCAAAAAAGAAACCCCTCTTAGTTGTTAATACTTATTTTACTTATAAAAAAGCAGCTGTTGTTTAAATACCACAGCTGCTTTTTTTATTATAGATTTTACTTATTTCGGATCTTTACTAATATTATAAGTATACAATCCTTCAAAACCCGGATAGAATCCATCAAATTTTACAGAACTACCGGACTTCTGAACTTCATTGTTTAATTCTTCTACACTCGCTACCGGTTTATCATTTACTCTTAATATTACAAAACCGTCCTTCATTCTTGTTTGCGCGTCAATAAGCCCATTTTGATTTATTTTCTTAACAACCACGCCGCCACTTTGTCCATATTCACTTGCTTTCTTTTTATCGAGCGGTATAAAGTCAGCTCCAAATTCATCAAGTGCAGATACTTTAATGATATCGTAAGTGCCGGTTTTATTTTTTAATGTAACATTTGCTGTTCCTTCTTTGCCATCTCTCAGATAATTGACAGATACTTTATCTCCCGGCTTAAACCTTGCAATTTGCTCCACCATTTCGTTTCCGGAAATTACCGGAAAACCATTCACTTTTGTAATGTAATCCCCTGCTTTTATACCTGCCGCAGCAGCAGCACCGTCTTTGGGTACTTCTCTAACATATACTCCCAAACCTGTTTTATATCCAACTTTTTCTTTTTCTGAATCAGGTGCTTCATCGGGTAAATAACTAATACCCAAATAGGCTCTTTGTACGGTACCGAACTGAATAAGATCATTTATTATTTTTTTTACAATATTTACAGGTATCGCATATGAATAACCTGCATACGAACCAGTAGGAGAGGCGATAGCAGAGTTAATGCCAATTAGCTCACCTTTAAGATTAACCAATGCACCACCGCTGTTACCCTGGTTTACGGCTGCATCTGTTTGTATATAGGCTTCAATAGGTGCCTGGCTTTTACGGCTATTCAGTCCAAGAGTTCTTCCTTTAGCGCTTATAATACCTGCTGTAACAGTAGTTTCAAGATTCAAGGGATAACCAATTGCTAAAGCCCATTGACCAACCTGAACTTCATCTGAATTTCCATACAGGAGGAATGGTAGGTTTTTAGCATCAATTTTAAGTACGGCCAAATCACTGCTTGCATCAGCACCAATTACTTTAGCAGTATAAGATGCTTTATTATTAAGTCCCACTTTTACTTCGCTGGCACCCTCAATTACGTGATTGTTTGTAATAATATATCCATCCTGGCTTACTATAACACCAGATCCGGAAGCTCTTTGAGGAACAGAGCGCATTTGCCCCCCATCACCAAAGAAATCGTCAAAGAAATCATCGGGTACTAATCCCTGGAATGGATTGCTGCGGCGGGGTAGATTATTGCTTGCCTGCTCTCTTCCAATAACAGTGGTAATATGCACTACTGTTGGAAGAGCTGCTTTAGATGGCTGCACAAAATCAATCAAATCGCCGGGCACGTTATTATTACTATCAAACATACCAGCATAATTTGCCGGAATTTTTATCCCAGCCTGAATGGCTACTGGTTTTGAATTGAAATGATTGTAACCATACATTACTCCGAGGGATGTTAGCCCGCTTATGAGCACTGTAAATACAATTTGCTTAATTTTCATTGCTTATCGAAATTTATATGTAAACTAAATGTAGAAATAGTTATTCAAAGTATCATCAAATGCTATGCCTTTATAACACAAAACGTTAAAAACTGATAAACTGGCATTTTCAACATTTTGCTTTAACAAATGATTAGGAAGAGCTACTTTTTTCTATCCAAGATGAAATTACGATTGTATTCGTAATGAAAATGTTAATGATTGCCCCTAAATATCAGTTTTTGCCGACTGGCGAATTCGCTATAATATCATTTAAAAAAAACATGGTATCAATACCATCAGCGTAATCTGTTAAGCCTGGTTGTTGAATAGAGCCGAAAGGTACTTTTTCAGTTCCGGCTATGCATTGAATTTCTTCAGGATTAAGCAATTTATATATTTCATCCTTAGCATTATAAAACTGGTAATTTAACTGACTTATGGGAGAAAATGCCGATGCATTTTCTGACAATATTAAAGAGCCATTTGTCATGTAAAATTTTCGATTGATTATATGCATTGCCAGGTTATAATCGTAGTTGTGCTTATACTTATGATTTCCGTTGACATAATCATATCTTTTCCATACATCTAAAAGAGGAACAAAGTTATAATTTGCCGGCACAAATATTTGTGTAACATTCCGGCATCCCAATCCAAAATACATATATACATCATCCGATAGTTTTTCAAGGTCTAAGTTTGTTTCATTACCTGTGAGTATTGCGACGGATGTTCTGTTTTTTCTTATAATATGAGGGTGTTTTTTAAAATAGTATTCAAAATATCTTGCCGAATTATTAGAACCGGTAGCTATATATGCGTCACATCCTTTTAATATTTCTTTGTATTCAATAGTTCCTGCTATATTACTTTCAAATTGAACAAGTTTATCTGTAAGATGTTTTAATAAAATATTATCCTTTACTGATAATTTTATTGTTTGCATATGCCCTGTAACAAACACACATAAAAAATCATGAAACCCCACCA
>JADLCD010000115.1 GCA_020847395.1 Chitinophagaceae bacterium
AAATTCCTGAATAAAAAGCTATTGTCGAGTTTATTATCCTCTACATTATTGGAAAAATTGATGCCTGAATTTTCTACCTGTTCAAATAAAGTTTTTTGTTGAATTCTATTACAGGATACACAGCTTATACATACAACAAGCAAATAGTAAAAAAATGATTTTATTATCATAAAACTGGCAACACGGTTAATACTATAAAAAACTAAAGCCATTATACAATGGCTTTAGTAAGGTAATATAATCAAAGATAACTATTAATAGCCGGGATTTTGTTTTAGGTTAGGGTTAGCTGCTAAAGCACTGGAAGGAATCGCAAACACAAGGTGTGTTGCATCAGAAGCCGATTTCAGCGCCCAGGCTTTCATGAATACTCCAAACCTGATCAAATCTGTTCTTCTTACAATTTCCCAATATAGTTCCCTTCCTCTTTCTGCCAATAAAGTTTTAGGATCGTATACATTATCAGGGTTTACCAATGTCATTGTAGACAAGGTAGCGGCGCCCCTTGCTGTTCTTAGCTGGTTTACCAGCGTTAATGCACCAGCATTGTCAGCAGTAGAAGCCCTCATTTTTGCTTCTGCTACCATCAGCACCACATCAGGATATCTGAAAATCATACACCAGTTACCTGCAGTACCTCCACCGTAGTTTTTACCGTTGCCGGAAAAATCAGGAAGATATTTAAGCACACGAATACCTACATCTTCAAGTAGTGGCCCGGTCTCTTTAAGGTCAGCTGAAAATGTAGTATTAAAGATCAACGGGTTTCCTTTTCTGTCTTTTACAGCGCTGCCGTCTTCATAACGTTGCTGACCGATCAATAAACCTGTTCTCAAGCCGGAAACATCTGTAACGCCTTTGTAAAACCTTCCGCCAATTCTTTGATCTAGGGAAGTGTCTGCCGGGGTTTGGCTTGGTGTACCATTTACACCAAATGTATTATAAAAGTCTGCTACGGTAGAAAAACCATTCCAGCCAGACTGGGGAGCAAGTGGCTTATAAGAATTATAATGCAGGGTTGCCCACCATCTGTTATGGATACCTGAATTGTTGGTGGCTACACCTGAAGTATTTGGATAGGCGAAAATGCCTTCTTTCGAAGAAGAATTAGTTGCACTGAAGTTATCAAAGTAATTAGCATTATAGGAATATTTTCCACTATTCATGATAGCAGTACCCAGTGTAATAACTTTCTGCATGTCTGCATCATCAAAAGAAGGAGATTGCCTGTTTACAAAAGCGCCTCTGTTCAAATATAATTTCATTAATAACATATTAGCTGCATCTACATTCGCAAGGCTCATTCCGTTTGTAGCAGGTAAATCAGGTATAATTGTATTCAATTCGTCAATAATAAAACTTACCGCGCTATCGCCAGAATATACTTTAGGTGCATTCAGCAAATTATCTCCCGGATTTCTGAATGGGTATTGACCAAACAAATCAAGCAATTGATACAATGCAAGTGCACGCAGAAATCTTGCCTCTGCCGCCTGCGATTTTGTAGGATTGAAGGCGAGTACGTTAGTAGCATCAAAATTTAATTTGTTCAATGAGTTGAACTGGTTAATAATAATATCAATGCCATCTGCGCCAAAAGTATGTTGTTTTAAAGCACGCCATTTCCCATTATCATCCCAATCGCCGGCTCTCGTCGGCACTACACATTCATCTGCAGTAACTTCTTCCAAAGCCAGTATATTACCCGGGTCTGAATATGGTCCACCCACATCGTTATATGCCGTTTGCAATAAAAGCTGTGTTCCGTTAGCTCCAAGTGCATTCGATGCCTGCTCATTACTTAGAGTACTGTTCAAATTCTGATCAAGCTTGGTGCAACTTGTAGTAAAAGCAGTAACAACAATCAATAATATTGAATACCGCATCCATTTATACAAATTCATAATTTCTTTTTTAAATATTTTATAATGACATATTGAAACCAAAAGTCAGGATTCTTGGCGTGGGGTATGGTATATATTCAATGTTCCTGGAAGGATATCCATTGTTGTTTTTATCCACGTTTACTTCAGGATCGAACCCTGTAAATTTGGTAATTACAAACAGGTTTGTTCCGCCCACAAAAACATTGAAGTTTCTAACATATTTTCCTATATCGCCAAATGCATAATTAAGTGTTGCATTTCTTAATTTAAGAAAATCGCCTTTTTCTAAATACCTGCTTGATACAGCCACACTTGAGTTTATATTTTCAGGAGAGCCGATGATAGACGCATCCACATTTTTACCATTTTGCAGGTTGCTGATGTTGGTAACACTATTGAAAGTGTTATTATAAATATAGAAACCCGATGCACCACCTGCGTTAAGAGCCAATGACAATTTGTTGTAGGTAAGGGTGGTGCTGAATCCAAATATGTAGTGTGGATTTGGATCTTTCTGGAAAGTTGGATTGTCTGCGATAATTTGCTGACCACTTTGATCAAACCCGCTAAATTGTTTAAGATAAAAAATATTACTTGGATGATTATTACCAATAACCTGTGCAAATGTTCCTGAAACCCCCTGACCACTTACAGAAGCAGTAAGAATATCTGCCTGGTTAAAGTCTTTCAACATGTTTTTATTGTAAGCGATGTTAAAAGCCGCATCCCATGTAAATTTCTTGCCCTGAACAATACCCGCTCCGATTGAAAATTCTACTCCCTTATTCATTAAATGAGCGGGAAGATTGATAAAGAATATAGAAGCCGGCGCTGGTTGTATAGCTGTACTTTGAAACAGGATGTTAGTTGTATTCTTGTTATAATAATCAATAGAACCATAAATCCTGTTCTTAAGAAAACCATAATCTAAGCCAATATTAATCTGGGTCGTTTTTTCCCATTTCAAATCAGGGTTAGCTACATTGCTTTGACCAATACTGTTGTAAGCTCCTGAATTAAACTGTTCAAGCGATGCTCCGGAAGGAAACTCCTGGTTTCCTGTTGTTCCCCATGATGCACGAAAACCAAGATTGGATATAACTGAACTTGATTTTAGAAACTCTTCATTACTGATTAACCATTTTACACCTACAGAAGGAAAGTATCCATACTTGTTGTTCTTACCAAATTTACTTGAACCATCAGCTCTTATGGTAGCAGTTAAATAATATTTTTCTGCCAAATTAAAATTCACTCTTCCGAAATAAGATTGAATTTCAGTTGTGGGATCTACATAAGTTACTATAGGAGTTTGTGTTTTGGCGTTTTGGAAAAAGCTCGTATACAAGATAGGAATACGTGTTGCCTGGGTAAGATTGGTATTGAACTGAGAACCGAAAACACTTGAATTTCCGTAATCTGTTTTCCAGTATTCGTAACCAGCTACGGCATCTAATCTCAGGTTTGATGTAAGATCAACGCCATAGTTCAACGTATGAGTAAAGGTTTGAGAAGTAAGGAATGCATCAGAAAGCGCGGCTACACCAATTCCAGAAACACCGTTTATCGCATCAACCCAACCATCAATACTGGTTTTTCTTTTTCCTGTTCCATGGTTTATTGCATATAAAAATTTATAGTCCAGCCCCTTAATTATTCTCAAACTGGCAGAAATATTTCCAAGAAAAACATTCACATCTGCTACGTCATTATATCCATCAATTACGGAAAGTGGGTTAGGCACGGAGTTAGTAGCAGGGCTGAAAAGTCCACCGCTTGTAAGAGGCGCAGTAGGATTCCAGTTTAGTGCATAAGATATTAAATTACCACCCGCACCGGCGGTATTACTGATCAATCCCATATGCTCTGTGGTGTGCCCGGCTATCATTCCAAAAGCGATGGTTAAACGCTTGTCAAGAAATTTATATTCACCGGTAAAATTGCCCAGGTATTTGTCAAGAGAAGTTTTTTTCAAAAATCCATTGTTTCTCGAACCTAAAAAAGAAGCACGAAATTTTCCGTTTTCGTTACCACCACTTAAAGCGATATTGTATTCCTGAGATAATGTTTTTTGCGTTACAGCATCTAATGCATCAACTGAAGCGCCATGATCTAAAGAAACAGAAAGTGTATCCAGGCTATAAGTATGTAAAGCTGTTCTGAATTGTTCGGGTGTTAAAACTTTAACTTTGTGCATATAACCCGCTGCTGCTCCAAATCTCGAACCGAATTCAATTTTTGTTCCACCGGCTCCACTTCTTTTAGTTGTAATAACAATAACACCATTCGCACCTCTTGATCCATAGATAGCCGCAGATGAAGCATCTTTCAACACATCTACCTGTGCAATATCATTAGGATTAATATACAGCAATGGATTAGATTCCGGCGTAGTACCAAAATCAAGACCAGATCCACTGCCAAAATTAAGACCAGGTTTCGCGGTTCTTCCATCTAAGGGTACACCATCTACCACATACAAAGGATTATTGCTCGCCCTAAGCGAGTTGTTTCCCCTGATTTTAATGGTAGTTGCGGCACCAGGCTGTCCACTATTGCTGGTAATTTCCAAGCCAGGAACTTTGTTTTGTAACAATTGATCCGGAGCGGCAATAACGCCCTGGTTAAAATCTTTTGCCTTAACCGAAGCAACCGCACCGGTAATGTCTTTTTTACGTGCAGTACCATATCCTACTACCACAATTTCATTTAACCCCGCTACATTGGTTTCTAAAACAATGTTCATAGGAGTTCCGGGAGTAGCAGCTATTTCCTGGGTATTATAACCTGCACCGGAAAAAACCAGTTTAGCGCCGGCTTTTACATCATTCAATGTAAATACGCCGTCTGCATTGGTGGACGTTCCTTTACCGGTACCTTTAATAATTACTGAAATACCGGGAAGTCCTGCGCCTTTATTATCCATAACTGAACCCGTTACGGATTGGGCCTGTGCAATTGAAGAGATCATAAGCACCGCAAAACATAACATTACGGTATGTCGCAAAGCAAGCAGCATAATTTGATTTTTTTGGAGTTATTTTTTGGATGTTTTGGCTGTAGATATGAATGGAGTGTAGTACCAAGCAATCACTATATTCATATTTTCAAGCAATTAAGTCATAAAACTATCATAATATTATATTACAGACATCAGAGAAATGTATTAAGCTGCTGCAAACGTCACCGCAAACATTATCGCAAACGTTTGCAGTTGATAATTTCCCTACATTTGTTTTAACAAACTGCCTGCGATGATCAATACTACCCTCAAAAAATTGTCTGAAGTTTCCGGTTTGAGTATATCCACTATATCCAGGGCGCTAAAAAATCATCCTGATATATCGGAAAAGACAAAACTTCTGGTTACAGAACTGGCAAGTACGCTTGATTATGAACCCAACATTAACGCGGTACACCTGCGCACCAAAAACAGCCGCCTTTTTGGAGTAATTGTACCATCTATATCCAACTTTTTTTACGATTCAGTTATTGCCTCTCTTGAAGAGGAAGGCAGGAAGAATAATTATTCCCTCATGATATTGCAGTCCGGAGATGATCCGGAAATTGAAGCCGCCAATATAAAATTATGCCGGCAAAACCGGGTTAATGGTTTATTTGCATGCATAACACCTGAAACAAAAGATATTGAGCCGTTTTTAAAGCTTAAAGAGGTAGACGTGTCTGTTATTTTTTTTGACAGGGTTCCGGAAAGATCAGATTGTCATAAAGTATGCGTTGCAGATATTGATTCTGCATCTATGGCTGCAAACCTCATAGTTGAAAAGCAGAAGAAGAAAGTACTGGCTTTATTTGGTAACAGCAACTTTTTGATCACAAAGAAGAGGTTTAACGCGTTTACTGAAATTATGAATCAGCATAGTATAGCATATATTACAGCCTATTCGTCGAGTGAAATTCATGCGGAAGAACTCACCAACGAATGTCTTACTCTAAAACCCGATACCATTTTTTGCATGACGGATGAAATACTCACGGGTGTAATGAGAGCTATCCAGAAAAAACAATTGAAAATACCCGATGATATCGCAGTTATAGCCATCAGCAACGGGTTTATACCAACCTTATATTATCCCCAGATAACCTACATAGAAACAAGCGGTAAAAAACTCGGCAAGCTTGCTTTTCAAAGTATGATGGCTACGCTTTCAGGCAGTACCTTTATACAGGACAGAACAATTGAATCTATATTAGTAAAGGGTGGATCTATATAAACTATCCGGCTTTTACAGGAGCACAAATCATTTTTAACTATATTGAATATCCACTCAATAACGTGCAGCATGTTAAAACAAATTTTATTTTTATCAGTATTATTTATAACAGACGCACCATCGTTTGCACAAAACAATGCCAACCTTCCCCGTATTGCTATTGCCGGTATAGGCATTGAATCAAGCACCTTTTCACCGGCATTAAGCACCGAAGCCGCATTCACTATTAAACGGGGAGAACAGATTTACACTTCTTACCCGGGGTTTATGCAAACCGGGTCAAATATAAGAAGCCGCGCTGTTTGGTTGCCTGCGGTTACGGCCCGTTCATTACCCGGCGGAGCAGTAACAAGCGAAGCATACGAAACAATGCTTGGTTATATGCTTGATTCATTGAAGAAAAATCTTCCCTATGATGGTTTATTTTTTGATATACATGGCGCTATGAGTGTTACAGGGTTAGACGATCCGGAAGGTGATATGATAACAAGAGTAAGAAAAGTTGTGGGACAAAAAACCATCATCTCCACTTCAATGGATTTACATGGCAATGTATCTATACATTTAGCAGAACAATCGGATTTAATAACCTGCTACCGGATGGCGCCGCATGAAGACGCGCAGGAAACAAAACAACGTTCTGTTGAACAATTATTGCAAAGACTTGAATCTGGTAAGGGCAAACCCAAATATAAAGCATGGATACCTGTGCCCATTTTATTGCCGGGTGAGCAAACCAGCACCCGCATTGAACCGGCAAAAAGTTTATATGAGCATGTAAAAACAGCCGCAGTTAGAAACGGTGTTATTGAAGCCGCCATATGGATGGGCTATCCGTGGGCAGATGAACCGCGCAATCATGGTGTAATAATGGTTACGGGTGATGATGAAGCAGCAGTAACTGCTTCCGCAGAAGAATTGGCCAATCATTTCTGGCGTGTGAGAAATGAGTTTAATTTTGTAGCGCCTACAGGCAATCTTAAGGAATGTATTGACAAAGCAACTGCCAGTAAAAAGCATCCATTCTTTATCAGTGATTCAGGTGATAACCCAACAGCAGGCGGAGCAGGTGATGTAACATGGTCGTTGCAACAAATATTAGCAAGAAAAGAATTTAAAACTGCTAATGGACCGGTATTGATTTATGCTTCTATACCCGGGCCTGATATGATAAAAAAAGCATTGGCAGCAGGCGTTGGTGGTAAGGTAAAAGGATTGGTTGGCGCTGAAGTAGACAGCAGGTATGCGCCACCGTTATTAATAGATGGAACTGTACATGCTATTCGTGAAGGCGATGCTAATGCAGGTGTTGAAGCAGTTATTCAAACCGGGTCAGTATTTGTGATTGTTACACAAAAAAGAAAGCCCTATCATAAAGAAGCTGATTTTACAAACCTCAAACTTGAACCACGCAAGTCAGCGATTGTAGTGGTGAAAATAGGTTACCTCGAGCCTGAATTATATAATATGCATGCAGACTGGCTGTTAGCGCTTACGCCCGGCGGTGTTGATCAGTACCTTGCAAGGTTGCCTTATAAAAGAATTGAGCGGCCAATGTTCCCGGTAGATAAAAATATACAGGAACCAAATTTAAAAGTGCGTTGGATTAAATCATCAGATTAAGTGGTATTGAATTAATGTTTCATATTTTTTGCTATTGCTTTCGCTGCTATCCATCCTGTTGTCCATGCATTTTGAAAATTAAAACCACCGGTAACGCCATCTACATCTATTACTTCTCCTGCAAAAAACAAGTTAGGCTGCTTTTTGCTTTGCATCGTATTAACGTCAATTTCATTTAACAATATTCCTCCGCAGGTTACAAACTCTTCCTTAAATGTTGTTTTTCCTTTTACCTTAAAATGATGCGACGTAAGGCATTGTATTAATACCTGTTGCTGTGCAGAAGTAACATCACCCCATCGTTGTTCAGGTAATATTTTGCTTTCTTCAAGGAAATAAGTCCATAGCCTGCCCGGTAATCCGAATGGATTACGGGAAAAGATTTTTTGCGATCCATATTGTTGCCTTACTATGGTCCATTCTTTTCGCAAAGTTTGTTCATTATAATCCGGCAACCAGTTTACAGTAATATCAAAGTTGTAATTTAAATCTGCCAATTGCCTTGCACCCCAAGCGCTCAATTTTAAAATAGCAGGTCCACTCATTCCCCAATGCGTAATCAACAAAGGCGCTTCTTCTGAAAATTTCGTTCCTTTTATTTTTACTATTGCCTTATCAACACTTACACCCATAAGGTTTGTAATAGTATTGCCTGGCATATTGAATGTAAATAAAGAGGGAACAGGTAATGCAATAGTATGACCTAAATTCTGAAGCCAGTTAAACTGGCTGATTTTGGAATACCCGCCGCTCGCAATGCATAAATAATCTGCATACAGTATACTGCTATTCATAAGTTCAATTTCAAAAACTCCTTCAATATCATTATGCCTGTTACAAATTATTCTTTTCACTTCAGCATTCATTTTTATCTCAACTTCATTTTTATTAGCTTGCTTTACAAGGCAATTAATTATTGTTTCTGAAGTATTTGATAATGGAAACATTCTTCCATCAGCTTCTGTTTTCAATTTCACTCCCCTCTTGTCAAACCATTCAATGGTGTCTGTTGTAAAAAAATGATGAAAAGCCTTTTTTAAAAAATTAGTTCCCCTGGGATATTGCGTGGCCATATCATTAATATCAAAGCAGGCATGAGTTACATTGCATCTGCCACCGCCGCTAACACGTACTTTAGAGAGTAATTTGCTATTTTTTTCGAGTATCGTAACTTTTATAACTGGGTTCATTTCTGCTGCATTTACAGCTGTAAAAAAACCAGCAGCTCCTCCTCCTATAACTACAAGATGTTTTTGCTTCATGTAATTTATGTAATTTGATACCCGTAAATCTGAATAATAAAAATATATTTTTTGTTTTACAGCCTTATAAAATTTATTGCACGTTTCAGCCTGTTATTCTTTTTTAGAAGAAAAATAATTTGCGGCAAATCACTGCGGCACTTAAAAGGGCCCGCTATCATCGCTGCCAATCACCCAAATTCCTTAATGGATGCTGTTGTGATTGGTTGCTGTTGTACTCAAAAAGTATATTTTACCATCAGGAGCGACATGTTCAATAATAAGCTGTTTAAAATATTATTAGATAAACTTAATGGAATTCCGATATATCGCCTGTCTGAAGAAAAAGATAAGCTTCGTGAAAATTTCAGAACAATTGAACGATGTAAAGAAATTTTAAAAAACAATGGCATTATTATAATATTTGCTGAAGGGCAAACCCTGCACGATTGGAATTTGAAACCCATTAAAAGCGGCATCTCAAAAATTGTACGCCATGCAATTACTGATGTGAATTTGAAATCAAAATTAGCAGTTGTGCCCGTAGGACTAACATACAGTGATTATAATCACCCGGGTAAAACGATTGTTATACAAACCGGCGATAGTTTGTATCCTGGTTTGATAGACAGCCAATTAAGCGATGGCTTATGGAAACAAAACTTAAATACTACACTATTTAAAAAATTAGAGCCACTTGTACCATGTATGAGATCTGAAAAAAAAGAAAATATCCGTGCTTGGCAAATCGTAATTAAAAGTTTAAATAGAACAACCATATGCAGCCGTATATATAAATTACACATTACCGGAAAAAAAATAGAACAATCTGCTGCTACGCCGGCACTACATACAATAGCACGACAGTATACTGTTACCGGCAATAAAAGTTTTTATAAAAGTTTATCGCTTTTCGGTTTAGCGGTTGTTCCTGGCATAACGGGTTTACTGCTGAACGGACTATATTATTTCCCCCTGAGCAGGTGGGTTTACCACAAAACAAAAAAATCTATTTTTTATGACGCGCTGTTATGCGGATTAATAACGATTACCTACCCTGCATATATATTGCTAACAGCAATTCTACTTCATTTTACTACACCTGTCCATTTTTTATTTTGGCTACCGATATTTCCATTTACCGGTTGGTGTACTGCATATGCATACACACTGTTTGCAGAGGTTAAAAATTATCTGTGTATTCCGGTTAGCGAAAAGAAATTTTTACAGGATCTTATTATATAAATTAAATCATCCGTTCTACAAATTATACAACAAATGGTGTACGCCTTTTAAAGCTGCTGTATGCGGAAAGCTCCTGCACTCATGAAGATGTTCAATGTTCATCTTTATTTCATTATTCCATATCTTCGTTACTATGGCAATAATAGCACCTTCGTTATTAGGATGTAATTTTCTGAAGCTCCAGGATGAGTGCGAAATGGTTAATAAAAGCGAAGCGGACTGGTTTCACCTTGATGTGATGGATGGGCGTTTTGTTCCCAACATCAGTTTCGGTATGCCCATAATAGCCAAAGTAAGAGAGGCTACTACAAAGCCTCTTGATGTACACCTGATGATAGAAGAACCTGGCAAATATGCCGCAGATTTTAAACTGGCCGGGGCAGATCACCTGATAGTACATTATGAAATATGTCCGCACCTTCACCGAAATATTCAACAAATCAAAAATTTGGGTATGAAAGCCGGGGTAGCTATTAACCCGCATACGCCTGTGCAATTTCTGCAGGATGTTCTGCAGGATCTTGATATAGTACTCATAATGAGTGTTAACCCGGGATTTGGCGGACAGCAATTTATACATCACTCATTATTAAAAATTAGTATACTCCGGCAACGTATAGATGAAATGGGGCTTAATACTATTATAGAAGTTGACGGAGGTATTACTTTAGAAAACGCTCCTGCAATAGTTGAAGCAGGCGCTCATTCGCTGGTTATTGGCACTACTATATTTAAATCGCCAGACCCTATAAATCTTATAAAGCAGCTAAAGCATATATAATTACTGATCTTTAATCGTAAATATGCCACCTCTCATTTCGTATAACTCCCTCTTATTGTAGTATTTATTAAAGCATTTGTGTTTCGCTTTTAAGTTTTCGATTAGCATACGGTAATCCACGACGGAAAAATAACAAAAGTTATAATAATGCCAGATTGAGCCCGTTTAATATTTGATAATTCTATTTTATCGAATTTAATTTCTACCCCCGTGAAAAAAGTATCATTAATTGAACCTGTAACTATGGAGAAAGTAATCGCTATTTGCCAGCAATACGCTCCCCTTGATGAAGCAGGCCAACAAGCCCTGCGCGGCATTATTACCTTAAAAGAGTATCGTAAAAATGATTATGTTTTTGAACAGGATCAGTTTTGCGGTGATCTTTTTGTGATTGTAAAAGGCTCTTATCGCCTTTTTCATAAAACAGCACAAAAAGAACACACTACCTGGCTGGGTTATGATAGTCACATTATTTCCTCTTTACACAGTTTGCTGCTAAACACACCGGCAAGGGAAACAATGCACATTCTTGAAGAAACGGTAATAGGTGTAATTCCTTACCAGGAACTACTAAATCTAAGCCGCCAATATGCAAGTATTGATGGGTTGCACCGCACTATTATGAGCATATTTATTATGGAAATGCAGGAAAATCTTTTTGCAACAAGGTTTATGGAAGCAGCAGACCGCTATCATTATTTCACACAAAAACAACCGGAAGCACTTCAGCGTATTCCATTAACGTATCTTGCTTCGTTCTTAGGTATTACTAAAGAAAGCTTAAGTCGTATACGTTCAGGATTCAGGCACCGCGACGCTAACTTCGGATTGAATAATTCTTACCTGCGCAATGCATCGTAAGATTACTTGTGTAGTTTTTTTGCTCAAATTAATATACATTATTGCCAGTTCTTAAACGAACTGGCAATTTGTTTTAAGCTATACAGGAATATTTCTTGTTTTGATGATGCATATTTATTTTAGCACCTTAAGCAACATGGCTGTAATTACTGCATATCCTTTATCTGAGGGATGAAGTCCGTCATAAGTCATATCAATAGATTCAACCGGGTAAGGATATTCATCCGTATCAGGATTAAAAGGAATATTGATGAAATCAGGATAGCTATAATTTTTGTAAACCCCGGTTGAAGGATCTTTGAGTCGTTTGTATTTTATAATATTCTGCTGTGTAATCCCGCTTTTATTATACAAATCTACTACCGGAAATTTTCCGAATTTACCTATAGTATTTATTGCTTCTGCCAACTGCGCTAATGTTTGATTGTTCTTTGGTTTGTATGATCCGTAAGCGTTGTTATGAGCATCATTTAAATATACAAAATCGGCCCGCTGCAAAGGCGTAATAAGAATAATTTTTGCTTTGGGGTTCAGCTTTCGCAGTTCAGTAATAATAATACGAAAAGAACCATACACCGTATTGTTGCCGCTGTTGTTTTTATAATCATCCAAAGTGCCGATAGGACGCCCCTGCCACCAGTCGTTCGTGCCAAGAAATATACTGTAAATATCTGCTTTAGGAATATCAAGTTCTGCAAACTTATCAGCTATGCCACCGGAAGTCCAGCCATTGTATCCTTTGTTGATGGCTTTAACGCCGGGCAGTTTTTCCTGCACCATAGTCAGGTACCCTTTGGTAATCCTGTTGCCGGTTTCACCCGCGTGGTCATTGAGATAAGTAA
>JADLCD010000116.1 GCA_020847395.1 Chitinophagaceae bacterium
ATTATTATAAGTAGCAAAATAATTGGTTCGGCATCTTTCATGATCGCCCCAGGTAGTACGCAGTATGCCCGGCCAGGGTGCAGCCATACACAGGTTTCCTTTATAATATCCATCAGCATCTTTCTCAGTTACTATATTTCCATTTTCATCTACTAATAATGGCAATACTCCCGGCATGGGTAAGGTAGCCCAACTGGGACGTGATGGAGTAACCCCTGCCATATTTGAAATTAAACATCCACCAGTTTCTGTTTGCCACCAGGTATCTACTATCGGACATTTTTTCTTGCCAATATTTTCATCATACCAATGCCAGGCTTCTTCATTAATAGGTTCGCCTACGGTTCCTAAAATTTTTAATGATGAAAGATTTTTATTTTTTATAGGATCGAGTCCAAAGCCCATTAAACTTCTGATAGCAGTAGGTGCGGTGTATAGAATGTCCACTTTATGTTTATCAACAATATCCCAAAACCTGCCTGCATCAGGCCAGGTAGGAATGCCTTCAAACATGAGTGAGGTAGCACCGGCAGCCAGTGGCCCATATACAATATAACTATGCCCGGTTATCCAGCCAATATCTGCCGTGCAGAAATGAATAGCGCCGGGTTTGTATTGAAAAACATTAACAAAAGTGTATGCCGTCCAAATCATATATCCGGCGGTGGTATGAACCACACCTTTCGGTTTGCCGGTACTTCCGGATGTATAAAGAATAAACAATGGATCTTCAGCATCCATTTCCACGGCAGGTGAGTTGATTGCGGAGTTATTCTCAATCTGATCTTCCGCAATATCCATTTCATCCTCCCACCACATATCTCTTCCTTTAATCATTGATACAGGAGTTCTTGTTCTGGTAAAAACGATAACCCGTTTTATAGTTTTATTGCCTATCAAGGCATCATCAATTACGCTTTTTAATGGAATGACTTTATCGCCACGATATGCGCCATCACAGGTAATAATGTATTCAGCTTTTGCATCATCAACTCGGTCGGCAATGCTCTGTGCACTAAAGCCTCCGAAGATGACACTATGAATAGCGCCAATACGGGCACAGCCCAAAACGGCATAAGCCAGCTCGGGCACCATACCCATATAAATACAGACTCTGTCACCTTTTTGTACACCATTATTACGCAACATCTGTGCTACCTGGCACACTCTTTTGTGTAAACGATTGTAAGTAACAATCCTCACCCGATCAGTGGGGTCGTTGGGTTCCCAAATGATAGCCGGCTTTTCGCCCAATGCCGGCAAATGTCTGTCAATACAGTTTTCTGTAATGTTGAGCTTGCCTCCTTTAAACCATTCTATTTTTGGTTCATTAAAATTCCACTCCAGCACTTTGTCCCATTTTTTTCTCCATTGAAAATGTTCGGCTATGGCAGCCCAAAATTTTTCCGGATTTTCTATACTTTCTTTATAAGCTTGCTCATATTGTGCTTGCGATGTAATTTGGTATGGATATGACATAATCAATAAATTAGGTTATAAATGTACGAACAGAAAAAAAATATTCTTGTGCAAAAATCAATTCGTATTTTAATCGCATGAATGAAACCGGTAAAATACAAAAAGTGATTGCTGCTTCATCAGTAGGCACCATGATTGAATGGTATGATTTCTACATTTTTGGAATGTTGAGTACAACCATTTCTACTCAGTTTTTTCCAAAAGATCATCCTACTGCGGCATTGCTGAGTACATTAGCCATATTTGCTGCCGGTTTTATAGTGCGGCCATTTGGTGCACTGGTATTTGGCCGACTGGGCGATTTAGTTGGCAGAAAATATACCTTCTTGCTTACCTTGGTTTTGATGGGCGGTTCCACTTTTTTAATTGGTTGTGTACCGGGTTATGAAAGTATTGGGATAGCTGCGCCCATCATCGTTTTATTGCTTAGGCTATTACAAGGGCTTGCGCTGGGTGGTGAGTATGGCGGTGCTGCTACTTATGTGGCCGAACATGCACCTGCAAATAAAAGAGGCTTTTATACCAGTTGGATTCAAACCACTGCAACGATTGGTTTGTTTGTAGCATTGGGCGTTATATTACTGGTAAAGGCGGGCATGTCCGATCAGTCTTTTAATGCCGAATGGGGTGGCTGGCGATATCCATTTTGGATTTCAATTTTATTAGTAGGCATTTCCATTTACATCAGAATGAAGATGCAGGAGTCGCCATTGTATGCCGAGTTAAAAGCAACGGTTAAAACATCGGCCAATCCTATCAAAGAAAGTTTTAGCCGCAAGGCAAATTTCAAAATGGTTTTACTGGCTTTATTTGGAGCTGTAATGGGGCAAGGCGTAGTATGGTACACCGGTCAGTTTTATGCACAAACCTTTTTGGAAAAGTCCTGCAATATCAATTTTGAACAAAGTCGTACGATCATGTTGTGGGCAATTTTATTTGCTACGCCTTTTTTTATTTTCTGGGGATGGCTAAGCGATAAAATAGGCAGAAAGTGGATAATGATGACCGGCATGGCGTTAGCCGTATTTCTTTATCGCCCAATTTTTAAAATATTTTTGAATGACGCCAGTGGCAGCTATCAAGAAAGTATAGCGGCTAATCATGCAAGCAGAACAGGAAATGAAAAATCAACGGTAGTCGTATTGCCGCTGGCCAATTCAAATGATTCGTTGCGTACGGTTACTAAGCCGGTTGTTTTGAGTAATGGACTTTCGTTTACAGAAATTATTACCGACACCTTGAAAGCAAATTCGGTGGAGCGTTCAGCACCTGTACGGGTTGAAAAAAATGTGCATTTGCCTCAGCCCATTTATTGGAAGTTTGTCGGGTTGGTGTTTATATTAATTCTGTTTGTGACTATGGTGTATGGACCTATTGCTGCTTTTCTGGTAGAGTTGTTTCCAACAAAAATTCGTTACACATCCATGTCGCTTCCTTATCATATTGGTAATGGTGTTTTTGGCGGCCTGGTCCCTTTTATTGGTTTGTTGCTTACAACTACGTATCCCACAGATAAATTAGTTGGACTTTGGTATCCCATTGGAGTTACTGCGCTATGCCTGATCATTGGTGTTTTGTATCTTAGAAACAAAATTGATAACAATATAAATGATTGACAAATGAACCTGTTTAAAAGATATTTTGGTTTGATTTTTCTTGTATTAGCACCTTTTATTGTCTATGAATTGGTGCATGGCGCACTTACCAATATAAAAGCCGGAGGAACAAAAGAAATTAATAATCCGGTTATTTGGGTGATGGTCATTATTATTTTTATGCCTATTATAATTGGTCTGGTCATATTTGGCTGGTATGCTTTTCGTGGTGAG
>JADLCD010000117.1 GCA_020847395.1 Chitinophagaceae bacterium
ATCACCAATACATAGGGCGTTGCTCTTACCCATTTGGCAACGCCTCTTGTATAACTGCCGGTAACTTTACCAAACCAGTTATTAAACCATGCAAAGAATTTTTCAAGTACATTCTTTTTTGCGTCTTCGGGTTTTGATGGTTTAAGCAAAATGGTACACAATGCCGGCGTAAGCGATAACGCCACAAATGCGGAAATTAAGACGGACACCGCGATGGTAATGGCAAACTGCTGATACAATCTTCCTACAATGCCGGGTATAAATCCTACGGGAATAAATACCGCTGCTAATATCAATGCAATTGCTATTACAGGGCCTGATATATCTTTCATCGCCTTTTTGGTAGCTTCTTTGGGCGACATTTTTTCGTGGTCAATATTATGTTGCACAGCTTCCACCACCACAATCGCATCATCTACCACTATACCAATTGCCAGCACAAACGCAAATAAAGTAAGAGTATTAATGGTAAAACCAAGCGGGCCAAAAAGTATGAAAGTACCAATCAGTGAAACCGGTATCGCTAACACAGGTATGAGCGTAGCCCTCCAGTTTTGCAGAAACAGGAACACCACCAATACCACGAGTATTAATGCTTCTACCAGTGTATGCACCACTTCGTTGATGGAGGCATTAACAACAGATACGGTTTCAAGCGGAATAAGAAAATCAATGTCTTTAGGAAAAGTTTTTCTTAAGTTCTCCATCGCTTTCATTACACCTTTATAGGTATCAAGCGCATTAGCGCCCGGCGCCTGGTATATTAACAGGAAGGAGGCAGGCTTACCACCATTCACAAACGCGTTAATGCCATAATCAAAACGACCCAGCTCTACTCTTGCCACATCTTTGAGGTAAGTAATGCTTCCATCAGCAGGCTTGTTGCGCACAACTATATTTTCAAAATCTTCTTTCTTATTAATGCGGCTGTTGGTGAGTACGGAATATTCAAATGTTTGTATATTGGGTTGAGGATTACCGCCTACAGTACCCGCGGCAACCTGCAGGTTTTGTTCCTGTAAAGCAGTGTTAACTTCGGCAGGAGTAATACCCAGTGCGGCCATCTTTTCCGGGTTTAACCATATGCGCATACTAAAATCATCTGACCGCGAAAGCACATCGCCCACGCCTTTTACGCGGAGTATCGCATCTTTAACATACATGTTTACATAGTTGCCTATAAACAATGCATCATGTGTACCATTAGGCGAGTAAAACCCGAATACCGCCATTACGCTGGGGTTGCGCTTACGAACGGTAAGGCCTAAACGCTTTACCGCATCCGGCAGTGTTGGCTCTGCCACACTCACCCTGTTCTGCACATCAAGTGTTGCTATGTTAATATCAGTACCTACCTCAAAGTTTACGGTAATATTACTCTGCCCGCTGCTGGCGCTGTTGCTGCTCATGTAGGTCATGCCGGGCGTACCGTTCACCTGCGTTTCTATGGCGGTGGTTGTTGTTTGCTCCACCGTTTGCGCATCTGCACCGGTAAAGTTGCCGGAGATGTTTACCGTGGGAGGAGATATTTCAGGATACTGCGCAACCGGAAGATTGATCAGTGAAATAATACCTACCAATACAATTACAATGGATATAACGATTGCCGTTACCGGCCTTTTTATAAATACGTCTGCTATCATAATAATGAATAGTGTGTGATCACTTTAAGAATAGTGAATTGTGAATGAACACCTGTTATTAAACCCGTTATCCTGATTTATCATGCTCTATAAAATTGTTGTCTTATTATTTCATCACTTTTTTGCCCCGCCTGCAGAAGGTTGCGGACTTTGTGTAGTTACTACAGCACCTTCGCGAAGATTCTGCACACCTTCCACTGCAATCTGCTCATTAGCTTTCAATCCTTCTTTTACAATGATATTAGTGCCTATTGGTCTTGAAAGCTGCACTTTACGTTGTGTAACTTTGCTGCTGTCGCCAAGCACATACACAAAAAATTCACCCAATTGCTCTGTAACTGCTTTGTAAGGAATGATAACAGATTCTGTGCCACCGGCATTTAATACACCAACAGTGGTACTCATCCCTGCTTTCAGCAAATGCTTTTCATTGGGAAACGAAAGCCGTACTTTTATTGTACCGGTTTGCGGATCAACAGCACGGTCAATTACACTGATGCTTCCAAACTTTGGATAAGCATCATTACCAAATGCGATGGAAAATGTTGAATCATTTGCCTTTTTTTGCTGCTGTAATTGTGTAAAGCGATACAATTCTTTTTGATCTATTGTAAAATCAACGGCTATAGGATTATCTGTTGAAATAGTATTTAAGATAGTTTGACCCGCCACAACAGATGTTCCGCTTCTTACCTGTGAAATGCCAATAGTGCCGTTAAAAGGCGCAACAATGGTTGAAAAGCTAACATTCGATCTTACTGCATTCACATTAGCTTTAGCTGCATCTACCTGTTTTTTGGCTGATTCCAGCGCGGCATCGGCATAGTCTACCTGTTGCTTGGCAATGGCATCATTTTTATCCAGTTCGTGATAGCGATCAGCATCTTTCTGCGCTTTTAGCAAATTGGTTTCCTGCACCTGCAGGCTTGCAATGGCCTGCTGGTAGTTGGCATTATACAATTGCTGGTCAATAGAGTACAATTTTTGCCCCTTCTTTACTTTATCACCATCCTTAAAATATATACCGGTAATATAGCCGGTAACCTGTGCACGAATATCTGTTTGATTTAATGCTACAACAGTTCCGGGATATTCATCATGATACACCGCAGTGGTGGCTTGTACTGTTTGTAAAGTAACAGGTATTGCAGGCGGCAAACCTTGCTGCTGCTGTTGTTGCTTGCTGCCACAAGCTGATAATACTATCAACACTGCACTTGCCAGGTAAACATTCATTCTTTTAAAAAGCATATATATAATTTGATTCTGGTATATGAATAATATAATTGGTAATTAAGGATTGATTTCTCCTAAACTTTTTTGCACATCCACTTTGCTGCTTAGCACGCCATACAATGCATCGTAGTAATTAATTTGCGCGGTACGCAAATCTGTTTCTGCGGTAATTAATTCAAGATACGTTTTTACACCGGAGCGGTACTGCAACTGTATAACATCATACACTTCTTTTGCAAGCGCCACATTTTCCTTAACAGCAATATAATTGGCAAGGTTTGCCTTATAGCTTGCTAACGCTGCACTATACTCGCTGTTTACCGAATTTTTTAAACCCACCATATCAAGGTCGGTTTTTTTTAACTGCCACTCCGCCTGTTTTAAATTATACCTGCGCTTGCCCCCCTGGAAAATAGGGAAGTTGAGTGACAACCCTGCATAAGAGTTAGGATAGGAAGTATTATATAATTTTCCGAAATCATTGTTGAGGTAATTGAGTATATATGCGCCATTGGCAGATACGCTCGGTATATAGCTCCATTTATTGTAGCTGATATTTGCTTGCTGCAACTGGCGCTGGCTTTGCAATATTCTATATTCTATCCGCTTTGAATAATCCGCGCCGTTTAAAGTATCAACCGGAATTTCTTTTTCGAGTGACAGGCTATCATATACTATACTCAGTGTTTCGTTTGCGGGATAGTTTATCAGGCTTTTTAAATATGTTTTCTTGGCTGCCAGCGCTTCTTCGCTGCTTTTTTTTGATGCCACTGCATTATTCAAAGCGATAGTGGCTCTTTTATAATCCGTTTTATCTACAATGCCGGCATCATACTGCGATTTGGCATCTTTTAAACTTCTTTCCAATCTCCCGATATTTTCATCAATCACTTTTATCTGTTGCTCTGATGCAAGCACATCATAAAATGCTTTGCTCACATTTACCACAACATCAATTTTATTACCCGCTGTTTGCTGCTTTGCCTGCTGGCGCACAATGCCCGCAGTGCGGTTAGCCAGTAAAACATCGCGGTTAAATATGGTTTGCGTTCCGGTAAACTGCAACGCTGAGGTATTATTAACACCAAGTTTTACCGGATTGCCTCCAATAATGCTGGTTTGCACCTGGAAGTTGTGCTGATATAAATAATTGAAATTGATTTGCGGAAACCAATCCGCAAGTTTGGATTTAATCTGCAGGCTGGTAATTTCTTCATCAATCAAAGATTGCTGAACAACAGGCTGTTTCTTTAGCGCATATTCTATAACGTTAGGTAAGGTTGCATTTGCTAAAATGGAATCCTGTTCCTGCTGTGCAACGAGCCTGAAAGACATAAATAATAAACCTGTAAAAAAAAGCAGCTTCCTGTTTGTCATAATTATAATTAAAAAACTACATGGCGTTAAAAACAGCATGTATAAAATTGTAGGTCATATGCCAGGCAAAAAACCGGGTAAAGGAATTAATCAGGTGGGCAAAGGTAGGGATTAGTGTATCAATAAATCAAACGTTTGTTTAATTATTTTTGTTAATAAAATATTAACAGGATGATTTTATGCTGTGATTCCGGTTTGCGTGAAGTACGGAATTTTTTAAATTTTATTAGATGGATACGAATTTGAGACATCTCTACTTTTGAGCCCTGGGGGATTGCTTCCGAATGATAAACTTTGCAGATATTTGCGGCGAAAACATAGTGAACGCCTCACTGTCATTTCAATTAAAAAAAATATAATGAAAAAATTAGTTTTCCTTTTATTCGGTTGCGCGGTAATCCAGCTTCAGGCGCAAACCACACTACCTATTATTCCGGTACCGGTTAAATTACAGGCAAAGAGCGGCAGCTTTACTATTAATAAGCAAACAGTAATTGTTGCAAAGCAGGGTTCAGAAAAAGAAACCGTTGATTTTTTCAATGACTATCTCAAAAAATATTTTGGTATTAAACTGCCTGTTGTAAAATCGGCTACCAAAAATTTTATAAGCTTTACTACCAACACTTTTATAAAAGCGCCTGATAAACCAGAACGCTATACATTAAATATATCACCGGCATCTGTAAAAATTAATGGCGATAGCAGGCAGGGAACTTTTTACGGTTTGCAAACGCTTATACAATTATTACCTGCAGAAAAAACTGCGTCAATCAAAATTCCGGCTGCAAGCATTGAAGATTATCCTCGTTTTGGTTACAGGGGTATAATGCTTGATGTATCAAGACATTTTTTTGATACTGCTTTTGTAAAAAGTTTTATTGATTTGCTGGCGCTGCATAAAATCAATACTTTTCACTGGCACCTTACTGACGACCAGGGCTGGCGCATAGAAATAAAAAAATATCCAGGACTTACAGAAGTGGGTGGTTGCAGAAACGGAACCATCATTGGTCATCATCCTGGCACAGGCAACGATAATACAAAATATTGCGGTTATTACACACAGCAGGAAATAAAGGAAATTATTCAGTATGCGGCTGACAGGTTTATCACTATCATTCCTGAAATTGAATTACCGGGCCATGCCTCTGCAGCTATTGCGGCTTACCCGCAGTTGAGCTGTTTTCCTGATGAGCCCACCAAAGCTGCTAAAGGAGTAACCTGGAGCGGAGATACTACCGGTAAAAACGTGCAGCAGTCCTGGGGTGTATATGAAGATGTATTTTGCCCAAGCGAATATACATTTGGATTTTTGCAGGATGTGCTTGATGAAGTTGCTGCGCTGTTTCCTTCAAAATATATTCATATAGGTGGCGATGAGTGCCCGAAAGATTCATGGAAGCGATCTGAATTTTGTCAGAAACTTATTAAGGATAATAACTTAAAAGATGAACATGGATTGCAAAGTTATTTTGTATCAAGAATTGAAAAATATTTAAACAGCAAAGGCAAAGCAATTATTGGCTGGGATGAAATACTGGAAGGTGGTCTTGCACCCAATGCTACAGTTATGAGCTGGCGCGGAGAAAAAGGTGGTATTGAAGCTGCTGAACAAAAGCATGATGTAATTATGACTCCCACTACCTACGTTTACTTTGATTACTCACAACGCAAAAACGATGATTCATTGGTGATAGGCGGATACCTTCCGTTGCAGCATGTGTATGGCTACGATCCTGTACCCAAAGAATTGAGTGCAGATAAGCAACATTTTGTATTGGGAGGCCAGGCAAATTTATGGACAGAATATATTACCAACTCCGCAAAGGTGGAATACATGCTTTTTCCCCGCGTTACGGCATTGAGCGAAGTATTGTGGAGCCCAAAACAAAACAAGAGTTGGGATAATTTTAAGCAACGCCTGTCAACACAGTTTAAGCGTTTTGATTTGTGGAAGGTTACGTATTACCCGGGATTAGCTGAACCGGCAAAATAAGTTTTGAATGCTACAAATGCACGAATGATTTATTTGTGCATTTGTGGCTCAACTCTACAATAATTTCTCAGCGAATTAAATTCCTGAATTTTCACTATGACTGTAGTTGAAGCCTTCCGCAAATTAACCGGTGCGCTACATATTTTGTATGATAGGCGTGAGGCGGAGAATATTGCAGATATGGTTATTGAAAAATTAACCGGGCTGAGGCGGATGGAAAGAGCACTAAAAAAAGAGCTTGAACTTACAGCGCATCAGGAAAAAGAACTGGAACATTATTCAACAGAACTATTACAGCACAAACCCGTACAATATGTTTTACAGGAAGCCTGGTTTTACAGGCTTTCTTTTTTTGTGAATGAGCATGTATTAATACCACGCCCCGAAACAGAAGAACTGGTTCAGTGGATTATTACAGATGCAAAATCAATTTCGCATCCACCTTCTTCTATATTAGATATAGGCACCGGCAGCGGCTGCATTCCTGTAGCCCTGAAAAAACAATTGGATACTCCTGTTGTAACAGCAATAGATATTAATGCACAGGCATTGCATGTTGCAAAAAAAAATGCAGATATCAATAATACAAGTATTGATTTTTTATTGGTTGATGTGCTAAACGAAACGCAACTCAACACGCTGCCTGTATTTGATATTATTGTAAGCAACCCGCCGTATATACCTGCAACTGATATGACTGGAATGCGGGAAAATGTATTGAACTACGAACCGCATACCGCATTGTTTGTACCCAATGATGATCCGTTGCTTTTTTACAAAGCCATTGCAAAGTTTGCAAAATTACATTTACATGCCGGTGGAAAAGTATATGTGGAAATTCATGAAGCGCAGGGGGCAGCAGTAAAAAAACTATTTGAGATAAATGGGTTTTTAAATTGCATTATAAAAAAAGATATGCAGGGAAAAGACAGGATGGTGAAGGCAACTATAGGCATCAGGGAATAAGAATGGCTGCAGAGTACAGGTTTCAAGTTGCAGGTTTCAGGTTGTGAGCACTTACACATAAAAAGACAAACAATGAATGATAAACCTACCATTCACTATTGCCTATTTACCACTGCCTATTTACGCTATCTCCACCAACTCCACATCAAACACCAAATCTTTTCCGGCAAGAGAATGATTGGCATCAAATATAACTATATCATCTTTTACCTCTGTAACTACTACAGGCACAGGGTAACCCTGCTGATTCTGTAATTGCAGTTGCATGCCCGGCTCCAGCTTCATACCTGCAGGTACCTGGCTAATCGGAAATTCAATAATAGCCTGCTCATCTCTTGCACCATAACCTTCTGCAAATGGTATATTGATAATTTTCTTTTCGCCAACGGTCATACCTTCTACACCAGTGTCAAAACCTTTAATCATTTGCCCTGCACCTACGGTAAATTCAAGAGGCTCACGTCCTACGGAAGAATCAAACTGCTCGCCATCTGTTAAACGTCCTGTATAATGCACCTTTACAACATCACCCTTTTTTGCCTGTTTCATATGTTTTGTTTTTGTTGATTAAACGATGGAAAGATATAAGATTCCCATAATTATACAAAAAGATTAATTACCAATAAATGCACCAATAATTACAGGAGCATATAGCTATCTTTGAAAATGATTCACATTCATGCATTACCAATTTCTTATTATGGCTATACTTTTCTTTTCACAGGTAATTTCTAATACCAGCTTTTTGATAATATCAGTACTGCTTTCATTTACTAATCTCAAATGCAACAGTCATACCACCGTAGCTGCAAATACTCAATTAGCAGCGCAGCCAGGCGATAATGCTATACTACCCGCGGCATATCGCTTTAATAAATACCTGCCTTTGATAAAAGGAAAATCAGTTGCCATTTTTGCCAACCAAACAACTATTGTGGGGAATAAACACCTCATTGATACACTTAAAAGTTTAGGTGTTACACCCAAAAAAGTATTTTCACCGGAACATGGTTTTAGGGGTACTGCCGATGCCGGCGAAACTGTAGGTAACTATGTTGACTCCAAAACCGGCGTCAACATTATTTCGTTGTACGGCAACAAAAAAAAGCCTTCAGCAGATGATGTAAAAGACATCGATATTTTAATGTTCGATATGCAGGATATTGGTGTGAGATACTATACCTATATTTCTTCTTTGCAGGACTATATTGAAGCAGCAATAGCATATAAAAAACCGCTTATTATTTTAGACAGACCAAATCCGAATGGGTTTTATGTTGATGGCCCGGTGCTGAATATGAAATACAAATCATTCATCGGTATGCAGCCTATACCCGCAGTATATGGCATGACGATGGGTGAATATGCGAAGATGATTATTAGTGAAAAATGGATTGATCTTAAAAACACACAACCGGATATTTTCACGGATGAGGATAAACGAAGTTCAATTGATCTTACAAAATGCAGCATCACTATTATAAAATGCGCCAATTACGATCATAACAGCAAGTATACACTACCCGTAAGACCTTCACCCAATATTCCTGACATGCAATCGGTATATCTCTTTCCCTCCACCTGTTTTTTTGAGGGAACGGTGCTCAGCGAGGGACGCGGCACGCCTAAACCATTTCAATGGATTGGACACCCTTCTTTGCCTGGTAATCTTTTTTCGTTCACACCAAACCCAACAGAAGGTGCAAAGAATTCTAAATTGTATGGACAACTTTGTTTTGGTTGGGATTTGAGCGGAACAGTAGGAGAGGTATTGCAAAAAACAAATAGCAGGCTGCAATTAAAATGGCTGCTCGAAGCATATAAGCTTTTCCCTAAAAAAGATAGTTTTTTCATCATACCTAAATCAGGAAAAATGGAGGAAAGTTTTTTTAACAGGCTTGCCGGTAATAATGATTTATGGCAACAGGTTAAAGCAGGTATGCCGGAAGATGAAATAAGGAAAAGCTGGGAACCTAAATTGGGTGAATTTAAACTCACCAGGAAAAAATACTTATTGTATAAAGATTTTTAGCGAGGTAATATGAACAAAACTGATGTGCGCATAGTGTTTATGGGAACGCCGGAATTTGCAGTGGCTTCACTATCGGCGCTTGTAGATGCAGGTTATAATATTGTAGGTGTGGTTACCGCTCCTGATAAACCTTCAGGCAGGGGAATGAAACTGAATGAAAGCGCGGTAAAGAAATATGCGGCTGAAAAAGGCTTACATATTTTACAACCTCCCAAGCTTAAAGCGCCCGAATTTATTGAAGCGCTGCAACAACTTAATGCTCATTTACAAATTGTAGTGGCATTTCGCATGTTGCCTGAAGTTGTGTGGAATATGCCGCCGATGGGAACAATAAATGTGCATGGTTCTTTACTACCACAATATCGTGGTGCTGCCCCAATAAACTGGGCGGTGATTAACGGAGAAAAGGAAACCGGCGTTACTACTTTTAAGCTCAAACATGAAATAGATACCGGCAATATTTTATTGCAGGAAAAAATACCGATAGCTGAAAATGAAACTGCCGGCGAAGTGCATGATAGAATGAAGGAAATTGGTGCACAGCTATTGGTAAAAACAGTGAATGGTTTGGTAAATGAAACAATTACAGAACAAGAGCAGCCGCAATCTTCCGCTGAATTAAGACATGCTCCTAAAATTTTTACCGATACCTGTAAAATAAACTGGAATAAAAATGCAGATGAGATATATAATCTTATCAGGGGATTAGCGCCATACCCTGCAGCATTCACAATGTTGAATAATAAAACCCTGAAAATATTTTCTGCAAAAAAATTAAAACAACCGGTAAGCACTTCACCCGGCGAATATGCAACTGATGGAAAAACATGGTTACGCTTTGTGTGTAATGACGGGTGGATAGAAGTACTGGATATTCAACTCGAAGGAAAAAAGAGAATGAATATTGGTGATTTTTTGCGGGGATACCGGTTTGAATAACTAAATTATTTTGTAGAAAAGATTGTACATTGAATAAGCAATAAATCACTTTCATGCCTGCTTCTTCCAATCGCATATTATCTGTTGATGCTTTCAGGGGTATTACTATTCTCGTGATGATTTTTGTAAATGAGCTGGCAGGCATACAAAATATCCCTGCCTGGATGAAGCATGTTGCCGCAGATGCAGATGCAATGACTTTTGTTGATATTGTATTTCCCGCATTTCTTTTTATTGTAGGCATGTCAATTCCATTTGCCATGAACAGGAGACTGCAAAAGGGAGATGATTTTTTACAAATACAATGGCATGTTATCTGGCGCACATTAGGCTTATTAGTGCTGGGCGTATTTATGGTGAATGGAGAAGGAGATAGCCTTAATGAAAATGCAACAGGTATGAGCAGGAGCCTCTGGCTTTTGCTTTTTTATACATGCATCATATTGGTATGGAATATATATACATTTAAAAGAAGATGGTGGAAATATATTTTTCAGCTTGCCGGTTTTATCGGGTTACTGATGCTTGGCTTAATTTATCGTGGCGGTGAAAATGGTAATGCGTATATGCAACCGCATTGGTGGGGAATATTAGGGCTCATAGGCTGGGCCTATTTATATGCCTGCATATTATACCAGGTTTTCGACGCAAAAAAAGGGTACCTCATTGGTTGTCTTATTTACTGCATCCTGTTTTATATGGCAGGCAAAACAAATTATGTGGCGGAAAGACCATACCTGTTTTGGATAAAAAGTCAATCAGGTAATGCTATACATACGGCTATTGTAATATGTGGTATTTTACTTTCGCTTATATTTTTTGATAAGCAATCACAAACCGATATTAAGAGAAGCTATGTTCAGGCTTCAATATTTATAGTCTTACTTTTTATAACCGGTTATTTGCTAAGACCGTATTACAAAATTTCAAAAATACATGCTACGCCTACCTGGGCCTTATACAGTGCAGGAATAAGTTGTTTGCTGTTTTGTTTACTATACTGGGTTATAGACATAAAAGGTATCAGCAAATGGACAAACTTTTTTAAACCAGTTGCTACTAACCCATTACTTGCTTATATAATGCCTGGTATTATTTACGCGCTGTTAGGTGTATTGCATATTACAAGAATACCCACGGCCATGCAAAGCGGCGCTTTAGGAATATTGTGGTCTTTGTTGTTTGCTATTGCCATAATATTTATTGTGAAAGGATTGAATAAGCTAAAGATTAAACTACAGTTGTAAGTGTGGCACTGCAAATAATCCATTTGTTTAAAGAACAATTGCATTAACCAATTCTACAAGTTCGTAAATAGCTTTTATTTTTTGTTCTTCTGCAACCTCTAAATAGGATGCTAATTTTTTTGGATAGCTATTGTTGTCATTTCTCCATTATTCAAATACAACGCTTTTGTAACACATTCCGGTATTTCATGTATATAATGACTTACATACAATAGTGTAGTACCAAACGTTTGGCATATATCATTAATAATTTGCCTGAACGCTTCAATATGCTCGCTGTCGAGCCCCTGGCAGGGTTCATCCAAAATAAGCATCGGCGGATTTTTTACCAGGGCCCTTGCCAGCAATACCAGTCTTTGTTCTCCTGCCGAAAGTTGTGACAGTAGTTTATTTTGAATTTTTTCCAGTTTCAGTAAATGCATCCATTCATTTACCTGTTTTCTTTGTTCATCATTAAGCTGGCGGAATAAACCAATAGAATCAAACAAACCTGAAGCAATGGTTTGAAAAACAGTTGAAGTGTAATCAAAATAAATATGCATTTCGGGAGAGAGATGCCCTATCTTCTTTTTAATATCCCATATGCTCTCACCGGTTCCTCTTCTTTTATCAAAAAGATATACCACGTTTGCATAGGCTTTGGCGTTATCGCCGGTAATTAAACTTAATAAAGTTGATTTGCCTGCACCATTAGGTCCGGATATGCTCCAGCATTCTCCGTTCTTTACATTCCAATTTATATTATGCAGGATAATACGATCTCCATATTTTACCTCTACATTTTTCATGCGTACGGCATACTCAAAATCATACGCTACATTTTTTTTAAGCGCTTGCAATGCTTTGTTATCTATACGGAAATCTCCGCTTTGCTGCACTGTATATGGATCAAAAATATCTTTTTTAGCAGCAGAAATAATAGTTCAGTTTCTTAATACGGCAACATGAGTAATACTATCCGGCACTTCAAAAGGAGAAGTAATCAGCAGAATATTTACACCAGTTTGTTTAAGCGCATCAATAATATTTGCCAATATCCTACGCCCTTCAACGTCCAGTCCTATAAAAGGATTATCAAGTATCAGTAATTCCGGTTCCTGCAAAATGGCTTTGGCTATCTGCAATCTTTTATTTTCCCCGTTTGATAATTGTATCAAAGGTTCATCCATTACGTGCGTTATATGAAGAATGCCGGGCAGCTTCGAAACTTCAATACCTGTAGCTATTGTTTTTTGTTGGGGATTTAATTGTTCCAATGCTTTTTCAACAGTTATAGCGTCTTCTGCATCAGAAGAATTATAACGCTGCTGGTAATAAAAATCAGAAACATTAGAGAGATTTTTGAAACGATGCTGCTGCTCAACCACAACGATATTCGGCTTTGCCTCGTTATTAAATTTAATATTACCGGTAAAATAATGTTTACCGGAAAGCGTGTTAGCCAATGTTGTTTTACCGCTTCCTGATGCGCCAACAATCGCCCAGTATTCATTTTCTTTTATATTAAGATTGAGCTTTTTTAAAATTTCCTTTTCACCTGATCGTACTGTTACATTTTCTATGCTTAAAAAAAAATCATCCATTGCATTAATTATTTACAATGGATGAAGTTATTGTTTTGTTTACAAATGGCTTAGTCTTCATCTTCATAATAAGCATCTTCATTATTATAGTAAGAAGATTGCCATTCCTTCACTGCCCTGTCATCAAGCAGTTCCAGGATTTCAACAATAGAATCAGTCTTTCTTTTCCATTCAGTCATTTCAGACTCTACGTACCTGGTTATAAAAACACAATGATCAGATTCTGACATTATCCTGATCAGCACTACAGGTGAAGTTTCTTTCTCCTGGATAAGATAATAACATCCTTTTTCTAACAAAGCATACGAGTACATAACAATTCAATTTTAAATCTGATCAATACAGATTTAATGGGTAAGTAGTAAGAATTTTAATGAGGTTATAGTACCGTAATAATGGAATTAGTAAGTAAACCGGTAGCATTTTTAAATCATAGGTTTTTTACCGGTAGTTGTACAAATTTAAAGGAATTCTTTTTGCTTATGCCATCAATATGTCCGTTGCAAGTAGTTTTTACAGAAAATTAATTTAGTCAATGTAAAACCATACTATATATATAATAACTTAAATATATACATATTGTTTTTTTCGAATATCCGGCTTAAAACAGCAATTTTACGCCTTTATAAATACAAAGTAATAATGAATAATAGCGATATAAAGGCTTTACTTTTTGACCTTAACGGCACTATGATAGATGACATGGCATACCATGCGGTAGCCTGGAGAGATATACTAAACAAAGATCTTAATGCAAACCTTACAGAAGCCCAGGTAAAGGAACAGATGTATGGAAAAAATGAAGAAGTGCTGGAAAGAATTTTTGGCAAAGGACATTTTACAAAACAAGAAGCTAACCGCATTTCTTTTGAAAAAGAAAAAAGATATCAAAAAGCATTTCTGCCACAACTCAAATTGATAGAAGGGCTTAATGCCTTTCTTGCCTTTGCGCATAGTAAAAACATACCAATGGCTATTGGCTCTGCTGCTATTCCTTTTAATATTGATTTTGTGCTGGACAATTTGCACATTAGGCATTATTTTTCTGCAATTGTAAGTGCAGATGATGTAAAGATGAGCAAACCTGATCCTGAAACTTTTACGAATGCAGCTAAACTATTAAATGTAAAACCGCAAAACTGCATAGTGTTTGAAGATGCACCTAAAGGCGTTGAAGCGGCGCAAAATGCTCATATGAAAGCAATTGTACTAACTACTATGCATACCCGAAATGAATTTGAGCAGTACAATAATATACTTGGCTTCATAAAAAACTATAATAACCCTTTGCTGAAACAGCTCATAGGCTTTGATGTAGAAACAACAAACAAAAAAAGCCGTTAAATTAACGGCTTTAAATTGGTGGAGCTGCAGGGAGTCGAACCCTGGTCCAAACAAATCCGCCATACGCCTTCTACATGCTTATTTGATGATTGGTTGTCGGAAATAAGCCGGACATCAACATACCCATTTATTCCTTAGCTGTATAGTTCTTATGTTATGCGCACAGCCTTGCATAACAGCATTCCGTTTTCTTTTTAAGTCGGCGGCGGCCCTCGGTAACAGACAGACCCGGACGGCGGCCCAAATGACTAACTAATCACTGATTAGGCAGCCATGGCATACTGTGTATTGCCATTTAAATTGTTGAATATTCAGATTAAGGTGCTAATTATCCAACGCACCGCATGCTTACTCGTACAAAGAACTTTGCTGTCAAAACCGGTCAGCCCCGGGAATTAATTTGAAAATTTGAAAATGTGGAAATTTGAAAGTGAAATACAAAACCACAATTTTGTTCAAAAACCAACTGCAAATATACAAAAACCATAAACAACAAACCATAAACAACAAACCATAAACAACGAACCATAAACAACAAACCCCCTGTCACCTCATCCCAATCTCAAATTTCAAATTGCAAAATGTTCCTTCATCACTTTTGCATAATCAGCAAAAGCAATATCAGGTTCCATTAATTCAGGATGCCAGAGTTTTTCCCATTCAAAACTATAGTATCCCTTGTATCCATCTTTGCGCAAAAGGTCAATAGCTTCAAAAATGGGAACCTGGCCTTTGCCTAACAAAACATAATTAATTTTATCGCCCTCAAGTGTAGCATCTTTTATGTGCGTATGACGGATGTATGGTTTCAATTTGCTGTATACTTCTGTAGGCGGCTCTTTGGTTATCGTCCACATATTTGCAATATCCCACACTAACGCTACTTTGGGATGATTTACTGATTCCATAATTTTTACAAGATCGGCAGTGTATACCACATCGCCATGTGTTTCCATCAGCACGGTTACGCCGGTATTTTTTGCATAATCACCTAATATTTTCAAGCCATCAATAATTAATTCTATCACGGCATCTCTCGTATCATCTTTCGGAAGTTTATTAGGGAATACACGGATGTAAGGACAGTTTAATTGCTGCGCTAAATCTATATAGTGTTTTGCTTCATCAATATTTTTTTCTCTTTCTGCTTTATTGGTATAATGCAGCGCGGTTGAAGCGCCGAGATTAATAATACGGAGTTTATGTTGTTTTAACTTTTTCCGCGTAGCGGAAATGTTGGCAGTGCTGAACTCAGGAGCTTTGGTAAGGTCAATTTCGCGCTTTAAGCCACGGAATTCTATACCATTAAAACCATACTGAGCTGCGAAGCTTAATATGTTATCAAAGCTCCAGTCCGGGCAACCCAGCGTGGAAAATGATAATAAAGGTTGGACTGTTTTAATATCAAAATTATACCCGATAAGTGGTATAGGTAACAGCGCAGCGCTGCTTTTTAAAAAGTCTCTTCGATTAAAATTCTTCATAATATTTATATTAAAACAAATAAATAAAACTTCTTTTCGTCTATCTTTTTCAAGCCTTTACCCATTCACTCAAATTTTCTGCCGTTTACTCAGTCAGCAATAAAACAACCCAAAAAGGATATTAATCTTGTATCAGGTTTTTCATAAGATATTGGATTAAAACGGGCATTGATTTCTATCAAAGCCCATTTTTTTTGCCCCATCCGGAACAGTGGCTATCCTTTTGGTATTGTAATTAAAACAAACCATACCGGTTTTTGCCAGCACAGCTATAGTTGGATTTTCATTTACTATCACCTCCAGTTTATAAAAAATATCAAAACTAATTTTTTCAAATTGGGGTATGGTTAAAAATGCATGAATAGTATCGCCATAAAATAATTCTTTCTTAAACTCTATAGCCACATCATTCATAATAAGTCCAACACCAAAAAAATTTTTTTCATCGCAGCCAAACTTTTTCAAAAACTGTATTCTCGCTTCATGTAAAATAGATAGTATACTGTCGTTGCCAACATGACCGCCATAGTTTACATCAGTAATGCGGATTGGTATGGTAGTTTGAAAAGAAAAGGTAGAGGGAACTTCAAGCTTTATCCTTGCCATGCTTTTGGTTTTGGTAAAGATAAACAGCAACCTGTTTTTTAAAAATTATTTCGTGTTGTTTTGATGCAACAGTTGCATAAGTGCTGCAATATCCATGAAGTTATTGGCAGCAGGTACAAAAGCAGAGGTACCTACTTTTTCTTTCCACTCTCTGAAAATATTTTTCCAATAGCGGCTTTCTCTTAAAATTACATCGAGTAATTCTTCATTGCCGCTACCGTTTAAATACTGAATGGTGTTTCTGAATTTTGAAGAAACCCGGATAGATTGGCCATCAGGTCCGGTCATTAAAAAATAACTGTTGGGCAAATCAAGCAGGCTTATATCTTCTTTAATTTCTCCCTTAAGATTACGAACCCGTTTGCTGAAGCTGCTTCCTAAATCATATTTATCTGTAACTGCGGATTGTTCTGCATCTACAAACGCTAAGGAAGGTGTGCTCACGGAGCCGCCATCACTATATACATTTATTTGCCTGTTGTTTTCCTGTATCCTGCTTTTTCTTACTTCTGTGTTTGAAGCTATTAATGATTTGTTTTGTTCAGAGGCTTGTGCCGGCTGTTCAGCAATAGCACCTTGCTGCACATTATTTTTTTCCGTGCCGGATTTTTCTTGTGGCTTTGTGGTTTGTTGTGCTGTGGAATGATTATCTGTAACTGATTTATCGGTATTGATAAAATAATTAGTGGTGAAAAACAAGATGCCGATTATAGCTGCCGCCGCAGCGATTTTCAGAATTTTTGACAGGCTGATTACAGGGGCTTTACCGGTTGTATTATCATCGAGTATAGCCTGGATATTATTCCAGGCAGCGGGTGGCGGGGTTTCCTCGGCATTAAAAAGTATATCCTTAAAAAGGATATACTCATTATCCAGGTCGCCGGCTATTTTGCTCCACATATTTTCCGGCGGTGCTTCTTCGGCATGAAACAACTTATCCCTGAAAACGATGCACTCGTTATCAAGGTTATGCACGATTTTATTCCACACATTTTCTGGTGGAATTATTTCGTGGTCATATATTTTTTTGTTCCATTCCATGGGTCGTCAAAAAGGTAGCTTTAATGTGGTGTTAATCTGGTTCGGATTATATTTTGCAAGATGCCTTTAGCTCTTGCCAATTGCGATTTACTTGTTCCTTCACTAATACCAATCATCTCCGCAATTTCTTTATGCGAATAGCCTTCTATTACATAAAGATTGAAAACTGTTTTATAGCCCGGCGAAAGTTCCTGTATTATACTCATCAGGTCTTTCATGCTGAGCGAATCCAACGCAGATAAATCTTTGGCTTCAAGTGCGTTTTCATGCCCTTCGGTAACCGGGTAAAGATTAACCTGCCGGCGATAATGTTCAATAGCTGTATTTACAAAAATCCTTCTTATCCATCCCTCAAAAGAACCATCTCCCCTGTACATGTGAAGATTCTTAAAAACTTTTACAAAACCATCCTGTAGTATATCCTGTGCATCTTCTGCTTTATTGGCATATCTGAGGCATACGGCATACATTTTTGGAGAGAAACGCTGGTATAAAATCTCCTGTATTCGTCTTTCTCCGGCAATGCAGCCTTTTATTAAGTCGGCTTCGGTCATCATATGGTTGCTTTGTATAGACATTTTCTGCATTAATATTGAGCCATGTTAAAAACCGGCTATTATGCGGGTGTTTTATTTATCTGATAAAAAAGAAATCAATTTTTTCATCGCCTTACCTCTGTGGCTGAACACGTTTTTTTCATGGAGCGACATTTCAGCAAATGTACGGGTATCACCGTCTGGCACAAAAACAGGATCATAACCAAATCCGTCCGTCCCCCGATGCTCCTCTATGATCTTTCCTGTGCAAATACCCTCAAATTGTTGCTCTTTTCCATTGATTATTAATGAAATAACTGTCCGGAACCTTGCAGAACGATCCGCTTTTCCCTCAAGATTGTGCAACAATTTGTCAATATTAGCCGCAAAATTGCGCCCATCTCCTGCATACCGGGCGCTTTTCACTCCCGGCTCGCCCTTTAAAGCGTATACTTCAAGCCCTGTATCTTCACCAAAACAATCCGTGCCGGTCATTTTATAAATGGTTTCGGATTTTGTACGGGCATTTTCTTCCAGCGTATTATAAGGTTCGGCAATATCTGTATCAATCCCGGCTTCTTGCATCGTAACAATGTCAAATCCATCTCCCAGCATCGAACGTATTTCAGTCACCTTGTGTTGATTGTTGGTAGCAAAAATGAGTTTCTGCATAGATTAGTAATTATAATTGAAACAACTGTTTTAGGCTTGCCCAGAGCTGTGCTTTTATAGCTTTATCATCCTCAATTATATTAAGTGACGGGGCGGAAAGATACATTACATTATTAAACCGCTGTACCTGGAAATAAGGAAACTGCATGGGCAATGATATTTCCAGGGAACTCACATCAAACAATATTGTTTTTTCAGGATTGGTAATGCTGTTGATGGCGGTATACCCGGTATTATGAGCAGATGATATATTAATTAATGCCACATCTGCCATATTAAGTTTGCAGGCGTTTAGTATACCGGCTAAAAAATTGAATGATTGGTCATTCAGAAACGGTGCATCGGCAGATTTTACCAATATGCTGATATTTTTTTTATTTGATCCAAGATATTTTATGGTATCCGTTTGCTCTTTTGCAGGTTTGGATTTGTCTGCTGGTTGCAAATTTATGATAGGCGAAGTATAGAGCTGAACCAGTGTTTCAGGAGGTAAAATAATTTGTTTTAAGCCCATGTTAATTTGATTAGTGGCTTTTAAGCCAGCAGGTTTTTTCGTTTCTTTGCAACAAAAATAGTGTTTTATGGTTGCCGCAATGGATATAAAAGTAACAAGGATAGAGAGGAGTAAGCTGAACGATATGTCGCTTGAAAATCTTCCTTTTGGAAAATATTTTACAGACCATATGTTGGAAGCAGAATATGAAAACGGCAAGTGGACAAATGTGGAGATTAAACCTTATCAGCCACTGGTGCTTGACCCTTCGCTTGCGGCATTGCATTACGGGCAATCTATTTTTGAAGGTATTAAAGCCTATAAAGATGCTGATGGGGAAGCATTCATTTTCAGACCGTACAACAATTTTAAAAGGTTCAACACCTCTGCGCAAAGAATGAATATGCCTGAAGTGCCTGAAGAAATTTTTATAGAAGGCATGCGCCGGTTGGTCGCTATAGATAAAAACTGGATACCTAATAAAAAAGACCATTCGCTGTATATACGCCCGTTTATGTTTGCAACAGACCAGATACTGGGCGTACGTCCTTCAGAAACCTATAAGTTTTTGATCATTCTCAGTCCAACCGGCCCTTATTTTCCCAAACCAATGAATATACTGGTGGAAGAAAGATATACCCGCGCCGCACCTGGTGGTGTTGGTTTTGCAAAAAATGCCGGTAACTACGGCGGAAGCTTGCTGGCTGCCACCAAAGCGCAACAGCAAGGCTACGACCAGGTATTATGGACGGATGCTTTTGAACATAAATGGCTACAGGAAGTTGGTATGATGAATGTATTTTTTGTGATTGATAATGTAGCGCTTACACCTTCGCTGGAAGAGGAAACCATTTTGCATGGCGTTACGCGCAGCAGTGTGATAACCATATTACAGGATATGGGCGTAAAAGTGGAAGAACGCCGTATTCATATTGATGAAGTGGTAAATGCCCATATTGAAGGAAGATTGCAGGAAGTTTTTGGAACAGGTACGGCAGCCACCATCGCTATGATTCAAAAATTGAAGTATAAAGATTATGTGATGGAATTCAGCGAAGCCAACTGGACCTTGAGCTCAAAAGTAAAAGCTCATTTGGATGCCATTAAAGAAAGAAAAGTGGCAGATACACATGGCTGGTTGTTAAGTGTTTAGGGTAAGTTGTCGGCTGTCAGCTATGGGCTATCAGCTTCGGGCTATGGGTTGTGAACAAGTGTATGAAAATTTTAAGCCAGAAAAAGTATTAAGTTCGCTGTTAATGCCGAAGGTTTAAAAGCTGACTGCCGAAAGCCGAAAGCTCAAGGCTGATGGCTCATAGCTGCTCTCCACCTATTTTTCAAAAATCGTTTATTTAATTTTGCATTTTCCTGTAAGGCGCTTACCTTTGCCGTCCCAAAAATAAAAGGTTATAATGCCTACAATACAACAATTAGTAAGAAAAGGTAGAGAAATCATCAGGGCAAAGAGCAAATCCAGGGCACTGGATAGCTGTCCTCAGCGCCGTGGCGTTTGCACACGTGTATATACAACCACTCCTAAAAAGCCTAACTCAGCGCTTCGTAAGGTTGCAAAAGTACGTTTAACCAATAAGGTAGAGGTTATCGCTTATATACCAGGTGAAGGTCATAACCTGCAGGAACACTCTATTGTTCTTATCCGCGGTGGTCGTGTAAAGGATTTGCCAGGTGTACGTTACCATATTGTTAGGGGCAGCCTTGATACTGCGGGCGTGAAAGACCGTAAGCAAAGCCGTTCTAAATACGGAACAAAAAGAGAAAAAGCTAAAAAATAAAAGACTTTATTTAAGTCAAGTAAGATAATATAAACAGTTATGCGTAAAGCACAAGCCAAAAAATTACCATTAGCACCAGACCCAAAGTTTAATGATAAACTGGTTACCCGGTTTGTAAACAACCTTATGTGGGGTGGCAAAAAAAGTACAGCATACGAAATATTCTATACTGCTATTGACCGCGTTTCAAGCATATCAGGCGATAACGGTTATGAAATATGGAAAAGAGCGTTGAATAATGTAACGCCTTCTGTAGAGGTGCGCAGCCGTAGAATTGGTGGTGCAACTTTCCAGATTCCAAGTGAGGTTCGCCCCGACAGGAAAATTTCTCTCAGCATAAAATGGCTGGTACGTTATAGCCGCGAGAGAAATGGTAAAACAATGGCTGATAAATTGGCTAATGAAATTCTCGCTGCAAGTAAAGGTGAAGGTGCTGCTTTCAAAAAGAAAGAAGATACACACCGTATGGCTGATGCAAACAAAGCATTTGCTCACTTCAGGGTTTAATATAATTTTTTATTTTTTTTGCCCTGTTGCATTGTGCAGCAGGGCTTTTTTTTTACGATGAAAAACTTAATCTTCACTATTTGTATACTTGCCTCGTTTACTGCTGCCGCGCAGCAAAAAAATCTGGGTACCTGGCATGTGGTAAATGCGCAGTATAATATCAATAAAAAATGGTTTGTTTGGGGAGAAGTACAAACCCGTTCTCAAAAATTCTTTGATACATTTTTTTATTACGAAACCAAGGGCGGAGCCGGCGTATATATCGGTAAAGATTTTTCTTTATTGGCAGGTACTGGCCGGTATGCAACCTATTCCAATACCGGCAATTTTAAAACGCCTTTTGCCAATCAGGAGTTCCGGTTGTGGCAACAGCTCAATATGAATAATTATATATACCGGGTTAAATTTGAGCATCGCTACAGAATGGAACAGCGCTGGTTAACCAATGGCGGATACAGAAACAGGTATCGCTACAGGCTCAACGCGTTTTTGCCGCTTAATAATACAAAAGTTACTGCCAAAACATTTTTCTTAAACGCACACGAGGAGATTTTCATCACCAATAAAAAACCACATTTTGAGCGGAACAGGTTATTTGTTGGTGCAGGGTATATGATGGATAAAAATACTACCGTAATGGCAGGCTATATGCGTCAATACGATTATTCTGCAGCAGGCGCATCAACCGTTAAAAACTTCCTTCAATTATCTTTATTACTACAGTTCCATCAAGATGAAACAGTGGAGCGGGTGCCCCAGGTACTGGATTAAAAGAAGCCCCTCCCAAGGTGGGGGGGGGTGTAAGGTTTAAGGTATAAGGCCTTAAACCTTCTAACTTCTGCCTTACACCTTAATATAAACCCTTTGGCAATTAATTTTTTATTCCTATTTTTGCGCCGCCAAAAGAGGCGGCAGTCATCCCTTTATTTCACGACTTGCTTCTATTTGGCAGAATATGAGAGTATCTCCCACCATATAGTCAGTTATGGTTCCGGTTTCGGAACATTTTCAAATATTCATTTTTTTCGTTTTAAAATTTATCGCAAATCATAATTTATGGCAGACTTAAAATTTCAAAGAAACTTTGGTATTGCGGCACATATTGACGCCGGAAAAACCACTACCACGGAGCGTATATTACGCTACACGGGTATGATTCACAAAATTGGTGAGGTGCATGACGGTGCAGCAACTACTGACTGGATGGAGCAGGAAAAAGAAAGAGGTATTACCATTACTTCTGCTGCGGTAAGCTGCCAGTGGAATTTCCCTACAGAAAAAGGAAAAGCAACTGCTGATACAAAGAAATATTATTTCAATATAATCGATACTCCGGGACACGTGGACTTTACCGTTGAGGTTGAACGTTCAATGCGTGTACTGGATGGTTTGATTGCCTTGTTTTCTGCAGTTGATGGTGTAGAGCCTCAGTCAGAAACAGTATGGCGCCAGGCTAACCGTTATAAAGTTCCCCGCATTGGTTTTGTAAACAAAATGGACCGTGCAGGCGCTGACTTTTTAATGGTGGTTAAGCAGGTTAAAGAAATGCTCGGTGCAAAAGCAGTTCCCTTACAGTTACCTATAGGCGCAGAGGATAACTTTAAAGGTGTAGTTGACCTTATTAAAATGAAAGGGATCATCTGGCATATGGAAACAGAAGGAATGACTTTTGATGAAATTGATGTTCCTGCTGATATGATTGATGAGGCTAATGAGTGGAGGGCTAATCTGGTTGAAGCTGTTGCTGAATACGATGATAAGCTGATGGAGAAATTCTTTGATGATCCTAACACCATCACAGAAGAAGAAATGCATGAAGCAATCCGCAAAGCTACCGTTGACCTGAGCATCGTTCCGATGATGTGCGGTTCTTCATTCAAAAATAAAGGTGTACAAACTGCGCTTGATGCAGTTTGCCGCTACCTGCCTTCACCGGTAGATATTGAAGCTATTGAAGGAACTAATCCTGATACAGGCGAAGTTGAAATACGCAAACCAGATCCTAAAGAACCATTTGCCGCATTAGCCTTCAAAATTATGACTGATCCTTTTGTTGGTCGTTTGGCATTCTTCAGGGCATATTCCGGCCACTTAGATGCTGGTTCTTATGTATTGAATGTAAGAAGTGGTAAGAAAGAGCGTATCAGCCGTATCATGAAAATGTTTGCCAACAAGCAAAACCCGATTGATTTTATTGAGGCTGGTGACATTGGTGCTGCAGTTGGTTTTAAGGAAATTAAAACCGGTGATACATTGTGCGATGAAGATCATCCGATTACTTTGGAAAACATGTTTATTCCTGAGCCTGTAATCGCGATAGCTGTTGAGCCAAAAACACAGGCTGACGTTGATAAGATGGGATTGGCAATAGGTAAGCTGGTTGAGGAAGATCCTACATTACGTGTAAATACAGATGAAGATACCGGTCAAACCATCCTTCGTGGTATGGGTGAGTTGCACCTTGAAATCATCATCGACCGTATGCGTCGTGAGTTTAAAGTAGAAGTAAACCAGGGTGCGCCACAGGTGGCTTATAAAGAAACATTCTCTAATACTATTGAGCACCGTGAAGTGTTGAAAAAACAAACCGGTGGCCGTGGTAAGTTCGCTGATATTGTGTTTGAAATCGGGCCTGCTGATGAAGAGTGGTTAAAAGAAAATCCTGGTAAGAACTTCCAGTTTGTGAATGATATTTTCGGTGGATCTATTCCCCGTGAATTTGTTCCTGCTATTCAGAAAGGATTTGAAACATCAATGGTTAATGGCGTATTGGCAAACTACCCGATGGTAGACATGAAGATCCGCGTATTTGATGGCAGCTATCATGATGTGGATTCTGATTCAATGTCATTCGAGCTTTGTGCAAAAAGTGGTTTCCGTGAAGCAGGACGTAAAGCAAAACCAATTTTACTTGAGCCAATCATGAGAGTGGAAGTATTGACACCAGATCAGTACATGGGTGATGTAACCGGCGATATCAACCGTCGTCGTGGTATACTGGAAGGTATGGACACACGTAATAACCTGCAGGTTATTAAAGCAAAAGTTCCATTGAGCGAAATGTTTGGTTATGTAACACAACTTCGTTCATTAACCTCCGGTCGTGCAACTTCAACAATGGAGTTCAGCCACTACAACGCTACACCAAATAATATAGCTGAAGAAGTTATAGCTAAGGTGAAAGGAAAGGTTACAGCGTAAGCGCTACACGCTTTACAATTTAAGTAAGGATCCGGTTATATAGAACCCTGTTTCACAAATTGTGGAACAGGGTTTCTGTTTTTGGCGCAAAGAATGATGAGAAATGTTTTGTAAAGGGCTCTATTAGTGAGAGGAACTATCCGGCAGATTAAATTAAAATTCCGTAATGTATAATTTACAAAAATTTTCCAAAGGTTTAGTGGCTGCAGGCATCTTTATCGCAGCAGGATGCAACACAACCAAAGTAGATGCACCGCCTGCCTCAGTTATAATACAAAAAAATATCAATGGCAGAAATGATAGCTGGAGCTTTACGGGGTATGGCGGTGGTGGCGCAATGTTTAATGCCGCGGTGAGTCCGTTTAGTGCAGACAATGCATTTGTAGCCTGCGATATGACCGGTTCATTTGTTACACACAATGGTGGTTCTTCATGGCGCATGTTTAACCTGCGCGGTCCGGTAAGTTTTTTTGTATTTGATCCTTCAGACTCAAATATTGTATACGCTAATTCTATCGCGCTTTTTAAAAGTGTTGACAGGGGAGATACCTGGAATGTTATTTATCCTTCTCCCCAAAATATTAAAGGTGTTGTGGCCAAAGGCGATCATGCATCTGAAGTTATTATTAACGATGACAACAGGGAAAGAAAAGTATTAAGCCTTGCCGTAGATCCTGCCAACTCAAAAAAATTATACGCAGTTGCATCTGTTGATACAGTTATTTCTTTTATTTCGTCTATGGATGGAGGTTATACATGGCAACAGGAAAAAGAACTGGAAGGAGAGGCGGAACATATTTTTATCAACCCTGCTTCGTCGGAAAACAACAGAACGATATATATTGCCGGTAAACATTACATAGTATGCAAAGAGAATGGAATATGGAAAAAAAATAAGCTGCCTGCTGCAGTTACCACAGTTACTGCATATAGCGGTGGGTTTGATAAAGTGGCAAATAAATTCATTATTTATGCTATTGCAGGCAAATCTTATTTTAATACTTCAGGAGAAGCCCCCGGAATTTTTTATTCGGAAGATGCCGGCATTACATGGCAAAACCGTCAGGATGGATTATTGAAATTTAATAAAGCCGGCGGGCCGTTAACCGAATGGCGCACTATTGCTACCAGCAGGTTTCATCCCTCAACAGTATATGTGTCTTATAATAACATTCATATAAGCAATGATACTGTGTGTATGGGTGTGGCTAAAAGCGATGATTACGGAAAGTCATGGACGTTATGCTGGCGGGATGATATCACCAAAAATAAAAACATTCCTTCAGCTAATTTGAAAGATGGATGGTTGAATGAACGGTTCGGGCCTACCTGGGGCGAAAACCCATTTTCGGTTGGGGTATCTCCTTCCGATCCCGGGGTTTGTTATTGTACTGATTTTGGAAGAGCTATAAAAACAATTGATAGAGGCAAACATTGGCAGGAAGTTTATAGTAAAAAGAAAGAGGGTGGAGGATGGGTATCACGCGGGCTGGAAGTAACCACAGGTTACGGTATTATGTTTGATCCGTTCGACAGCAATCATGTATATATTGCTAATACCGATGTGGGTTTGATGGAAAGTCATGATGGAGCAATGAGCTGGCAGAGTGCAACATATAACAACGGTATACCTCAGGATTGGGTAAACACTACTTACTGGCTAACGTTTGATCCATCAGTAAAAGGAAAAGCCTGGGCTGTAATGAGCAATACACATGATTTACCCCGCCCTAAAATGTGGCGCAGGCACGGTGTGGCGGGTTATAAGGGTGGAATATTAATGACGGAAGATGCAGGCAAACACTGGAAGATAATGAGCAGTAAAATTGGTGAAGCCGCCTTCACACATATTTTATTAGATACACAAAACAATCATTCTTCAAAAACGATATATGCAACTGCATTTGGTAAAGGCGTATATAAATCTATGGATGATGGTAAAACCTGGCAGTTAAAAAATAAAGGCATAGATGGCAAGGAACCTTTTGCATGGCGATTGGTAAAAGCACCAAAAGGAAACAGGCTGTATGTAATTGTGAGCAGGAGAAGTGAAGATGGAAGTATTGGTAACGATATGGATGGCGCGGTGTATTATTCAGAAGACGGCGCTGAAAGCTGGAAAAAATTGCCGCTTCCCGCAGGCACTAATGCGCCTACCGGTTTAGCGGTTGATCAGGCGCATCCTGATCGTTTAATATTATCTGCTTGGGGAAGAGTAGTAAAAGATAAATTTTCACCTGATACCAACGGAGGAATATTCACCACCAACGATCATGGTAAAAGCTGGAAAGCAGTACTTGAAAAAGATCAGCACATTCATGACATTACTTACGACGAACGCAACAATACTTATTATGCATGCGGTTTCAATAGCTCGGCGTACCATTCTGTAAACAACGGAGAAACATGGGAGCGTATTAAAGGGTATAATTTTAAATGGGGTAAAAGAGTTGACCCTGATCCCCGCGATCCTGGTAAAATATTTATCATCACATTTGGTGGCGGTGTTTGGTATGGCCCCGCGGCAGGCTTCAGCCCGGCGGTAGAAGATATTGTTACACCGGTATTGTCTTACAAATAAATGTTGAACCCTGCCTTTCCCAAAAAAGTAGTAGCCGGAAACCTATAGAGTTTGTGCAGCCCGGCAAATTTTACAGGTTTGCTAATATCTAATATCAAATCTCAAATCCGGTAAAAAATTTTGTTACAATAATTTTTAATTGTCATAATTTTAGTTGTTGCCCATGACGGATGTTTTTCAGTAAAGCCATTTTCGTAAAAAGGTGAACAACTATTTAAATCTGCAGGAATATGAAAAGGAATTGCTTTTGCAGGTACGCGAAGGTGACGTAAAGGCGTTTGAATACGTGTATAACATATATAGCGCCCGGTTGTACGGAAATATTATAAAACTGGTAAAATCACCGGGAGTAGCCGAAGAACTGTTACAGGATATCTTTCAACGGGTTTGGGAATACCGTAGCAATATTGATGTAAGTAAATCTTTTAAATCTTATGTTTTTACCATAGCAAAAAACCTGGTTTGTGATTATTTCAATAAGGAATCGCGGCAGCGGCTGGTACAGCGTTACCTGCAGGTAAAAGAAGAAGGATCAATAGCAAAATTTCAGCATCAACTGGAAGAAAAAGAATCGCAACAATTGCTTGAAAAAGCTGTGCGCCAACTTCCGCCACAGCGACAACTGGTATATACCTTGTGTAAAATTGAAGGTAAAAGTTATGAAGATGTAAGTAAAACCCTGGGTATATCTGTATCTACTATCAGCGATCATATTGTAAAAGCTACCAAAAGCATTAAAGCTTATTACCTGTCCAAAGATATGTTATATATTTCCCTCCTTTTTATTAGCCAGTTGTAAATAAATTCCGGCATACTGCAATAGCCTGCTACACACAAGCATCTTATAACTTCTTCATAAAAATTTTTTCATTTTTTTTAGCGGGAGCAGAGGTGAAATTCAATTGTCAGGTATTACTATAAAAGGCAGCACTTGAACAATCATATAGAACTTTTGTTTAAAAAATATATTGCAAACGATTGCACTTCTGTGGAAGCAGCGGAGTTAATAGATATCATCCGTTCGGGCAATCAAAAGGAATTAATAGAGTCGCTGATGCAGGAGCAACTTGGTAATGCGGCAACAGATGAATTGTTATTTAAAGCCGCGTCTGACCGCGTGTTTAAAAGGCTTGATTTAAGTAATACTGAAGAGCAGGTATTGCCTATAGGTGCTCGTAGGTTGCCGACATATATTAAAGTAGCGGCTGCCATTATTGTTATAGCCGTTTCTTCTGTTGCTATGTACTTCCTGTTTTCATCCGGTAAAAAAACTACTCCTGTAATGGTTGCCATGCAGGATATTGCGCCGGGCGGCAACAAGGCAACGCTTGTATTGTCGGATGGCAAACAGGTAGTTTTGAATGATATTGGCGTTGGTAATATAACAGAAGATGGCGGCGCTATCATCAAAAAATCTGCAGACGGGCAACTAGCCTATTACAGCACCGATAATTCGCAAAATCATAAAGCGATCAATACCGTTAAAACACCGATGGGTGGTCAATACCAGGTAGTACTTCCTGATGGTTCAAAAGTGCGGCTCAACGCGGCATCTTCTATTACTTACCCTGCGGCGTTTAACAGCGATGAACGTCGGGTGACCCTTACCGGTGAAGCGTATTTTGAAATAACACATCTTACTAAAAATAACAGGAAGGTTCCTTTTATTGTTGAAACAGGCAGGCAAAAAATTGAGGTGCTGGGTACTCGTTTTAATGTAAATGCCTACGATGATGAAAAAGGCATTACTACAACACTGGTAGAAGGAAAAGTAAAAGTAACCACGGAAAATGAAACGGTGATTTTGAAACCCAACCAGGAATTAAACCTGCGCGATGAAGGCATTACCACGCATAAAGTAGATGTGGAGACGGTAATAGACTGGACAAACGGCGATTTTAATTTTGCGGATGAAGATATGAAGAGTGTGATGCGGAAAATTGCCCGCTGGTATAATGTGGAAGTAGTATACGACAGTAATATACCCGATGTAAACCTGAGCGCCCAGATATCACGCGACAGAAATCTTTCGGAGGTATTGAGGATGCTGGAACTTTCGGGTGATGCTCAATTCAGGATAGAGAACGGCGCTATACATATTTCCAATAAAACTAAATAAATCCCCAACTTCTTACATTAATAAACCAAACCAACTGTTATGAAAAGAGATTCTCCCACATAAAATCAATTTCCTGGTATACTCAAAAAAATACCGGAAATGCCTGGCAGCATCCCCGGTCAATCATTTGGTATATCATAATTCGATTATTTCCGCAATCAGATTAATCAATCACCAAACTTTACAAAAGTATGCAATTTGATACTTTAAGCATCAAGCTACGTGCCTGCTGCAAAAAAGACTTTTCCCGTACTTTTTTGACCAGGACGCACCACTTATTAACAGCAATTCCTGTTTCAAAAATTATTATGCAGATGAAGCTTATTTCTTTTTTCATGATCGTAATCTGCGTTCAGGCAACTGCTTCTGTTTCAGCACAAAAAATAACCCTGTCTGAAAAAAAAGCCTCTATTGAAAAGGTGCTCCGCGAAATACGGCGCCAAAGTGATTTTGATTTTATTGTAAATGCCCGCACGCTAAAAAATGCGCAACCATTAAGCATTAATGTAAAAGACATGCCGCTGGAGGAAGTGCTGCAACTGGTTTTTGCCAATCAGCCGGTAGATTATGTGGTGGATAACAAAACGATCATTATCAGGGATCGGGTAACTAATCCATCGCCTGAAAAAAATCCACGAACTGACCAGTATGTAAAAAAAATAAATGGTGTAATTACCAACGAAAAAGGAGAACCATTATCGGGAGTAAGCATAATAGAACAGGGTACTAAAAATGGCGTGGTTACCAATGATAATGGCAGGTTTTCCATAACTGTAAAAGACGAAACATCCGTATTACTGATAACGTATGTAGGTTATAAAACCAAAGAGGTTGCTGCGTCTGCAGATAATTTCAACATCATATTAGAATCTGATGCAGGCAATTTAAGTGATGTAGTGGTAGTGGGTTATGGCGTGCAAAAAAAATCTGATCTCACCGGTTCTGTAAGTTCTGTAAAAGGAAGTGATCTTACCAAACTCCCAACGCAGCGTGTAGACCAGGCTTTGCAGGGAAGAGCCGCCGGTGTGATGGTGCAAAATACAGATGGCGCTCCGGGTGGCAATGCCACTATACGTGTAAGAGGAGGTAACTCTATCACCGGTGGTAATAACGCGCTGGTAGTGGTAGATGGTATACAGGGTGTAAACATCAGCACTATTAATCCTAATGATATTGAATCGCTGGAAGTATTGAAAGACGCTTCGGCTACAGCTATTTACGGTGCACGTGGCGCCAACGGTGTAATATTAATTACAACCAAAAGAGGTGTATCGGGCAAACCTGCATTTAATTACGGGCTGAGCATTGGCTCGCAGCAATTGAATCATAAACTTTCTTTGATGAATGCCGGTGACTATGCCCGTAAGTCGAATGATTGGGCTGCAACACAGGACGGTACAGTGAATTCGCCCATCGATCCCGTATTACCTTTTACCAAAGACCAGATTGCGGCGCTTGATGCCAGTGGCGGTACGGATTGGCAGGATGTAATTTATCGTCATGGACTTTTGCAAAATCACCAGCTATCTATGAGCGGTGGTTCCGAACATGCACGCTATTTTGTTTCGGGTGGTTATATTAATCAACAGGGTATTGTGGTAAATACAAAATATGTGCGGTATAATTTAAGAAGCAATCTTGATTTAAAATTAAACAGTTGGCTTACCGCAGGTATAAACATGAACGTGATAAAAGATAAAGGTAATGTGCCGCCTGTGGGAGAGGGAACAAGATATGGCGATATTTTAGGGCAGGTGATTAATACCGTGGCGAGATTTGATCCCGCCACACCCATATACGATGATGCGGGCAACTATAATTTCAAAGCATTGAAAGGTGGTCCCAACAATTCAAAAATATACGCGGATAATGATGTGTGGAATCCTTTAGCTACGGCACTGGAAACAAAAGCCGATAAGAATAATATCACCAACGAAATCAGTACTTTTCTTGAAGCCAGGATAATAGATGGCCTTACATTGAGGATAGCCGGTGCTGCCAGCATCAACAGCAATGATGAAATGCATTATTATGGCACAAAAACACAACCCGGCAGGGGAGTAAGTGGTTTGGGTGATCTTACCACAAGCAAGTATGAGTATTATCAAAACTCTAATATTCTTACCTATAATAAAATTTTTAATCAAAAACATCACTTAACACTAACCGGTGTTGCAGAACAGCAACTCATTCAAAGTAAAGGCTCATTTATAGCCGCGCAGGGTTTTTTTAGTGATGAAATAGGTATTAATGATTTAGGCGGCGCATCACAGATCAACGAAAAATCTACCACCGTTACCAAGCAAACACTCAATTCTTTTTTAGGCAGAATTAATTATGTGTTTGATGAAAAATATATGATCACTGCCAGCTACAGGGCGGATGGTTCATCTGTATTTGGTGCGAATAATAAATGGGGATACTTTCCATCGGCGGCAGTAGCGTGGAGATTATCTGAAGAAGAATTTATTAAAATCCTCAATGTATTTTCAACTTTAAAATTAAGAGGTAGCTGGGGCAAAACGGGTAACCAGGCTATACAACCGTATCAAACACTGGCAACCGTAACTTCCGGGTATAATTATCCTTATGATGGCAACAGTGCTGCCAATATCGGTTTTGCTTTAGGCAGACCTGCCAATCCTGATTTGAAATGGGAGTCAACAGCGCAAACCAATATCGGCGCTGATTTCGGATTTTTTAATGATCGTTTAACCGCTACCGTTGATGTATACCGTAAAGTAACTACCGACTTATTGTTGAACAAACAGGTGGAAGCATATACCGGTTTTTCTACCAAGTTGGCCAACGTGGGGTCTATTGAAAATAAAGGGTTGGAAATTAGTATTGGCGCTAAGCCTTTTGCAGGTAATACGGTGAAATGGAATACAGGTTTCAATATTTCTTTTAACAGAAGTAAAGTACTGGCATTGCTCAATGATATGCCGCTTGCCATAAGAACCAATACCGGCGGCGGTTACCAGATATATGCCAGCGCGTTTTCTTTAAAATACCTGCAGGTAGGCCAGCCTGTTGACCAGATGCGCGGCTATGTGAACCTTGGTACATGGAGCGAAGCGGAAGCTGAACAGGCAAAAGCAATGGGGCAGGCTCCCGGCGAAGCTAAATGGAAAGATGTGAATAGTGATGGTAAAATAACGCGCAGTGCTGATGGACTGGAAGTGATTGGAAACGCGTCGCCAAAATTTATTTATGGATGGAATAACAGTATCAGTTATAAAAACTTCGATCTCATATTTCTTATACAGGGAAGCTATGGCAACGATATTTTTAATGCTGTTAGAATTAAAACAGAAAATCCATCCAATGGGTTAAGCACCAACTTAAACAACCGGTGGACAACAGAAAATCAAAATACGAATGTACCTGTTTTTCTTGGCACAAAAGAAAGAAACGCGATGAACCTTGGCGCAAATCAAACCTCTGGTATTGGTGTGGATCAGCGCTCGAGCAGGTGGGTAGAAGATGGTTCTTATTTGCGCATGAAGAATATAACGCTGACTTATAATTTGCCACTATCCATATTGAGTAAAATACGGGTAAACAGGTTGTCGGTATATGCTACAGCCATCAACTTATTCACCATTACCAAATACACAGGTTACGATCCGGAAGTGAGTTCGTTCAATGCGGGTGGTGCAGGTGGTTTGGGTATTGATCTGAGTAACTATCCTACTGCAAAAACATTCATGTTTGGTCTTAATCTTACATTTTAATTCATTGTAAAAAGATGAGTACAATGCATGTATTGTTTGAGTGTAACCAATGGTAAATGATTACATGCGGCGTGCAGGTTTGATCATAAAACAAAAACAACAACAGATGAAAAAGAATATAAACCATCTATACGTAAGTGTTGTTACATCGCTTTTAATACTTGCGGGCATATCATGCCAGAAGCTGGATGAGAAACCCGAGGGTATATCTACCCCGGATAATTTTTATACTACCATAGCGCAGTGCGAAGCAGCGTATGCGGGTTCGCTGAACGCATTATATGTTACATGGGGCGGCTATCAGAATATTCCTTCTTATCCTGATGGACAATACGAAGGCGCGAGCCTTGATTTCGGCGTAGGTTCATTCAATGATATATGGACGATGCATTATAAATCTGTCAGCAATATTAACGCGGTTTTAAAAGCAGTGAAGGCAGGAAGTTTGGCCGGCAATGCGGATGCGGATATTTCGAATGTAGTAGCACAGGGAAGGTTTTTAAGAGCGTTCAATTATTTTACGTTAGTAAGGCTGTATGGCAAAATACCTTATATCACAGAAGATACACCTGACCCTGTATCTACACCGCTTACGAAAGATTCACGGCTGGAGATTGCCGCGGTATATGATTTGATTGAGGCTGATATTACATACGCTGCGGATAATATGGCGGATTATGATGCCTCCACGCCGGGCAAACCCAACAAGTGGGTGGCAAAAGGATTGCTGGCAAAAGTATATCTCACCAGGGCAACAGCGCCACTTAATCAAACAGAGAATTATGCGAAGGCCAGGGATATGGCGGACGATGTAATTGCCAATGGGCCATATAGTCTTTTGCCTAAATTTGAAGATGTATTCAAAACCTCCAATAATGAAAACGCGGAGGTTATGTTCGCGTTTCACGAAACATCCGATGCGCCATATATGCCGGGTAATGTGTGGGCGCCTTCCGAAATGGATGGCTGGAGTTCAGGCCCTGTAAAGATTTTGTGGGCTACTACTATTTATCCCGAACAGCCGCGCAAGCATAGCTATTTATTACTTGATTTTACTTCTGATATTTATGACCCTTCAGCACCCATCATCAATTGGTCGCAATCTGCTGATGGGGTGCCTTATATTGGCAAATACAATATGCCTAATCTTACATACGACCAACAGGTAGGCGGAGGCGATGCAGGTATTGAAATGAAAGTGCTGCGCTTCGCGGATGTGTTGCTGATATACGCCGAAGCCGCGAATATGGCAGGAAGTGGGCCAACGCAATTAGCTGTTGATCGTTTGAATATGATTATTGATCGTGCCAATGAAGGAACAGGCTCAGAAGAAAGAGCAAGTATTACCATGTCGCAGGCGGCATTTGATAAAAAAGTAATAGATGAAAGAAGCTATGAATTATGTTTTGAAAACGACCGGTATTTTGATGTATTGAGAAAACGGTTATTAGAAGAAGTGAATTTGCCTGATAATGCGCAGGGCTATGATGAAAATGACTACTTACTACCGATACCCGCGCTGGATGCACAATCTATAGGGCAAAACCCCGGGTATGAATAGGCGAAGAAGAGAATGAGGATCAAATCCGTGCTACGATAGTATCCGTTTAATCCGTGTGCCAAAAGAATAGAACACGGATGAACACAGATGCAGGCAACACGGATCAAATCCGTGCTACGATAGTATCCGTTTAATCCGTGTGTCAAAAGAATAGAACACGGATGCAGGCAACGCGGATAAAATCCGTGTTACGTGAGTATCCGTTTAATCCGTGTGCTAAAAGAATAGAACGCGGATAAAATCCGTGCTACGATAGTATCCGTTTAATCCGTGTGCCAAAAGAATAGAAC
>JADLCD010000118.1 GCA_020847395.1 Chitinophagaceae bacterium
GTTATACGGTGAATGGTTTAACAACCCTAACTTATACTTCAATTGGGTACAAGCAAATAAGAGTTTGTGCTGATGTTTTGTTGCCTGATAATTCAATATGCAGAGTGTGTAAGGATACTGTTGTTCATGTAACAGTAGCTCCCAATTTTACCAGTGTAGTAAATTGTAACAAAATTTATTTGTATGATGCATCTACTGTTGTAGCTCCGGCTGTTATAAACTCTTACAACTGGTCTGTTGGTACTAATCCGGGTAATACTCCCGTATCGCCCCCCATTGCAACTTTTGATAATAATACTATTGCCAGCCCGATTTTGACTTTTACTCAAAGCGGCTCTTATATCGTCAACCAAACAATAACTTCCGGAAGTTGTACGATTACAGTACGGGATACATTCAATATTTCTGTTCCTGATGCGGGTTTTACTTTTAATAATTCTTGCGTTGGAACTCCGGTAACTTTTAATGATCCCACACCAGAGCCAATACATTTTTGGGGGTTTGGTGATGGTGCTACATCTTATATAAATCCTACTAATCATGCTTATGCTGCTGCCGGAGCATTTTCTGTTACACATATAGTTACTGATGTTAACGGATGTAAGGATACTTTAATTAAATCTATTACAATTTCACCTGCACCGGTTTGTACTGTTACTTTATCGGGGCCGCCTACATTTTGTTCCAATAGCTCTGTTACGTTAGGTTCATCCTGCACCGGGCTTGTAGGGTATCAATGGTATAATAATGGATCACCAATGAGTGGCGCTACTAATTCAACAAATATTGTTACTCAAACAGGAAATTATCACTTTACTGCACATGATGTCAATGGTTGTTTTGTAAATTCTGATACAGTCTCAATTCATGTATTACAAGCGCCAAATGTAAACATCATCACAAGTGGCAGCGCCTGTGATCAAAGTGCATATACAGTATCAGTTCCGGGTTGTAATGGATGTTCTTATCTCTGGGAGGTAGATGGTACAACTGTAAGCACCAATAATATTTATACCGCTTTTGTTGGTTCTGCTCCTTATACTTTAGGTGCACATAGTATCAAAATAACTGTAACTGATCCTTCTACAGGTTGTGCAGCTGTGAATACCATTTCAGTTACATTTAATGCATTACCAAGTGTGTTAATATCAGTTGCCGGCCCGTTACCTGTTTGTTCCGCTAATTTATACACTTTCAACGCTACCAGTAGTGCAGTAAATCCGGGATGGACATGGAATTTTAATAATAGCAATTTTGTTTTAGGTACAGCAAGCACTTTGTCTGCTTCTGCTAACGGTACATATACTGTTACTGTTTTGGATAGTACAACGGGTTGTAAAGGACAGGCATCACAAGTAATAATGCGAAGCCCGTTTGTAAACCTATTCCCCGTTGGATGCAATAACTTGTGTGATACATCTAAAGTATTTATGCCATTAGCATCTCTTAATGGAAACCTTGCAGGATATACTATAGCATGGTATGATAATGCACCACCTTATAGTACTTTAGTTGGTACGGGAGTTTCTTTGTCTCTCAACACATTAACCTTGGGCAACCACAATCTATCAGTAATTGTTACTTCGCCCAATGGATGTAAGGATACTTCAAATGTTTATAGTATTAATATAAGAAACTGCCACTCTACTTTACCAATAACAGGCCTGAATATTTCAGCAAGACAAACCGGTAATTTGGCATTGGTTGGCTGGTCGGTAGAGCAGGAGATAGACAATGATTATTTTATTGTGGAAAAAAGCTATAACGGAGTTGATTTCTTTTACCTGAGAAAGGTGATAAGCCGTGGAAATAGCAGCACAAAGCAATTTTATGATATCATTGACTCTCTGAATAACGACTCGGGTATAATATACTACCGCGTAAAGGCAGTAAGTATTCTTGGTTCTGCTCAGTACTCGCCTATAGTAAAATTAAAACTGTCAGAACAAAGTGTAGAAAATATTTTATTATATCCTAATCTAACGAAGAACGATGTGAATGTGCTGATACAGAGCAGTTCTTCTGTAAATACCATGTTGCAGATATATTCAGCAAATGGAATACTTGTTTATTCACGGGCGGTAACACTAATTAAAGGATTAAATAAATTTACAATTGATGTCGGTAATCTATCCTCCGGCCTTTATATAACAACTCTTAATACTAATAATGCAAAATTGTCCGGAAGATTTATTAAACAATAAAAGGCTTTCTAAGTGAAATGTTTGCAGAGTAGCGTATTACCAAAAGATTAAAAAAACAAGCGTAAATAGAATATCTATAAATATCATTTGTGAGATTAAGAACTCATTAATTTCAATCAATAATGCAAAAACCATAGCTTTGAAATAAATGATTCAATCCATAATGAAGCTTTATTTTTCAGTAACTGCGTTCTTCTTTTTACTTCAAATAAGTGCACAGAAGATAAGCCCGTTAAATAAAAATTCTTTTATATCTAAGACCAAATATGAAAAGACATCAAACCCTGCCTTGATTCCTTTGCCACAGAAATGGAAAAATGAGACGGGAAGTTTTGAGTTGAATCGGTATAAACAAATTGTTGTTGAAAACGATTCACTACGTAAAGTGATACAGCAATTACAAAGCTGGATGCTCTCAAAAGGAATAAAAACTAATATTTTAAAGCAAGCAGTAAAAAATCAGCCTCATATTGAAATTTCCATAAAAGAAATAAATGTGCCCGAACGGCAGAATGAAGCATACGAATTGAAGGTTGCATCGTCAGTTATCAGGCTGTCTGCAAACACATCTCACGGAATTTTTAATGGAATTCAGACATTAAAACAATTAGTCGCGAATGGAAGCAGAATAAATGCCTGTACTATTACTGATTGGCCGGCCTTTGGCTGGCGCGGATATATGATTGATGCGGGGAGAAACTATGTAGAAATGGGCCTGCTGAAGCAACAAATAGATGTAATGGCTGCCTATAAGCTTAATGTTTTTCACTTTCATGCAACTGAAGATATTGCATGGCGGATTGCTGTTAAGCAGTATCCGCAGCTAACGTCACCCGAATTTATGTTACGCAATAAAGGTATGTATTACAGCGAAGATGAAATAAAAGAACTTATTGCTTTCTGCAAGGAAAGATACATCACCTTTGTCCCCGAAATTGATATGCCAGGCCATAGTGCTGCTTTTAAAAGAGCAATGGGTGTGGATATGCAAAGTGACTCCGGCATTGTAATCATCAAAAATATTCTTAAAGAATTTTGCTCAACTTACGATGTGGACTATATCCATATTGGTGCAGACGAAGTGAAAATTTCAAATAAGAATTTTGTACCTGAAATTACAAATTACATTGAAAGTTTAGGGAAAAGGGTAATTGGATGGCAGCCGGGCGGTAATTTTACAAACAGTACCATTCGGCAATTGTGGATGGACGATAATGCACACCTCAGCAATCAGCTAAACCTTCAGTTTATTGACTCACGGCATTTATATATCAATCACATGGATCCGCTGGAAGCCGTAACTACCATTTTCAATCGTAAAATAGCTGATAAAGAAAATGGAGATGCACATACACTAGGCGGCACAATTTGCATGTGGCATGATAGAGCAGTGAATAAAGATGAAGATATTTTGAAGATGAACCCTGTTTATCCTTCAATGCTTGCATTTGCAGAAAGAAGCTGGCAGGGTGGAGGTCATGCCGGCTGGATTTCAAATATCAGTGATGGAGATGTCCCCGCATTCAAAGAATTTGAAACTCGTTTATTGAAAAACAAAGAATTTTATTTTCAGCATTTGCCTTTTCCTTATGTAAAACAGCGTGAGATTGTATGGAAACTATATGGGCCTTACGATAATAAAGGA
>JADLCD010000119.1 GCA_020847395.1 Chitinophagaceae bacterium
ATGGCCTTGCCATATTGCAATCAACTGCAACCGGGAAGTTCTTATGTTTGAATTAAAAAATGTAAAAGTTAGTAAATTACTTTAAGCGATCTCGTTGGATGTAAGACTGGGATTGCTTCTCCCGCCTAATATTCATTCAATTAAAATCTTCTTGAGGGCGGGATCGCAAAGACGGGCAGGAAACTGATGAAATGTCTACCTTGTGTTAGTTCTGACATTAATAAACAATCACTCTTACGCGTCATTGCAATCCCGCCTGAAAGTTGTATGTAGTTAGATGTGTGTTGCGGCGGGAGAAGCAATCTCCTCCTTTAAAAATTTATAAGAGATTGTTTCTTTCACCCCTTAAGGATGATGCTTTTACGGCAAGCTACTTAAATGTCATCTTTATATTTTGCCTGACAACAGGTTTGGTACTCGAAAGGATGCCACACTCATCGTATTTCGGTCACAGCTGTTACTTAAAAGTGATATCCCTGAGCAAATATGCAATTATGCTGTTATTAATTACTTACCTGGTTTCCTTAATTATTAAACTCATTTCTTTCAGCAATAAAGGAAACGCAGGTTCAGCCATACCGCCATGATCAAAACCTTCCAGCTCATATAGTTTTGTTTTTTTATGCCCGGTTAGTTTCATCATTCTTGCGAGATAAGCATTCTCTTCATAACGCCCTAATAATTCCATTTCTTTATCGCCTGTAATTAATATAAAGGGAGGTGCATCGCTGCGCACATGATATAACGGTGCATATTCATCAATAATTGGCTGAGTTTCTTTTATCCCTCTTTCTTTACGAATGGTAAAATGTGTAATCGCCTGCCCGCTGAATGGAATTAATCCTGCAATATTATTTGCATCAATACCGTATTTACTTAAATATTTTTTATCTAACCCAACCATCATGCAGAGATAACCACCAGCCGAATGGCCTGATACAAAAATCAATTTTGCATTACCGCCGTACCTGCCAATATTCTTGAAAACCCAGGCAATAGCAGCAGCGGCATCTTCAATATATGCCGGTGCTTTTACTTTTGGTGAAAGCCGGTAACCTACGCCAACAACAGCGCAACCTTTATCTATCAGTGTTTTTGGTATTTCTTTACTGCCTGCTGTAATACCGCCACCGTGAAACCAAACTATTGTGGCAAAGTCTTTTTTATCTTTGGGATAATAAATATCAAGCTTGCATTGTGAAGCGATATAAGCGTCTTTTTTAGTGTTGCTATCATTGTAATAATTAATATCCCTTTCTGTAGTGTACTGCTGGGCAAAACAAGCAACGTTTACACATAATAACAGTACAAGTAATTTTAGTTTCATATTGCAACGTTTAATATTATTATAGATAGTATATTAAAAAACATTCGTGTATTCGCGGCATCCCTATTTTTTTAATACATCTTCAAATAACCTGAAAATTCTTTTGTACTCATCTGTCCAGCTCGATGGTTCAATAAATCCGTGATCTTCTACAGGGTACATAGCCACCTGCCATTTATCTTTTCCCAACTCAATTAATCGTTGATTCAATCTCACCACATCCTGGAAATGTACATTCACATCTACTACACCATGACAAATAAGTAAATTGTCCTGCAATCCTTCTGCAAAATATATTGGCGAACTCCGGCGATATGCTATGCTGTCTTCCGCAGGAGTATTCAGAATATTTGAAGTGTAACCCTGATTGTAATGCGCCCAGTCTGTAACGGGACGTAAAGCGGCGCCGGCAGCAAAAGTGCCCGGCGAAGTAAATAAAGCCATTAATGTGATAAAGCCCCCGTATGATCCACCATATATACCAATGCGCTTTGGATCAACACCATATTTTTCTGTAAGCCATTTGGCGCCGTCAATATTATCGGCAAGGTCTTTTCCACCCATAAAACGATAGATGCCCGTGCGCCAGTCGCGTCCATACCCAGCGCTTGCGCGGTAGTCCATATCAAGCACATAGTAACCATTATCTGCAAGCAGGTTGTGAAACATATACTCCCTGAAATAGCTGCTCCACCATTTGTGTGCATTCTGCAGGTAGCCGGCACCGTGAACAAATATTACGGCAGGTTTTGTTGCTGCTGGATTGGCGGGTTTATATAATCGCGCATATACTTCAGCCCCATCTCTCGCTTTAAAAGTAATCAGTTCAGGATCGCGCCATTTATACGTTTTAAATTCATCACTCTGTGCTTTAAAACTAACCTGTGTGAGTTTACCGCCCGGCTTATTTTCCTGCAGAAATAATTCTGTTGGTTTATTGGAGTAGGAATATAATATAGCAATAGTTTTTTCATCAGGAGAAACTGTTACCAGGTTTGCCCCGGTCATGGTTGTAATTCTTTCAGGTTCACCACCGGTTACGGCTAACCGATAAAATTGTTTTTCGCCGGGATGTACCTGGTTAGTGCTGATATAAAAATATTTCTTATCATGGGAGAGTTCACAATCCTGTACTTCATATTTACCGGAAGTTAAGGCAACGCGTTTTCCGGAAACCAAATCAATTGTATATAAATGAGCATAACCTGTTGCTTCCGACTGAAACCAGAAAATATTTTCTGAAACCCATCCTGTATTATTGCCCCAAATACCGGGGCCTCCAATCCAGGCATCATCGTGCTGCCTGTCTAATAAAAATAATTTTCCGGTTGCTGCTTCAAGTTTCATCAACCAGCGATCTTTATTATCCTGTGCACGTATATCAACCACAGCAAAACTTCCCTTTGGCGACCAACTGACTTCGGTAACTGTTACTTCGCGCAGCGCTGCCTTTTTTTGTTTCTCTGCCAAAAGTTTGGGATAATCTTTTATAAAGCCAGGAATATCTTTTATACCAGGAATGGAATCTGTTTTAACCGCTATTATAGTATCCTTATACCTGTCGTACACAAAAAAATCGCTGCTACCAAGCGGAGCGCCTACTTTTGTACGTCCGTTTATATCTTCTGTAAACCCAGTTTCAGTAACATAGTTTGGTATGATGGTGTTTTTTGCGCCTGCTGCAGAACGATTAAGCCGGTAAGTAATAAATCGCCCATCAGGACTTACCTGTAATGAAGACTGATTCCTGTCTCCTGTGTATAATGTTTTTATCTTTTTATCTTCAGGCAGCGTTTTATTATATGCATCAGTTAAATCTTTTTTCTCTTTTCTTTCCTTTAGTATCTCCATCCATTGCAATTGATCGTTTTTTAGCCATTCTTCCTGTGAACTTAATTTTTGTTTAGTGTCTTTCGGCGGTTCATCTCCTTTTTGAAAATTGGTAAGCTGAATGGTATTGCCTGAGAAAGTATTCCATGTATACAGGTTTTGATTGCGTGCGTATACTATACCACTATCGTTAAAAGAGAAATCAGGATTTGATTCGTATTCCGAAGTCTGTGTAACCAGGATGGTTTTCTTCTTTACTATATCAGTAAAATAAATATCCCCGCTTTTTGTGTATACGTAAGCGTTTCGTTTATTGTTATACGTAAGCCGGCCATAATAAACAATATCGCGGATTTTTTCAGTGCTGACTTTTTGAGGTGTTTTATTTGCTATCGTTATGAAATAAAGTGAATCACCTTTGCTTTTACCAGGATTCCATTTGAAATACAAAGTGTTTGTATTATCCCATTCAACATCTGCAGGAGAGGTACCAATCCATACCGGGTCTCTCATTATTTTTTCTATGGTAAGTGGGGCAAGCTGATTTTGTGAAACTGCAAAAAATGCATTGCTCAATAATAGGGTAAACAGTATAAACTTCTGCATATGGTAATATGTTTACAAGCGTAATAAAGATACCAGGCTAAGCAATATTATTATAACAAGAGGCCACGTAAAAAAATATAAGCAAACGAAAAATAAATAATCAGCCCTGTTACATCAACCAGTGTAGCCACAAATGGCGCAGAAGATGTTGCCGGATCTGCTCCCAGTTTTTTTAATAACAGCGGCAACATAGAACCGCTTAATGTACCCCAAAGCACCACCCCAATCAAAGAAAAGCCTACTGTTAATGCTATAAAAAATGAATGTTCGCCATATACCTGTGGAAAAAAATGCGACCAGATTTGAATTCTCAAAAAACCAATAATACCAAGCACGGCTCCAAGCATAAGCCCCGAAAGTATTTCCCGCCTCATTACACGCCACCAGTCTTCTACATATACTTCACCCATAGCCATTGCCTGTATAATTAATGTAGAAGCCTGTGATCCGCTGTTGCCACCACTCGAAATAATTAAAGGAACAAATAATGCCAGCACAACAGCTTTTGCTATTTCATCTTCAAAAAAACTCATGGCTGTTGCTGTAAGCATTTCACCTATAAATAAAATTACCAGCCATCCCACACGTTTTAAAACTAATTTAAACAAAGGCATTTCAAGGTAAGGTTCATCCAATGCTTCAGTACCACCAATACGTTGTATATTCTCTGTAAATTCTTCGTTGGCTACCCAGAGCATATCATCAATGGTTACAATACCAAGTAGGATATTATTATCGTCAACAACAGGCAAGGCTACCCTGTTATTCATTTTAAAAATATTATTCGCTTCTTCCTGGCTATCGTTTACATGCAATGTTATATAGCGCCTGTCAATAATTTCGGAAACAATTTTATCTGGTTTAGATAATATAATTTCCCTGATGCGTATATCATCAATAAACTCACCTTTTTCATTGGTTACGTAAATCACATCAATTGTTTCCATGTGTTTACCTTCCTGCCGTATTTCTTCAAGCACTTCGGCAACGGTCCAATCTTCCTGCACGGCTATATAGTCGGGCGTCATTAATCTGCCCACAGAACCTTCAGCATAGCCAAGCAGCGACAAAGTAACTTTTCTTTCTTCAGGATTCAGCAGTTTAATCAACTCTCGCACCACGCTATTGGGCAATTCTTCCAGGAAAGCGGTTCTGTCATCCGCAGGTAATTCGTTTAAAAGTTCAGCGGTTTTTATGGGAGGAAGAGATTGAATGATTCTTTTTTGCTCAGGTACATCCAATATTTTAAAAGTACTTACCGCCCTGTGTAAAGAAAGAATAGATATAATCTGTGTTTCGTAATCTTCGTTGTCGCTGATGAGTTGAGCCACATCGCTGATGTTCTGGTTATTCAGGAACTCCTGTATAGTCAGTTTGTCGTTTGAGTTAATTACTTCTTCAAACTGATCCTGCAATGCTATTTCTTCCTGTTCAGGCGACATGATATTTATTTAAATTTTTCAAAATTACAAATAGCTTTGAGGCAAGATCGTATCCGCAATCTTAAAACAAAATTCCGGTTAAAAAATATGATATCAGATTTTTTATATATTGATTTTACCAAAGATAAAGGACGGGGTGTTTTTACAGGAAAAAAAATAAAGCCGGGTACAATCATAGAAGTATCTCCGGTTATAGTAATGAGTGCGGAAGAAAGAAAACTGATTGACCAAACTCTTTTGCACGATTATATTTTTGTGTGGGGCGATAAGGAAGATCAATGCTGTATGGCGCTGGGATATATACCGGTATATAATCATTCCTATCAATCAAACTGCGAATATTTTATGGATTATGATAATAATACCATGTTTATAAAAACCGTGCGGCTGATTGAACCTGGTGAAGAGTTAACCATAAACTACAATGGCGTTTGGAATAATGAAAAGAAGGTTTGGTTTGATGCAAAGGAATAGGCAATTGGATAGTAAATAGGTAATCATTGCCTATTTACTATTGTGCGTTGCCTTAAATATAGTGCTGTATTACCTCAACAACTTTTTCATGATATCCGCCTCCGAATAATGCAAGATGAACCAGCAGCGGATATAGCTGGCATAATTTAATCCGGCTTTCCCAGCCGGGTTGCAGCGGGTAATGGTGATGGTAAGATGCATAAAATTTATCATCAAATCCACCAAACAATAAAGACATTGCAATATCCATTTCCCGGTTGCCATAATATACTGCCGGATCAAAAATTACAGGATTGCCTTTTTCGTCTGCCATAAAATTACCACTCCATAAATCACCGTGCAGCAATGCCGGTTTTTCAGCAGGAAATATAGAAGACAAGCTGCTACCGATTTTTTCTATCGCTTCAACATATTCACTTTCTAAAACACCTCTTTTGTGTGCTTTGCGGGCAAGCGGTATTAACCTTTCGTGTGCATAAAAATCTGCCCAGGTTGTATGTACCGTATTTGATTGAGCAAGGCTTCCAATAAAATTATTGTGAGCAAAACCAAAATGTTCGTTGCTGTTTAAATGAATCTTTGCCATTCCTTCGCCTAATATTTCCCAAAAATTACCTGAAGGCTTACTTTGTTCAATATATTCCATCACAAAAAATAGCTGCTGGTGATACTTTCCATCGAGCAATGGCATGGGTACACGCAGGCTTTTGGCATCGGCTAATTGCAGTAAACCTTTGGCTTCTTTTTCAAACAAATCCAGTCCATACATTGCTGCGTTTATTTTAATTAAAAATCTTCCCTGGTTGGTTTCAAGTAAAAATGCCTGGTTTATATCACCACCCTGCACAGGCGTGTGGTTATTTATAATAGTGGTTGATGAAAAAAAACCGGAAAGCCTGTCCTGGAGGTGATTAATAAAGGAAGAATGGAACATGAATTTGTTGTTAGATTAAGTCTGCCATATATAAACAAAGGTACTAAACGAAGTGTGAGGCGATGTAATTATTATATCAATGACTGCATCCCAAATTAAATAAACAAATGCGCCTGCAAAATAAGAGATATATACTGAATATCTTTAGTTCAAGCATTGTAAATAGCAAATCATAATAATATTACGCCGCGCTGCAGGTTATTCCATTTTTTATATAATTTTCGCAACTTGTTCTCCACAATATTAATATGGAATATTATTTTCCTTATTCAGCTATAATTATTTTGTTGCTGACAACTCCTTACAAAAATTTATCGTATAGGCAATTAAATAAATACCGAACATTTCCTCATCTTACTAAAGCTAATTTATTATGAATAAGAAAATTTTTTTTACTTGTATTATGTTGGCTAACATACTTCTGTTTTTCTCCTGCAAAAAAGATGATAACAATACCAACAGCAATATTTCAGACGGAAACTGGCGGGTAACCCTTTTTACCGATAGCGGAAATGATGAAACAAGTGATTTTTCCGGGTATACTTTTACGTTTGGCAATGACGGCATATTAACGGCAACAAAAAGTAACACTTCCAAAACCGGAACCTGGAGCCGCAGCAGCAATGATTTTAATATTAACCTTGGCGAAAAATCAGATGATAATAAGCCACTTGGTGAACTTACGGATGACTGGGATGTTATCTCTGTAAGCTCAACTGAAATAAAACTCAAGGATGATAATGATTCAAGCGAAGAATTTTTGACGTTCAAAAAGAATTAACTTTCCCTGATTAACTTATAAATATCCGAGTTGTTAAATAAGTAAGATTAGATCCGGATCTTAAAATGCCTTCCCAACTGAAGAGCAAAAAATTGAACAACCTGTAATAAAATGCTCAACTATTCCTTCTCAACCGGCTACCTGCTATTTCCTTAAAAATACAAAAACTATAACCAGGTTAACATAAATTTGTATACAGAAATTTTAGCAGCATCACTGTTAAACAAAAGGGGAAGCTTTGTTGATATAGCGCCGGCAATTTATTTTTAACAGTATATCAAGAATTGACATTGTATACAGAACTCAGTTGGCAGGAAATATGAGCAGGTATAACATGTCGTCATGGATGCTTCGTTTCGAGTATAATTTTCTAAATGCTTTATCTCATAAATTAAAATGACAACAAAATCAATCATATCTTCTTTTCTTAATTTCCTGAAGGGGTTATTTATTAAGAAGGATTGCTGTAAATAATTAAAGCTATTAAAGCTATGCGAAGTCTCCGACTTCGCATTTCATATGTTCTCCCGTGGACTTTGTCCCGGTATTGCCGCCAATCTATTTTCTCCCCAACAAATACGCCGCCACGTCAGCCAGTTGCTGGCCATTTACTCCCGCCACCGTAGGTTCGGGCATCAGGCTCTTATCTTGCTTTTTTCTTGAACTTATTTTTTCAAGAGGAATGATATGTTGTTTACCCGCAACATCTTTTATAGTGATGGATTGCGTATTTTCACTTATCACAAATCCAAAAAAAGATTCTCCATCTTTTGTATTTACAAGCCAGGGTTCATAACCTAATAAAATAGCTCCGCTCGGATTTATAATCGCGTCTAACAAACCAATCTTATCAAATTTTTTCCCAATATTGGTTAACTCCGGGCCTATATCATTTCCTGTTTGCTGAATGCGATGACAGGAACTGCAAAATTCAGTAAACACTTTTTTACCGGCTTCCGCATCGCCTTTCAATGCCGCAATTTCTTCAATAGGATATACTTTTTGTCCGCCCGGCTGTTTAAAATATTTTCCTGCCTGCACCCTCACCGCAAGGTCGGGATTCTTGAAAATATATTCTTCCATCGGCCCAATCAGCAACTTTGGAAATTTATTATCGGCAGCCAGTCCTATCAGCATTTGTCCGCCAACAGAATCTTTTGCCATATCTCTCAACCTGTATTTTCTTGCATCAAATGAAAGTCCTTCATCCAGTACTGCCTGCATTTTAGCTTTCATGGCAGCAACCCTGCGTTCATAATCGGTATTCACATTTATCTTTTTCCAGTCAAGCAAATTATACCAATCATTTCCCTGCCTGAACGAAAGCCAGTACGAAGCCTGCTCCGCCACATCCTTCATTTTATTTTTGCTTAATGAAAACATTTGCTCAGCAGCTTTTTTATCTTTTATAAATGCAATAGCCGTAATAGCTGATCTTCTTTCCTTAATGTCAAGCGTTGAATCAGTTGCTCTTTGTGTAAGGTCGGCAAGCGCTGCCACAGGATGTAAATCCCATGCAATGTTTACCATTTTTTTATCCCATTTACCGGGCACCTTTGCGTCAGCAAACAGTTGTTTTATTGCTGTATATAAATCTTCCTCATGTCCTTTTAGAGCAGCGGCAATCGTATTCAGATACCATTTGTCATCACCATTATATTGTTTAAGCAGTTCAATAAGAATCGGTTTCGTTTTTTCAAACGGCAAATCGCGCAGCGCAACGCCAACTTCTCTCCTAACGAGTGCAGCAGGGTCATTTTGCAATTGCACTGCATAAGGTAATATATCAGGTACGGCTACCCGAAGTGCTTTAAAAGCGGTTGATCTTGTCAATTCATTATCACTCTTCAACAGTTGTTCTGTTATGGCAATACCCTTTGCACCGAGTTGCGGCAACAGCCAGATAGCTCTTGCCTGTATATAAGGATTATCATCGTTCAATAAAGCCTTTACAGGTTCAATTGCTTGTTCACCCTGTTTTTGCAACGCAGTAAATGCAAGATAACGCACATTGATGGCAGGATTCCGGAAGGCGGCTATCTGTCCTTCGGTATTACTCAAATCAATTTTAGGTGCAATGAGTTTTTTATTTTTTGGTGTGATGCGGTATATTCTCCCAAAACCTGTAGTGTCTTTCATCTGGTGACCACCAACAACAGGATCATACCAATCCGCAATATATATAGCGCCATCAGTTCCTATTGCCACATCACTTGGCCTAAACCATTTTTCTTTGTGTGTATTCGCAGCGCTATCATTCCATACATACATAGGATTATCGCTATTGAGTGAAGTAATAAAATTGATGCGTTTGCCCGGCAAAAATCCTGATTTATCCTGTACGGGATAATAACCGAAAATTACATTCCTGCCTGCATCAGCACTCAGCAACATACCGCGATATGCCGTTCCTAAAGCATCGCCTTCATTCAACACAATTCCTGTAGGCGCTCCTGCCCCGCTCCTGTCGCCAACCGGCATTACGCCCGGATCTTCCTGGTGCCAGTGTGCTGTAAATATATCCTGGTCAGGACGTTGGTCGGCCTGCCACGACCTCGTGCCATCAGCGCTGAAGAAACCTGCATTACCACCTTCCATTAACCACGATACACGACAAGCGGCTACTTCATCATCATTATCATTCTGCCACATATTGCCATATGAATCCATCGTGAGTTCGTAAGCATTTCTAAAATTATGACCCAATACTTTTAATCCGCCGCCACCGGGTTGTATACTTAGAGCAAGCCCGCCAACCCATACTTTTCCGTCATCACTTTTCATATTGCCTTCATTCTTTTTATTATAAGGCGTGCCGCCGGAATAAATACTTCCGGAGCGCAAAGTCCAGCCGTTTTTATCTGTTACAATATGTGGGCCGGCATTGCCTGTATTAAAATACCAATTGCCATCCGGGCCGGCAAGCATAGCATGCAATGAATGATCGTGGTCTTTTCCACCAAAACCTGTAAGAAAAATTTCTTTCTTATCAGGAATATCATCGCCGTTATCATCTGTATATACTATAATATTTGGCGCACATGATACATACACTTTATTACCCATTACAGCAATGCCTAATGGCGCCACCAGGCTGGTATCCTGCACAAATAATTTAGCACTATCTGCCACGCCATCATTATCTGTATCCTCCAGTATCATCACCCTGTCGCCTTTGGAGTGATGAAAAAATTTAGTGGAATCGTTATTGAAATTTCTGTAATTCACGGCTTCGGTTACCCACACTCTGCCTCTTGCATCAATATCAATATTGGTGGGATTAAAAAACATAGGTGATTCAGCCCATAAAGTAGCTTCAAGGTCATCAGGAAGATAAAAAGGTAAATCTGTTTTGGCTTTGGTTGAGGGTTGTTTACAACTTATCAATACAAAAAAACAATATGCGGCAAAAACAAACAGTCGTTTCAATTTCATTTATAAAATAATTTACGTAAGTAAGCGAGATTAGATATATAACCTGGTACTATTTCGGCACCTTCAGGTATAGCGCCTTCTATCTGCATCCAGCCATTACCGGTATAATTTATTTCATATACCGCATCCGCAACAGCATTCCAGTCAACACTACCTTTTCCAAGAAGAAATCCGTTTTCTTTCATATGCAACTCACACACTTTATCTCTGCCCAATTTTTTAAATTCAGCAACAGGGTCATAACCGGCATCAGCAGTATTTCTGAAATCAAAATACACTTTCAAATTTTTTGAACCCACAGCATCCATTATTTCTTCGTGCTCTTTTGCGTTGAGATAAGATTCAATACCCAATATTACGCCTGCAGCTTCTGCAAGTGGCATCACAGCTTTTAAATGTTTTATTGCAGCCTCTTTCCGCGATGCATCATTACGTAAATCGCTGGCATTAAAAAAAGCCAGCAGCACCAGTTTTGCATCAAGATTTTTTGCCGCTTCAATTGAATACTTTATCCAGTCCTGCGTACGAGGGTCGCTATGAAATGGAAATTGATTAAACAAGCCCAGTGCCAGACTTGAAACAATAATACCTGTTTGCTCAGATGCTTTTTTATACGCCTCCTGCACTGCTTTGTGGCGTATATGCAGGTCATTATCAGGACTGCCCATATTCACCATTATGCCATCCAAACCAATTGCTTTAGCTACATCAAAAGCTTCAACACTACTGTTTTTTCCAATAGACCAATCGCAGGCTCCGATTTTTATAGCAGGCATTGATGATGCAGCCATCAGTGTTTTAACAATACCGGTTTGCATCAGTGAGGAAAGCAGTAAAGATTTTTTAATAAGCGAGCGACGTGAATACATGGCATTAGGTTTTGGGGTTTGGGCTATGGGCAGTGAGCTTTCAGCTATCAGCATCTAAACCCGCAACTTGAAGCCTGCAACCTGACAACTCACTGCTGAAGGCTGACGGCTCATAGCTCACGGCTGATCGCTCACCACCAAAGCTCATAATAAATATATCAATTTTTACCGGGTTTTGTAAACTTGCATAAATTTTGAAAATGGCGACCCAGATAAAATGTCCAAATTGTAATCATGTGTTCCAGATGGAGGATGCGGTTTCTGAAGAATACAAAAAGGAACTGCGTGAAAAAATGAAGGAACACATTAATAAATTGAATGATGAAGCGCTGAAGAAGCAGGAAGAATTTCTGAAAAAAGAACAATCGCTTTTACAGCAGATACAGCAAAAGGAAACCGAATACTCCAATCGCTTATCACAGGAAAAAATAAAATTGCAGCAATCGCTGGAAGAAAACTTACGTAAAAGCATAAGCGCAGATTTTGAAAACCAGCTCCGGCTATTGCAGCAATCCAACAAAAACAATGAAATAAAGCTACAGGAAGCACGCAATATGCAACTGGAATACCTGCGTAAAGAACAGGAATTAAAAAACAAAGAGCAGGAACTGGAAATACAGATACAGAAACAATTGCTTGCAGAAAGAGAAAAAATTACGGATGAAGTACGCAGGCTGGAAGAACAAAAAGTGCATGCCCGTGAAACCGAGCAACAGCTTAAAATGAAGGAAATGGAAAAACAGCTTGACGACCAGAAAAAGCTGATTGACCAGATGAAACGTAAAGCCGAACAAGGCTCCATGCAAATGCAGGGTGAAGCGCAGGAATTATTATTAGAAGATTTGTTAAAAAACGCTTTCCCTTTTGATGAAATAAATGAAGTAGGCAAAGGCGCTAAAGGCGCAGATTGTATACAAACTATCCGCAACCAGCTTGGGCAGGAATGTGGTAAAATTATATACGAAAGCAAGCGTACACAGCATTTCTCTGCAGACTGGATAGAAAAACTTCGTATTGATATGCGCACCAAAGATGCCGATATTGCCGTGATTGTAACACAGGCAATGCCTAAAGACATGGTTCAGTTTGGCGAAAGAAACGGTGTATGGATATGCACTTTTGCTGAAGTAAGCGCATTGGCGCATATTTTGCGGGATAGTATTATTAAAATTTTCACGGCAACAAGGTCGCAGGAAAACAAAGGCGACAAGATGCATCTTTTATATGATTATTTAACAGGCCGTGAATTTGCAGAGCAATGGAAGGCAATAAGAGAAGGTTTTCTTTCTATGAAAATATCTATACAAAAAGAAAGAGATGCGATGGAAAAACTTTGGAAAGCGCGGGAAAAAAATCTTGAAAAAGTATTGTTAAATGCCGCTCATATCCGTGGCTCCATAGAAGGGATTGCAGGCCAGGACTCAATTGACCTAAATTTACTGGAAGAGGAGGATAAAGATAATTTATTGGGTAACTGATACGTTATATTTCGTCCAAGCGCGTTTTGATGTATATCTGGATAATACCCATCATATTAGCTATTGCTGTAATCTGGCACTTTTCGCGTACGCGTACCCGTAACACGATTACCGAATCCGCTGATCAACAGGGGCATGATAAACTTGCCCAGGAGGATGCCCATATTGAATGCCCTCTTGTGTATAATGGCAACGAGCTGGAATTTTCTGATGAAGTTTTTCATACCGTTCTCTCCAAACATTTTCAATACTATAACCGCCTGCTGGATATTGATAAAGAAAAATTTATTAACCGCCTGCGCAAATTCATTCACAATAAAATATTTGTGATACATGATAAAAAAGGGTACCGCGAAATGCCGATACTGCTCAGCGCTTCGGCCATACAGCTAACCTTTGGTTTAAAAAAATTCCTGTTATCACACTTTAATATCATACAGATTTTTCCTGAAGCTTTTGTTGGACTGGAACCCTTCAGAATACTTATTGGTAATGTAACAGGCAACACCATCAATATTGCCTGGAAACAATTTTTGGAAGGATATAAAAACAAATACGATTTGCAGAATGTAGGCTTGCATGAAATGGCTCATGCATTATATTACCAGAATTTTGAAACCGAATTATATATTGATAAGGATTTCAAGGATGCGTTCCAGATGTTTAATGCCATTGGCGATAAAATATACCACGTTGAAAAAGTGCTTACCATCGGGCTTTATTCTGAATATGCTATAAAAGATTTTCAGGAATTTTGGGCAGAAAGTATAGAAATCTATTTTAAAAGTCCTGACCGTTTACAACTACATTACCCCGAATTATATAAAGCGCTTTGCGATATCCTCAACCAGGACCCGCTGAATTATCCCAATCATTTGTTTCAGTCGAATTGAGTTATTGATAATAATAACACTGCTCCGCTGTGAACGCCGCGTGAAAATTATCGATGAATACCGGAAAGGAAATATATCAAATTATTGATTATCATTTTTGAACACCCAAAACTCACGTTAAAGCAGGGAAAAACAAAAAAAGGATTTTTAAAAGCTATTACTGATTATAAAGCAGGTAAAACAGTTATTATTATTAGAAAAGCACCATTATAAATTTGAGCCCAGAAAGTAGGCAGGCAGACCCCCAGAGAAAGATATTATTAACTTTAGTCGTTAAGCTTCACCCAACAGCCCGATTTAATAAATTTTTTATAGTAGTATTCACTAAACACTTCCTTAAAACCATTTTTCAAAAAGAAAAAACGCATATCCACCAGTTGATTAGCTTCTATATTGCTTGCATGTTTAAAAAAAATGTACATCAATTTCAATAGCTGCTGCTGGTAAAAACTGCTTCGCGAACTAATTTGAAAATCAGTGAATAACCATTTGCCTTCTTCTTTAAGCAAAGTGTTGAGTTTATCAAAATTTTCTGACGCGGTTTTCTCATTAAAATTGTCAAACAAAAATGCAGTAATGATTATATCAAAAGTTGACGTTGTATGATACGCTTCTATATAACTATTTAAAAAATCAACTTTGTTTTCAGCAATATCTTTTGCTTTTGCCAGCTCCAGCATTTTTGATGAGGCTTCAATGTATACTATATGCAGTCCTGATGTATGAAGTTTTGAAATTTCCTCAAGTATCCAGCCGGAACCACCGCCAACAATCAAAATTTCATTTCCCGGAGTAATAAAAGGTAAGAGGCAAATTTGTGATTGCCTGATGCTGTTGCCAAAAACCAGGCTGCTCAGCCGGTCGTAACAAAAAGCAATGCTATTATAATTATTTTTTGCCGGCATTCTTTATTATTGAAATATCATTCCGCAAATACCACAAATAGCTTTTACTAAAAGCAATCCATCAATAACAATAAGGTAGTATAATATAGATTTTCTTTGCTGCAGGGAAAGAGCAACATATATCAAACAAATAAAAGGAATAAGATTGAATATAATCCTGGGCAGGCTAAAATGATTTTGAATGGCAAATACTAAAAATGAAATAACGCCTATTGCCAATAAAGGTATAAGTATAACAAAGATGGTTTTGCGTAACCCGAATCTCACTACAAAGGTTTTTAATTGTTTGTTTGAATCATCTGCATAGTCTTTAATATCAAACATAATAGCGTTCACTGTGCAAAACATCCAGTTTTTAATAAACAACCAAAGCATAAAAGTTTCGTTAAGCTGAATATCTCCTTTCATTTTCGCCATCATTGCCGGTAAAAAACAAATCCAGCCGGCCCAAACATAACCTATTACAAATGGTTTTATCCACCCGGTATTGCGTAAATTTCTGCTCAATACAGTGCGGGGTAATAATCCATAATACAGTAATCCGGTTGCAGGAATGCTGAGCATAATAACCCAATCATACTTACTGAGTTTGCTTAAATGCCGGTAATTTTCCGCAAATAAAAAATAAACCATGATTACTATAACCAATATAACCAGGATTTGTGTTCGGCCAATAAAGGCTGCATGTGTTTTATACCATGTTGTTCTTGGATTGGTAATAGTAGTATTCGCTGCCGGCAGTATGTATGCCCATGTATAATATAATACTGTAGCTGCAAAAAGAAAAATGTAAAAAGCCGGTGAGCTCAAAGGTATTTGTAATTGTAACGATGTTTCAATCGCAAGCATCACCGCGAGCAAGCCTACAAAATAGTTGGCAAAAAATACAAATTGTACTGTTTTATTGACCACCCGTTATTTACAATAATTTACCTGCAAACATAGCAGGTAAATCAATACCTAAAGAGAATTCCATATTTCCCAGCTTGCTTCTGCCTGGTTAACAAGCATATCAAAACCATTCTGAATAGCGGCGCCCTTTGCCTCTCCTTTTTGCAGGAAGATGGTTTTAGGTGGATTGTATACAAGGTCAAAGAGAAAATGCTTATCTGTTATAACATTATATGGAATTTGCGGGTAGGTATCACTGTTAGGATATGTTCCCGCCGGTGAAGCATTTACAATAAGCAACGTTTTTTTAATGACATCATCGTTTAAAGAAGCATAGGTAATTACATTGGGCTGTGCTGTACGGCTGACAATATTATACGCAATGCCGAGTTTTTTCAACACAAATGCTACTGCCTTGGCAGCTCCCCCGGTACCTAAAATCAAAGCATCGGTATGGTAAGGCGTTAACTGCTCAACAAGCGATTTTTCAAACCCGATGGCATCAGTATTATTGCCCGATAGTTTTTTGTTTGTTATCTTAATAGAATTACAGGCATTGATGGCAGCAACTTCGGGAGACAGCTCATCCAAAAAAGGCAATACTTTTTCTTTGTAAGGAATGGTAACACACAATCCTTCGAGGGTTGGATGCTGTTTTATAATTTCAGGCAAAAGTTCAATATGTTCTATAGGGAAGTTTTCAAACCTGCAATCCAAAGATTCATTTTCAAACTTTTCAGTAAAGTATTTTTTTGAAAAAGAATGCCCCAGTGGATAACCAATCAGCCCGAATAATCTCATTCTACATCATCTTTATTTAAAAACAAATGAAATGTATCACCGCGTAAGCCTATACGCATTGCCTCAAGCGCAATCATTTCGGTTGGAGCAATATTGCCGAGATTTGCATTGCAACCAAGCAGTTCAATAAAATATAACTGCTGCGCTTTCTGTGGCGCTTCCCAAATTATTTTTTCTTCCGGTATCTGTGTCAAAATTTCCTGCACCAATCCTTCGCGCACTTCACCTGTACCTCTGTATATACCAACATTACCCGCTTCCCTTGCTTCGGCAATTACATATTCTGAACCGGCATTAAGTTCAGATTTCATAAGCTCAATCCATTTGTAAGGGGGAATAATATGTTCTGCATCCTTACTTCCAACTTCGCTTAACACTACGCCGTGCTTGGTAAGTTTTTCGATATAGCCGCACTTTTCTGCATGAGGAATAGTGATGGAGCCATCACTCACTTCCATATAACTGATATTATAATCCTTGCAAACGCTTATATAATCCTGGAATTGATTGCGTATCAGGAATGCTTCAAATAAAGTACCTCCAAAATATACAGGCAAATCGAACGATTGATACAGCTCTATTTTTTCTCTTAACCGGGGCGTTACAAATGAGGTGCCAAAACCTAATTTTACAATGTCTACATATGGATACGATACGCTTAAAAAATTTTTTGCCTCTTCAATGCTTAAGCCCTTATCCATCACCATTGTTATACCTGAGTTTCTTGGTTTTGCTTTTCGTTCAGGTATCTGACTGAGATTGAAATTCATCAATAACAAAATGTTTTAAGAATCAGCAAAAATAAGGAAGATTAGGTTTAGGTGCGTAATCTACAATACCGGCAATTATTTTTTCATGTCAGATTGACCTTCTTTTCTTGTAATATGCTATTATATCAACCACTTGTTGATTTTGCAGTATGGTAGGGTTTAACTCAATAAATTTCTTTAAGGTTTTGGGAGACGCTTCCATTGCCTGCTGAAGTGTAAGTAGGGCTTCTTTGCTTTTAGCCATTCCAAACAGCACAGCACTTTTATAAAATAAAAATATTGGTTTATCTCCGGCAACTTCCCGGGCAGCGGCAATCTGCTCCAACGCTTCTTCAAAATACGCTTCTTTATACAGGCATCTTATCAATGCCTCCCACCCGCTAATACTGCGTGGGCGCGCTTTTACCACGTTTGAAAAATATGTTATCGCATCCCTGATATTTCCAAGTTCCAACAGGCATTCTCCCATAGCAAGATTATACTCCGGCTGCATGCGATGTATACGCAATGCAGACTCAAGATACTGAACTGCTTTATTCAGCAACATTTCATTTATATAAGTACATGCTATTTTATAATAAAACTTACTATCATCGCTGTTAAGATGCGATGCTTTTTTATAAAAAAATCTTGCCTGTGCATAATTCTTTAGCCTGTCGTAGCAATAGCCTATAGCTTCATAAATCACATCTTCAGGTCTTGCCAGTTCAATTACTTTTTCCAATGATTCTATGGCATCCCTGTATTTTCTTAAGCGTATATATGCATCGGCAATATTGCGGTAAGCATAATCAAATTTTTCATTGATTACAAGCGCATATTTGTAAGCATCAATTGCCTTTTCAAATAATTTTAACCCCTGGTATGCAGCCCCCAGGTTAAACCAGGCCAGCTCATTGTATGGAAAGTCATCTAAAATTTTTTGATGCAGCTTTATGCTTTCCTCGCTGCGCCCTGTAAAATCCGTCCAGAAACAAATCTTATACAACGCCTCTTCATTGTTAGGCTCATTGTGAAGTATATGAACAAGGCAATCAAATACTTTATCAAATTCCTCGTAATCATCATACACGTCTGCCAGTTCAAAAAGGAGGTTAATTCTTTCTTCTCCTTCAAACATATCAATGGCTGTTTCCAGCAGTTCCACCGCTTTTTCCTGCTCGTCAAGCGCCAAAAAAATATCTGTTTTAAGTATGTAAATATCGATATCGGAGTTGTCAAAAATTTCAGCTTTTTCAAGTAATTCAAGCGCTTCGGTATATCGCCTGGTTGCAATGAGCAAATCGGCTTTCTTAACCATTAATGAGGAAGAGTACGGAAATTGTTCTATACCCAGCTCAACCGCTTCAATAGCGCTGGCAACATCATCTTTATCATCAAAATGGTCAATAATCTTTTCAAAAGCTTCTTCTTCCAGGAACGAGTGATTTTTGCCTGAGCGGAGATTTTCAAATTGCTTTAATAAATCTCTCATCTCATTTTTGTCGTTTCGATAAGGATTTTCTTGCATATGAATGTAAGTTGATGAAATTTAAGTCTTTATTTGGAAAAAACAAATTTTTGCATGCTTTTTGCAATATTGTTAAGGTGCTGCAAAAATTATGTTGAGCGGTATTGTAAATAGTTAAAATAAATTGCTATTTTTGTTAAGTACATGAAAATTGGAAACATCATAACACCTTTATCTATTAAGAATGCGCTGATAGCATTAACTATTGTTGCTATTGGTCAATGTGTTTTCGCCATTACGGGTAAACGTTCAGGTGCCGGTGATGACAAAACAAAAGCAACAGAAAATGTTGGTTTCTCTAACCTGAAATCTAAGGTTACATTTTCTTTAAAAGATGGTTACCGCATTCCTTCAAAAATGAATAGCCCTATAGGCTACAAATCTACCCAGCAATTAAGAGCTCAAAGTATTATTGTTTCTTTTAAGAAAGGAAATGTTACTTACGTAGTGCCTTATAAAACACAATCAGGTATTAAACTTCCTGGGTTTATAAAGGGCACACCTACACAATCAAATCCCCGTTAATAGTTTTATTGATTATTGGCCTCCTTTCAAAGTTTTGCTTTCAGCATAAGTAAGTTCTCTGTATCCTGATGTAGGAATTGCAAACTTCTGCATTTGAATAGGATCAAAAGTAATTTTTGATGCAGTGTATTTAACCTTAAGATTACCTAAAGAAGATTCATACTCCAACGGAAGACCAGGTAAATTTTTAAACTGGTAATCATAATCCTTATTTTCAGTTACCAGTTCTTTTGTAAAAAACACGGTAAAAATTGTTCCGTCTTTCAGTTTTGCGCTTGCTTTCTGGCATTGATATCCTGCAATTTCTTTCGATTCTTTTTCCATTGTAAAAACAATACCGGAATATTTGCTGTTAATATCCGCCCAATCTTCTTTAAACATTTTTATCAGCAATTTCTGATTTCCATATTCTTTAAGCACCGCACCCGAATTATTTCTTGCATCAAGTATAGTTATGGTAGAACCCAGAGGGCTAACCATTTCTGTGCGGCTTTGGCTTCCTTTTAAATATATAGTGGTTTTCGCGCCATCAAACATATCTGCTAATTGCGGCTCTTTGCTACCAGTTTGAATGGTGATATCATATACAATAGTGCCTTCAGAAAGAATTTTTTGCGCACTCAGCGGATTAGCAAATGATACAATGAAAATAATTATCGCTATATATCGTAGATTCATTGATTGGCTTTTGCATTAAAGATAGTAAAATGTGGTATGTAGTTGTATACCGCATGTTAAAAAAAGCTGCTATCGGGTAAACTATATTTTTTCCCTTGTGAGATGTGAAACGACAGATGTAGAGAGGTCTCACACCTGTCGTTTGTCGCTTATTATCTCTTCTAATTATTTTATTTTGCCCTGTTGCTTGTTTTTTGTTTCCTGCAATCGCTTCTGTGTGTCCTGCATTTGTTCCAGCCGCTCCTGCCACTTACTCTTTGTTTTGGGCTTCTTTTTGTTAAGTTCTAATTGGGCCAGGATTTTATCATGATTGATGATGAAATTTTGAATAACATATTGCAGCGTTAATGTAATTACGTTTGAAACAGTGTAATACCAGGTTAGCGCTGAAGGCAAACTGTTGAATATACCCAACAACATGACGGGAAATATATACGGCATATATTTCATCATAGGATTATCCTGCGTTGGCGTTTGAGACATTCCATAAATAGAAATCAGTAAGCTGGTACCGGTAGCTAACAAAGTAAATAAGCTTACGTGGTTACCATAAAAAGGTATATTGAAACCCAGATTTATTATAGAGTCGTAAGATGACAGGTCTTTAGCCCACAAAAAACTTTCACCTCTTAGCGCTATTGCCGAGTTGAAAAAACTATACAGCGAAAAGAATATAGGTATCTGTAGCAATGCCGGCATACAGCCTCCCAGGGGGTTTACACCTGCACTTCGGAATACTTTCATTTGCTCCATGGCATAACCCTGCTGGTCATCTTTATACTTAGCTTTTAAAATATCCAGTTCAGGGCGTAGTGCTTTCATTTTTGCACCGCTTAAATAGCTTTTGTAGAGTAAGGGAGAGGTAAGCACACGAATGAATATGGTTAATAATGCTATCACCAGGCCGTAGCTGCCTACAAACTTTTTAATGAAATCAAACACCGGCATTACCAACCATTTGTTGATATACTTTACAAATGCATAAATACCTTGCCCAAGATTGATCACTTCCTGCATTCCCAGGTCATAACTCTTTAAGATATTATAATCGTTAGGCCCGTAATAAATTTGCAAAGGAATAGTAGCCGTATTACCCGCCGGAACAACTATTTTTAAATTAGAGGTAGCAGCCGTGATTATTCCGGTTGTATCATGATTTTCTGTGCAGTTTATAGAACCTGAATTAAAATTATTTTTTGCAATAACGGTAGTATTAAAAAATTTCTGTTTAACACTTAACCATTTTAATGGGGTTTCAAATTGATGGTCGTAACTTCTGCCGAGCGTAAAATAATCGTAATCATCTTTTATCCAGAAGCCAATTTGCGTTTCCCTTTTTTCTGTTACAATATCTTTTTCGTGCCGCCTTACTTCATTCTGCCAAAGCAGGTTCAGGTTATTTTGTGTAAGCAAAGTATTGGTGCCGGCAAGTTCAATATTCCAGTCAATCATATAATTGCCCGGGTGCAATGTAAATTGATGAACGATGCCTTTACCGGAAGAATCTTTTAAAATATAGGAAACAGACTGACCACCATCAGCAGTTTTTAGAATTTCTCCTTTAGCAAAATACAATTCACTTGTTTGAATAGAGCGATTTGACTCAGTATTGATAGGGTAAGATAATTTATCAAAACCACCATCAACCAGTTTAACATTTTGATTGTCTACTGATTTAAATTTTTTTAACTCAACCTGTTTTGGTTGTGCGCCTTTATTGGTAAAGGTGATTTTAACCACATCATTTTCAAGAATAGTTTCCTGCTCAGTGCCAGCAACAGCAGTTTGAAATTGCCCTGCTGCATTTAACCTGTCCTGGGTTTGCCTGTTTATTGAATCGGTACGAACAAGATTACTATCAACTTTAGGTTGAAGTGCAGCAAGGGAATCCTGAACGTGTTTTTTTTCTTTCTCAGATTCAAGCTGCCCTGTGCGGGTGAAATAGAAAAAACCTAAAAACATCAAAGCAAGCAAAACAAAGCCAATAATCGCATTTTTATCAAACTGCATATTACCTTAAAATTTGAGTGGGCAAAGGTAATGTGTTTGAATAAACTTTGGGGCTATAAGTGAATTTGTTTAGGGAAAGAAAAAACCAGTCTTTTTTGGGGAAAACGTAAAAAATAAACGTGAAATGTGAAAAGGACAGCTTATCCTTAAACCTACGCCCTTCACCCCATACCTTACGCCTTCCACCCTACGCCTTCCACTTCACACCTTACATCATTTCACCCTGCAGCAACGGTTTCTTTTTCGAATTTTTTGTTTCATTAAACTCCTTTGCAGCCTTTATAAAACTTACAAACAGAGGGTGTGGGCTTTCAACTGTGCTTTTTAACTCTGGGTGATATTGCACACCTACAAAATAGGGGTGATTTTTAAGCTCTACTATTTCTACAAGACCGCTTTCAGGATTTTTACCGCTCGCTATCATTCCATGCTCTTCAAAAGCATCTAAATAGGCATTATTAAATTCCCAGCGGTGGCGATGTCTTTCACTTATTTGCGACTTTTGGTAAACCTGCTGAGCGATGCTGCCCTCTTTTAATTCGCATGGATATGCACCGAGGCGCATTGTGCCGCCTTTAGCTGTAATCTTTTTCTGCTCTTCCATCAAATCAATTACAGGATTAGGTGTATTTACATCCATTTCCGTGGAGTGTGCATTTTTTAGATTAAGTACATTCCTGGCAAACTCAATAACCGACATCTGCATGCCCAGGCAAATACCAAAGAAAGGCAGGTTGTTTTCGCGGGCATATTTTACTGCTAAAATTTTCCCTTCAATTCCTCTTAAACCAAAGCCGGGGGCTACCAGTAAGCCGTCGAGCGTACTGAGCTTTTCTTCCACGTTTTCGGCGCTGATAAATTCGCTATGAATATTAACCACATTTACGCTGCATTCATTTACTGCGCCTGCATGTACAAATGCTTCTAATATTGATTTATAGGCATCCTGTAACTCAATGTATTTACCAATAAGCCCAATATTAATTTTGTTTTTGGGGTATTTAAGTTTATCAAGAAACTCTTTCCATTTGCCTAATTCTGGTTCATTGAAAGTTTTTATGTCGAGCTTTTTTAAACAAATCTGGTCCAGTTTTTCACGCATCATTGTTAAAGGCACTTCATAAATAGTAGGCGCATCGGCTGCTTCAATTACCGCGTCGGGTTTTACATTACAGAACAATGCTATTTTTCTACGCAGTTCAGGCGATAATGGTCTTTCTGTTCTGCAAACAATAATATCGGGGTTAACACCCTCCTGGCTTAATAATTTTACGCTATGCTGTGTTGGCTTGGTTTTTAATTCTTTTGCGGCTTTAAGATAAGGTACAAGAGTAAGGTGAACAACCAGGCAATCTTCATCCGGCAACTCCCATTGCAGTTGGCGAACCGCTTCAATAAACGGAAGGCTTTCTATATCACCCACAGTTCCCCCCAATTCGGTAATTACGATATCGTAACCATCTTTACCCAGTAATAACATTCTGCGTTTTATTTCATCGGTAATATGCGGAATAACCTGCACTGTTTTACCAAGATATGCGCCCTCTCTTTCTTTATTGATAACCGTTTGATATATACGCCCCGTTGTAACATTATTAGCCTGGGAAGTAAAAATATTCAAAAAACGTTCGTAATGCCCCAGGTCAAGGTCTGTTTCAGCGCCATCTTCAGTTACATAACACTCTCCGTGTTCGTACGGATTAAGCGTGCCGGGATCAACATTTATATATGGGTCGAATTTTTGTATAGTTACTTTTAAGCCACGGGCCTGCAACAGCTTAGCCAGCGAAGCAGAAATAATACCTTTACCTAAAGAAGACGTTACGCCACCGGTAACGAAAATGTACTTGGCCATGACTTAAATATTAATGTTATATCTAAAAAAAATAATATCCCAACTATTGAGATATTCTGTTGAAACCTGACCTGTTACATTGGAAGATACATCCAGAGAGGTCATGCAAACTTACGGTTTTTTATTTCCGGACAAAAAACTATCCTCCGCTAATGTGGAAAAATAGTGGGAATGGTATGGTTGTATTGAAGAAAAGGCAATGATTATCAGCGGGAAACTGGCTATTCTCTTATGAATTTTATTGAAGGCACAGCGTTGATATAAGTTACCTGGCAGGTATATTGCCCGGGTTTTAGTTGCGATAAACTATTGCCTGAAGAAACAAAAGGCTCCTGCACTCCCCGGATATAAATTTGACATTGCGGTGCAGAAATTTCAAGGGTACCCGTAGTTCTGTAGCCTGTTGTAAAACCTGACGGTAATGAATCGAAAATCATTTCGCTGTCAGAACCTGTAATGTATATTTTTTCAATTTGAACCGGGGTTGCGTTTTGCACCCTTATTTCCACACCTGTGGCAATTTCTTTTTTACAGGAAAAAAGAAAACAACAAAACATAGATAGTGCAAGGCAGATAGGTTTCATAAACGGATTTTTAGGTACTGGTTTAGGAGTTACTACTTAGAAACGGGGACATTATCTAAAATATTGCTGCTTTTTAATCAATTAGGGTTCCGAACCTTTGAAAGGTTCGGAACCCTGCAAAAAAAAGTCTCCGGCACTTTAACTGCGCCGGAGACTTTTATCTAAAACAATCAAATACGTTACAAGATTTTTTCTACCTGCATATAATTCAATTCTACAGGTGTAGCTCTTCCAAATATTTTTACGTTTACTTTTAATTTCTTCTTCTCATCATTCACTTCTTCAATAACGCCGTTAAAGTCATTGAAAGGTCCGTCAATAATTTTAATGGTTTCACCAACTATAAAAGGCTCGCTCATTGTTACACCGGCATCGCTCATTTCATCTACCTTGCCCAGCATTTTGTTTACCTCTGCTTTGCGCAGGGCAATCGGGTTTTCTTTACCCAAAAAATGTATCACACTATTCGTATTTTTAATAGTGCTGATGATATCATCGTTCAATTTTCCGGGTTCCACTTCAATCATAACATAACCAGGATAAAAGTTACGCTCACGCATTACTTTTTTCCCGTTCTGTACTTTATATACTTTTTCAACCGGCAAAAAAATCTGCTTTACCACTTTACCCCAATCACTGCGGGATACCTCTTTATCGAGATATTCTTTTACTTTCCTTTCTTTGCCGCTCACCACACGCAGCACATACCATTTGGTTTCCTCGGCATTTATTACTTCTTCCATTATTATTTAAATAAAGAGTAAATAAATTTTAATAGCGAATTGCTGGCAAAGTCCATCACCCAAACCAACCCGGTTATAAGCAATGTGGCTACCAGCACAATCATGGTAGATTGCTGTAACTCACGCCAGTTTGGCCAACTCACTTTTTCTAAAAGCTCGCGGTATGAATCTTTAAAATACGCGCTTATTTTATTCATAACTCAATTTTTCAAAGCACGGGCACAAGGATTCGAACCCTGATCAAAGGTTTTGGAGACCCGTATGCTACCGTTGCACCATGCCCGTGTAAAAAGAAGCCCCACCAAACCTCCCCAAAGGGGAGGCTTAAGGGAACTCTGATATATTTTTAAAGAACTCGTTCTAAAAACAAAGTACCCAAGCTTAGCGCTCAAGGTACTTTGCAAAAGTAATATAAGCTTTTCTAAACTCCTCCCTTCGGGAGAATTTAGCTGTGCTTTATTTTATAATTTCTGTAACCTGACCAGCACCTACTGTACGACCACCTTCACGAATCGCGAATTTCAAACCTTTTTCCATTGCGATTGGCTGAATTAATTTAACAGTAAGAGAGGTATTATCGCCAGGCATAACCATTTCAGTTCCAGCAGGTAATTCAACTTCACCTGTTACGTCTGTTGTACGGAAATAGAACTGGGGACGGTATTTGTTGAAGAATGGCGTGTGACGTCCACATTCATCTTTGCTCAATACATACACTTCACCTTTAAATTAAGTGTGCGGAGTGATTGAACCTGGTTTAGTGATAACCATACCACGACGGATTTGAGTTTTTTCAATACCGCGTAATAATAAACCGGCATTATCTCCGGCTTCACCAGAATCTAACAGTTTGCGGAACATTTCCACACCTGTTACGGTAGAAGGAAGTGGTTTTTCCATCAAACCTACGATATCTACAGCTTCACCTACTTTAACACGACCTCTTTCAATACGGCCTGTAGCAACTGTACCACGACCTGTGATAGAGAATACGTCTTCAACACTCATAAGGAATGGTAAATCAACCGGACGGGGAGGAAGAGGAATATATTCATCAACTGCAGCCATCAATTCATCAATAGCACCAACCCATTTTGCATCACCTGCAAGAGCGCCGGTAGCAGAACCTTTGATGATAGGAGTGTTATCTCCGTCAAATCCGTTCTTGGTTAATAATTCGCGGATTTCCATTTCCACCAATTCCAATAATTCAGGATCATCAACAAGGTCAACCTTGTTCATAAATACCACCATACGGGGCACACCTACCTGGCGTGCAAGCAGGATGTGCTCTCTTGTTTGAGGCATAGGACCGTCAGTAGCGGCAACCACGAGGATTGCACCGTCCATCTGAGCAGCACCTGTAATCATATTTTTTACGTAGTCAGCGTGACCAGGACAATCCACGTGAGCGTAGTGCCTGTTAGCTGTTTGATATTCAACGTGTGCAGTGTTAATAGTGATACCCCTTTCTTTTTCTTCAGGAGCACCATCAAT
>JADLCD010000120.1 GCA_020847395.1 Chitinophagaceae bacterium
AGCAACGCCCTATGTATTGGTGATGATGGTAGTTTTATTTGTTGGGTTATTCCTCCTTTTCAAAAACAAACCAACAGGCTTTATTCCAACAGAAGATGAAGGTAGAGTAATGGTGACTTATGAAATGCCTGAAGCTTCCTCTACCACGCGCAACATTACATTGCTGCGAACACTGATTGACAGAATAGGTAAATTACCTGAAGTGAAAGTGGTGGGTGGTATATCAGGATTAAATATTGTAAGTGGTTCAAACAGGTCTAACGCAGGTACGGTGTTTGTAAACCTGAAATCATGGAACGACAGGAAAGGCGAAGGGCACCATGCGCAGGATGTGATGAATAAAATACGCGGGGCAATAGCAGATATAAAAGAAGCGAGAATACTGGTGATTGCGCCACCGGCTATTCCGGGCTTGGGTGCAACGGCAGGTTTTACATTTGAATTGCAGCAAACCAGCAGCACAGATGATATTAAGCAATTTGAAAAAGTGGCGCAGCAGTTTTTAGCAAAGCTGAATCAGCGGCCCGAAATAGGCGCGGCGTTTACTTTCTTTTCTTCAAAATCTCCTAGTTACCAGATTGATGTTGATAAAGAGCAGGCTAAGAAAATGGGCGTATCTGTATCTGAGGTGTTTTCAACCTTGTCTACTTTTTTGGGTAGCAGTTATGTAAACGACTTTAACTTATATGGCAGAAACTTCCGTGTAATGTCGCAGGCAGACAGTTCTTACAGAAGCTCATTAACAGGGTTGGAAAAATTTTATGTTCGCAACAGCCAGGGTAATATGATTCCTTTAGGCTCTTTAATTACTACCAAAGTAATTGAAGCGCCGGCGGTAATACCGCATTATAATATTTACCGTTCCATAGAGATCAACGGAAGCCCGAAAACCGGTATAAGCAGCGGGCAGGCAATAGAAGCATTGAAAGAAGTGGCGAAAACCTTACCGGCAGGTTATGGTTATGAATTTTCCGGTATGAGCCGCGAAGAAATACTGGCAGGCAACCAGCAGTCCATCATATTCGCTATATCGCTGGTGTTTGTGTTTTTATTTTTAGCAGCGTTGTACGAAAGCTGGTCAATACCATTTTCCGTATTGTTTGCTGTGCCAATCGGTGCTTTCGGTTCTATCTTAACACTTACTTTGCTGCCTAAATTATCTAACAATATTTATGCGCAAATTGGTTTAATTACGCTGATTGGCCTGGCTGCCAAAAACGCCATATTGATTGTGGAGTTTGCAAAAGAAAGAGTAGATGCCGGTATAGATATTACCCATGCCACATTGCAGGCAGTGCGACTTCGGTTACGCCCCATCGTTATGACATCGCTTGCGTTTATCCTGGGCGTGTTACCATTGGCATTTGCAGAAGGCGCGGCAGCAGAAAGCCGCAAAACAATTGGCTGGACAGTATTTGGTGGTATGATAGCCGCAACAACGCTGGCTATATTTGTTGTGCCGGTATTGTTTGTAATCATCACCAAAATATCTTACGGCAGAAAACTAAAACGCCTGCAGGAAGAAACCGACAGGCAAAATAGTATTGATAAGGAGATTGTGAGCAGAGGATGAGGAATAGTGGGGAGTAAGTAGTGAGAAGTAAGTAGTGAGAAGTAAGTAGAAGGTATAGCGTATAGGGTTTTGGCTTATAGGCTATACCTTTTGTTTTTACCGTTAATCCAACCTTGAATCATTGCTGTAGATAGCAACAAAGCACTCTTGCCATAAATACAATACTGCCCACAGGTTGTTTTTAGTTAAAAGTATATTGTGGCGGTAGAAGTAGTTTCACATGTATGCAAGGCTTCCAATTACGATAAAGAAGTTGCAGGGCTTTATCATCTTTCCACTTGTTAAACCAGTTTTTGAAAAAATGCTCCTTACTTTGCATATTATTAAACGTACATGAGCTTATACGTTCTTTTACTGGTTCTCACAGCGGCTATTCTACATGCATCATGGAATTTACTTGCAAAAAAAGCGAAGGGTAAAATCCCTTTTATCTGGCTTCAATATGTAGCCGGCAATATTTTGTATCTGCCTTTTTTACTCTTTCAAATCAACCAGGAACAATCCATTTATTCGCAACCATTATTATGGTTTTCTTTAAGCAGTGCGCTGCTGCATATCGGGTATTTTGCGGTGCTGCAAAAAGGCTACAGAAGCGCCGACTTGTCTGTAGTATACCCGCTTGCGCGTGGCTCTGCACCACTTGTTTCATTTATAGCTGCCATATTATTCCTGCACGAGCAATTAAAACTCAGTGCCGTAATTGGTTTGTGCTTAATTATTGCAGGGGTGTTGGTTATAACAAGGTTAAGTTTTAAAAAAGAAAACAACAACAAAATAATGCCGGGTATTACCTACGGCATTCTTACCGGCTTGTTCATTGCCCTGTATACTTTAAATGATACCGTTGCCATAAAAAAATATGCCATAGCTCCTTTAATGCTCACCATCGCTTCAAATTTTTTTAGCGCTGTTTTGCTGTTGCCGTTTGTTTTACCGCAAAAAGCCGAATTGAAACGGGAAATAAAGATGCATAAATGGATTATTACTGCGATTGCTTTTTTAAGTCCGGCTGCTTATATACTCGTGTTGCAGGCATTAAAATACGCGCCGTTAACTGTTGTGGCTCCTGCAAGAGAAACAAGTATTTTACTGGGTGTATTTATGGGTTCAAAAGTATTTAATGAAGAAGACGGTAAAAGAAGACTTATTGCAAGTGTGCTGATACTTGCCGGTATAATTGCGTTGAGTTTAAGCTGAGTATACTTCTGCAGATGAAATACGGATTTTTGGACGCAGGTATATTCAAAAAAGCAAATGAAAAAAACAAAGGTAATTTTGAGCAGGATGAACCAGGTAAAGAATAACTATTTCAAAAATAAACTCCTGTCTTTTAAATAACGTTAGTAATATGAGCAGGCAGAAGCAAAAAAACAGTATACTTTTTTTTATTTGCTTATTGGCTATTGTTACAAAGGCATTTAATCAGATACCTGATTTTTCTATTGTACCTAATTTATATGCGGGCGACTCTTTGCATATTAGCCAGTTAATAACCACCGGCACCAGCATATCAGGCGGAAAAGTTATTGCATGGTTTCCAAAAGATGCACTAACAAATGAGCGCATGCGCAAATTGCTCGATACTTTAAATAAAGGTATTGCCGCTGCGGAAAATCTTATTGGCGCTCCCCATGCCTGGCAGGTACATACAAAAGCAATGCCTTATACTTTTTATTTCAGGGCAGATAGTTTTATTTCACATGCTTCAGATGCGGGCTTCGTTTCAATACCATTCTGGCGTATACAACAAGGCAAGGCGCCCTGGCTGCATGAAGTTATTCATGAGATGTTAAATACAAAAAAAGGCAATTGGCTGAGTAATACTATTGCCGAAGATGTATGGATAAAAAATATGCCATTGTGGTTGTCAGAAGGTTTACCGGATTATATAAGCCTGCTTGTTGGGCAACAGCAGCAATTACCGCTGTTTGATGTTTTTACAAACACCTTAATGGCTGACCCCGATAGTATTTGTAAAAACAATTTGAAAAGCAGGAATGCTGACTCAATACTTGCGTTTATTGGAACAAAAGGGGTGATGCCTCAACTGTCGGGAAAAGAACGCATGCTGTATGCGCCAACCTTTTATCATTGTTCCTGTTCTTTTGTAAAGTTTCTTTCAGAAAAAGCCGGGCTTGATGCTTTGGTAACAAGCCTTGCTGCATACCCTGAAGAAATGGAAACTTTGCAAAACAAACTTTCCTATCCTGTTGATACGCTAAAAAAACAGTGGCTGATAAAAATAAAAAGCAGGTAGGAACAACCGGCATATTTAACGTATAGGTCTGTTTGTTTTTGCGCCATAGCATTTCTTTTTATTTTGCTCAGTGTTGCTCAAAGGTGCAGCGCACCATAATACCAGCTTACCGGCAGGCAGGTATTATAGTGCTACAAATATTATGCTGCACTGCTGCTATTTTTACATATTTTCATTTCACAAAAACCAACTTTTAATGCACACCATTTTACCCCTTCTTCTGTCTATGATTGTTGTTATTGTGTTGCTGGAAATGTGGGCGGCCAAACTAAAAATCGCTTACCCTATCCTGTTAGTGGTGGCAGGTTTGCTTATCAGTTTTATTCCCGGTTTGCAGGTTGTAAAAATCAATCCCAACCTCATCTTTTTTATATTCCTCCCGCCTTTATTATGCGAAGCAGCCTGGGCTGTTTCCTTTAAAGAAATGAAAAAGTGGTGGCGCATTATAAGCAGCTTTGCCTTTTTGGTAGTATTCTTTACGGCATTATCCGTAGCGGTAGTTACCAATTATTTAATTCCCGGTTTCACGCTTGCATTGGGTTTTTTATTAGGTGGCATTGTATCGCCACCCGACGCAGTTAGTACCGGCGCTATTACAAAATTTGTAAAAATTCCAAAGTCAACATCTGCTGTGCTCGAAGGCGAAAGTTTACTCAACGATGCTTCATCTCTTATTATTTTCCGGTTTGCATTAGCTGCGGTTGGCACCGGTCAATTTATATGGCATGAAGCAACATTGATTTTTTTATGGATGATTATTGGCGGCGTTGGTATTGGTTTATTGCTGGGATGGATATTTGTTCAGGCGCATAAACGCCTGCCAACAGATGCGCCTTCAGATATTACCTTAACGTTGATTGAACCCTACTTTATGTATTGGATAGCTGAGCAGCTACACAGCTCCGGCGTGCTGGCTGTGGTAGCAGGCGGGCTGTTTATGTCTGCCAAAAGGTTAACGTTTTTAACCAGTGCCAGCAGGGTACGAGGCTATAGTGTATGGGAGAGTTTTGTATTTGTTTTAAACGGTATTGTGTTTTTTATTATCGGGCTCGACCTCCCCGAAATAGTAGGCGGACTCCGCTCCCAGGGCATTCCCGTAAGCACTGCTATAGGCTATGGTGTGCTTGTTACTGTGGTGCTGATTGTTGCAAGAATTATCAGCTCCTATGCCGCGTTAATAGCAACCCTTATTTTTCGTCCCAGTGTTGCGCCACGCTCAACCTCCAACAGGAGGCGTTGGCTAATACCAATCCTATTAGGGTGGACAGGTATGCGCGGCGTTGTATCGCTTGCCGCGGCATTATCCATTCCTGTAATGCTGAAAGATGATATAGCGTTTCCACACAGAAACCTGATATTGTTCATCACCTTTATAGTTATACTGCTTACGCTGGTTGTGCAGGGGCTTACATTGCCTTATTTCATAAGGCGCAGCAGGGTGTTTGATACTATTGACAACAGCGAATCAGAAGAAGAAATGAAGCAGCGTATGAAGCGGGGATTAAAAGAGCACGTATACCTTTTTTTGAAAAACAAATATGATAGTAATGTTATCAATGAATCAGGAATGGAAAAATTTTTAAAGCAATGGGAAGAAAGAGCAAAAGCGGCAGACGGCGTGTTGATGAATGAAAAAACAAAAGCCATTTTTGTAGAAGTGCTCGAGGCACAAAGACAATACCTTACCGAACTCAATAAAGATCCCCAAATAGATGAAGAACTTATACGCCAGCAATTGTATCAAATTGACCTGGAAGAAGAAAGGCTGAAAGTGATTTAATGCCTACACTAAGCCATAGTAGCCATTGGGCAGAAGAATATTACTCAGTAAGGATAGCTGTATTGTTCTAACAACAATATTAAGCTCATAACTTTAAGATAATAGCATAAATTTATGTGGGTGCGTCATTGTAAACCAACACTCTGAAAACTTTAAACAGGCATAATTCAAAAAACAGACGACAAATTGAAGATAAAAATTAACACAACCGAAAATCCATATCGCTCTGTTGACATTGAGCAAAAACTTGTGCAGCCAAGAAGATTAGCTTCTTATTTTATTGTGCTTATTGAAAGCGGCTCTATTACTTATAAATTAGACTTGCAAGAAATTACACTTACAGAAGGACAATTGCTTTTTGCTATGCCCAACCAGGTTTTTACGCCACCTGCCAAAACAGATAATCTTAAATATTTCAAAGTATTATTTGATGAAAATACTTTGGCATTGTTGCCACAACAATTCCCTTTTTTAATCAACCCTTTAAATGCGCAAACCATCGTTTTTGACAATGCTTCGGGGCAAAGAGTAAGAAAAGTTTTTGAAATTTTAAATCAAATACTTCACATAGATAAAAATCAGGCAGACACAGAAATTGTATTGGCTTATTTGAACTCACTATTAGTAGAATTGAACAGCGCTTATTTCAAAAATAATGAACCTGTCAATATTATAAATACTAATCTTTCAAAATTTATTGAGTTCAAATTAGTGGTGGAAACGCATCTTACGGAACAACTTTCTATACATAAAATTGCTGAAAAACTGGCTTTATCCACCAACAGTTTGTATCGGATTGTAAAAGAATATTCAGGTATTTCGCCAAAGGATTTTTTCACCAACCGTTTAATGATAGAAGCACAACGAAAACTGAATTATTCAAACCTTTCTGTAAAAGAATTAGCCCATGAATTGGGCTTTAATGATCCAGACTATTTTTCACGCCTTTTCAAAAAATGCACAGGAAAAAATGTAAGTGAAGTTTTAGAAAGACGGCAAGATTTGTCAGGAAAATAAAATGATTTGTCCATCTTCTCTTTTGTTTAGCAATCTACTTTTGTTGTATTAATTTTTAAAATAAATGAAAACAGCATTAGTAACAGGAGCGAACAAAGGCATTGGCTTTGAAGTTGCAAGACAACTTGCCCAAAAAAGAATTTACGTTTATCTGGGTAGCCGTAATATTGAAAACGGTTTAGAAGCCGTAAAAAAATTAAAAGCCGAAGGATTAAGCAATGTAGAAGCCATTCAGATAGACATTACAAACGATGAATCTGTAAAAAATGCCCGTGCAGAAATAGGTAAGAAAACAAAGGTTTTGGACATACTTATCAATAATGCGGGCATTTACGGCGGTTACCCACAAGAAGCACTTAATGCAACTGCAGACCAGTTCAAAAGCACCTATGATGCAAATGTTTTTGGTGTGGTAAGAGTTACACAGGCATTTATTGATTTATTGAAAAATTCTGATGAACCTCGTATTGTAAATGTGAGTTCAAGTCAGGGTTCTCTTACTTTACACAGCGATCCTTCTTACAAATATTACGACTACAAAGGGGCTGTTTATCTTTCTTCAAAGTCAGCAATGAATATGTATACCGTTGTTTTGGCTTATGAACTGAAAAACAGCAACTTCAAAGTAAATGCTGTTTGTCCGGGATATACAAAGACAGATTTTAATGGGCACCGTGGACCGGGTAGTGTGGAAGATGCAGGAAAACGAATTTTAAAATATGCCTTAATTGACAAAAATGGACCAACTGGAAAATTTTTTAGTGAAGAAAATAACCCGGAGACAGGAGAAATTCCTTGGTAACAATAACAAACAAAATTTGGAGAAAACAGCGAACGGCCAACATCGTTATAAAGATATAGCACCACTTCCAGGCAATTCCGGGTTGGACACTTATCTGCAATAATATTTTGAAGTTTTTCCAGGCGGAAAAGACAGAAACGTTAATTGGAAAGAAATTAACTATAACAAATAAAGCCGGGCTTTATTTCTTGATATTTAACTTTATCAAAAATTCAGGCAACAGTTCCTGTCGGAAGAGCATAAAATTTCATACTATCGCCAATTCATATCCGTTATGCGTAACTGTAAAAGGCAAACCGTTTCTTAGCAGCTCACTATAGTGTTTTACAAATGCCAAGTTGAATTTTAATCTTAAGCGCTGATTTCGAGCTTGTATCCTTTGCCGCGTATAACAACAATTTTGACATTCGGATCAAATTCCAGTTTTTTTCTAAGTTTTGATATGAACATATCAAGACTGCGGCCTACTATAACACCTTCATCTTCCCATATTTCTTTTTGCAGCCGGCTTCGCTCTATAGCCTCGTTAGGAGACAACGCAAAAATGCGTAGTACACGGGCTTCAGTCCTGGTAAGGTCTATACTGTTTCCATTTATCATGAGCTTATGGGTCTCCGCGTTGAACGACATTGACCCCAAAGTGAACATACCTGTATGCTGACTCCCAGGTAAGGTCTTCCGCGGCTTAACAGATTTCAAAAAAATAAAGCCAACAAATGCTAAAAATGGCAGGCTGCCCAAAAGATATCCATTCTTTGCTGAAATTATTCCTGTCGGTTTGAATTTAATGTTGATCATATAACATGCTATGGGTTGCTTTCTTCCAAAACAGGCAATTATATCCTCTTTCTTATTTTTTGATATAGCATATCCATAGGCTACACTGGCATTGGCACAATTAACTACGTTAACAACGTAATTACTTGCGATCGGGTCTTTGGCTAACAAACGCTGAGTAGTGCTCACCAGGGATTCGGGTTGAAAAGTAAACGCATGCTCAAAACTGATCTGGTATTCATTTTCGGCGATCTTTTTGACTGGAAGTACCCGTGATACACTGTCACCCGACTGAAGGAGTATTTCATGTCCGAGTCGCCGAAACAAAACTTCTCTTCTGGCGATATCAAAATCGTTACTGCCGGTTATAATGAATGCCGCGCAGATCACAGAGATAAACGAAATTAATATCAATCCGAACAGGTATTTGCGTTTCCCGGAGAGAAGATTTCGGCTATCAGGCATACTATTTACAATTTATTTACAAAGGTTACATTTTTATTTACAATCCAAATCTCTCCAGCCGAAAAATATCAAAGTAGATTTGCTGCATCAATTTTGACAGCATATGAAACCATTATGATTTTGACGAAACCCACAGGGTAAATCATGATCACTTCATTACCTTTAAAAAGCAAAAAATAAACAAATGAAAAATAAAAGAACCGTTTTGTACAGCCTGATTATTCTGTTAACAGGAGCAATTTATTTTGCCGTACTGGTTCAACAAAAAAATGACACTCATCGCGCTAACTTTTCAGGTGAATGGAAATCCAAAGAGTCAATTAGCATGGGCGGAAATATTGTTTGCTGCTATAACTCGGGTGATCGTATGCGGGCTAAAACAATGAAAATAACGGAGCAGGCAAATTTTCTAACTATAGAGGTATCAAGCTCGTTTCCTGGCACAGCGCCGGTTACAAGCCAGGAAAAACTGGCCTTCAACGGTAAAGAAAGCGAAATTAATAACGGCCCGGAAAGAGGAAAGAAGTTTACCGTAAAGTTGTCAGCCGATGGACAAACGATGACTGTTAACTCAATTGTACACCTGATGGTTCCTGCTCCTTACCATGTAGATGTTCAGGAACAACTAGTGGTTTATGTAACAGAGATTTGGAAGCTGAGCGATGATGGTAAGTCTATTTCCGTTCAGACCAATGCAAAATCAAACTTATTCGGCAGCGGGCGTTCCTGGAAAACCGTATTCGATAAAGTCAGTTAGTATTCAAAGACTTTTTTTGTACAAGCCCGGCTTAGAAATGCCTTAAACGAATCTGATTTATCAAAAGATAGATATATGTTAATTAAACCTGCAAAAAATATGAAAAAAGTTATGTATGCGCTGATCTTGCTGCTGGTTGTGGTAAGCGGGATAGTATTTGCCAATCGCCAAATCAAAAATGCAACTTCTAAACAATCAACTCCAAAGCCACTCTCTGCTGCTGAAAGGGAAGCCGAAAGGGCAAAATGGGAGGCTACCCCTGCCGGAATAAATTTCAAAAGATGGGAAGCATCTCCCGAAGGTAAGAAAGTGCTTAACGGGGCTGCTAAAATAAGCAGACAGACAAGCGCTTCTACAAATATGGAGGCTATCGTAACCTCTCTCTCACTTCCGTCAGGCTCAAGATTAGGTTTCGGAATGATGGTCAGCATTAATGGTGAGGATTATATTCTTAGTTTTGGGCTGGAAAATTCTAATGAATTTCAGCAATTGCATAGCCTGAAAGTTAACGACAAAATAATTATAAGAAGTCATTCTGTATCGTACGCCCCCAAGTATGCATATCCAATAGTATCGGGCGACTATGTAGAACTAAATAGTAAAATAATTTATAAACGTGCCCCGCGCAAAGGGGGTTGCTGAATAAATAAATTGTGAAATACACACACGTATATTTTTTGATCCTGATGTTTGTTTTTCACACCTCATGCGGATAAAAAGAAGAACAGCAGATACAACATAATCAATTCAATTAAAGCATATTTAATTCATCCTTTGGCTTGTCCTGATAACCAAATTCATCATTCTCTAAATTTGGGCCGTTGTATTTGCCATATTTTAAAACCATGTAAACCATCCCGAGAATGATTACAGGTGAAAAAAAGAACATTATGTATCCATACGAGATGACTTTTGGGCTGCTAAGTATCAATACATACATTACCAGATAAAAAGTTGCTATACTGATTGGGAAAATGCCACTGCGTAACATAATATAAATTTATGAACTTAAGTGAAAATCCTATACCAGGAAAATTGTTCTTAGAATTGATAAAAATTGGGGAGGAAACTTCGCATTTAGAAAGGTATGGGATAAAATTTCCCACAACAGGGGTTGGCAAAGGCAGGGCAAAATCAATAGCAATCAGCCTTACAGGCAGATTTTAAGAACGACAATGAATTGTTTTACACTATAGCCAGCTTTGCAAGATTAACAATTCCTATTTTGATTTTATAATGAACGGAAATAACGTAACGACAACATTGTAAAAGACAAGCGACTGTATTAAAATAGATATTCAAAAGCTTATTCAAATAAACTGTTACCAACAAGTTGCCTGCTGCAAGCGGAGATGGGCGCTGCAAGCATCAGCGGCATATCGTTACTCATCTTCAGTTACCGCTTGATGGAACTTAGGTAAGCAGTTGGTTGTAAATATCAGTAATAAACATTAATTTAGCCGCGGCTACCGGATGATACAGCACTATTGCCCTGCCAGAAGGCAATACCAAGTCGTTGTACGTCATTTATAGAACGACATTTACCAATACAGAAATATGAACATAAAAAAGATACATTATTTTTCAGGGCTTACAATTACAATTTTTATTGGACTGCATTTATTTAATCATTGTTACAGCATATTTGGTGCTGACAAACACATTGAAGTAATGACAACATTACGACACTTTTATCGCAATATTTTTATAGAGGCAATATTACTTTTAGCAGTAGTAATCCAAATTTATTCAGGGCTGAAACTTTTTAGATTAAACAGAAAATCTGCAAAAACATTTTTTGAAAAATTGCACATTTGGACAGGGCTTTACTTAGCAATATTTTTTGTAATTCATTTGGGTGCAGTTTTTACAGGACGGTTATTTCTGCATCTTAACACAAACTTTTACTTTGGCGTAGCGGGACTGAATAACTTTCCAACAAACTTGTTTTTTATACCTTACTATGCGTTGGCAATTATTTCGTTCTTTGGGCATATTTCGGCAATTCATAGCAAAAAAATGCAACAGAATATTTTTGGCTTGACACCAGATAGACAATCAACATTTATTCTGACTTTTGGAATTGGTTTGACACTTGTCATATTTTATGGACTAACTAATCATTTTCATGGAGTTAAAATTCCGACAGAGTATAACATCCTAATTGGAAAATAAGAAGAAAAACAAACGCACAACACGGTTGGTATTATTGGAGCATAACTTTGTAACTTCAACATCAGCAACATGACATCTATTGTTCGGGTTTCACGTTTTTCAATTTAGCTTTTAGTTGCTATCTTCGGTTTTGGGCTTTAGTTCCGGGCTCACGATTTTCAGATACCACCACATCGCCAATATATCAACCGTTGTATGTCATCCTAAAGAAACATGCTACACATATACAAGCATCCATAACTTGCCGGCCCACCCCGCGCTATTTTAGCACGTTGCAAAACACACAATAACAGGAGGTGAAATATTTCAGCTAAAAATTTTGGCAACGCAGAAAAGACTATTAAATTTGTCAGAATTGTCATGATTGTAAAATCAAGACTATGAGAGCAACGTTTGGAGAATATATGAGAAAGCTTAGAAACAAAAGTAATATGACCTTAACTCAACCTGGAGCTCAACCCGATATTAATTCTGGTGCTTTAAGTAAAATCGAAACTGAAAAAAAACAACTTGATGAAAAAATTTTGCGAAAGTTGGCTAAAGTTTTTGATTTGAATTTAGAAAAATTGAAAGATGAATTTTTTAGCGAAAAAATTGCTTATAACTGATTATGGCAAAAAAGCTTTCAGAGCAGAGAGCAAGGCAAGTTGCAAGAGAACTCCTAACATTTAGAGGTTGGAGTATTAAGTCTGTAACAAGTCAAGGGCAGCTATTAGAAGAATCTGAATACAAAAATCATACATCAATTGACACTCTTTTTAAAGGGAAATCAAAAAAAGGTAAAGGTGATGGAATACCTGATTTTTTGCTTGTAAATAACTTTGAAGGATTAAAACCCATACTTCTGATTGAAACAAAAGCCTCACTAAAACAAGCAGAAGAAGCAATTGATGAAGCAGTTCATTATGGAGATGCTTGTATAGAAAAAGGACATGAGGTTCTTGTTGCAGGAATTGCCGGGGCAGATAAAGAAATATGTTCAGTAATTGTAAAAAGGAAAGTTGGCTCAACCTGGAAAAATCTTACAATTAATGGAAGTGCCATTGACTGGATTCCTTCGCCAGAACAAACTCAAAGAATTTTAGCGGACAAAAAGAGAACTGAAATTGAACCAGAAAAGCCATCTGAACAAATCCTTCAGGAACAGGCTAACAAGCTGAATGAAATACTAAGAGAATGTAAAATAAAAGATGAGTATCGCCCGGTATATGCTGCAACTTTTATGCTTGCTTTATGGCAAGGTGAAGTGTCAACAAATGCAGATGTTGTATTACAGCAAGTAAATGCAAATGCTCAACTTGCATTAAACAAAGCAAACAAAAGACCGCTGGCAGAAAGCCTGAGAGTTGATGTTGAAAATGATACGCTGGCAGAAAAAGCCTGGGAGATAATAGATATTCTAAAGAAACTTAACATTCGTTCCTTCTTACATGAACATGATTATTTAGGGCAACTTTATGAAACATTCTTTAGATATACTGGCGGGAATACCATTGGTCAATACTTTACACCAAGGCACATAATTGAATTTATATGTGAAATATTGAACATTACACCTAACGACACTGTTTTTGACCCTGCATGTGGCACCGGAGGTTTTTTAATTGGTGCATTGAATAAAATGATAAGGCAAAAGAGATTGCCATATGAAGAGGCAATAGACCTGGTTAAAAATAATTTATTTGGGATTGAATCAGAACCATCAACCGCTGCTTTGTGCATTACAAACATGATATTCAGGGGCGATGGAAAAAGCCGGGTAATTAAAGCAAATTGTTTTGCAAAAAAAGATTTTCCAACAAAAGAGGTTGATTTTGTATTAATGAATCCCCCGTTTCCTCATAAAAAAACTGACACCCCGGCAACTGAATTTATTGACAGAGGGTTAAAAAGTTTAAAAAAACGTGGAATTTTAGCGAGCATAGTGCCATATTCTTTACTTGTCAGAACAACAGATTGGCATAAAAGAATTCTTAAAGAAAATAGTATTTACCTGATAGCAACGCTGCCTGCGGACCTGTTTAATCCCTACGCTTCATACAATACAGCAATTTTAATGATTCAAAAAGGCATTCCTCATGCAAGCAAAAAAGCTTTTGTTTGTAGAATTCCTAATGATGGATTTAAGCTTAAAAAGAATAATAGAATTAAGCAAAGTAGTTCAATGCTTCCATTAATATTAGATTCGTTTGAGTCAAAAAAAGAAATACCTGAAATATGTAAACTTGCTTCAATAAATGACACCTCGGTTGAATGGTCACCTGAAGCTTTCTTAGATAATGCAATTTATACCGATAGTGATTTTATTACAGGATTTGAGGAACACATTCGCAAACAGGCTTCGTTTTATGTTTTAAATGGAGCGAAACTTTTAAAAAAATCTTTATCCAGCGAAAAGCTTGATTTAACAGGATTGTTGTATTCTCCGGCATCGAAATTATCTTTAGAGCGTATTGATTTTGGTATTATTAATATTGAAACGTACCTGGATGTAATATTAGGAGGTACAGAAGAAATAGAAGACTTGGAAGAAGGAAATTTTCCAATTGTTTCAACCAGTGAATTTTACAATGGCGTTACAGCCTGGAAAAACCCTAAAACATATTATAATCCCCCTTGCATAACAGTTGCAACTGATGGAAGTACATGTTCAACATTTGTTCAGGAATATCCATTTTATGCCTTTTATAAGGTTGCAATTCTAACACCAAAAAAAGGAATTAAAATCAGCGTAGATGCGCTGTACTATATAGCTTATTTAATAAGTCGTGAAAAGTGGAGATATGTATATGCCAGGAAATTTGGGAAAGCAAGAATTAATTTAACGAACATAGTTGTTCCTATAAAAAAAGACGGCACACCAGACTTTATGAAAATGGTTGAATTAACAAGAAAAACAAATGCGTTTCCGCTAATAGAATTTTTTAGAGAAAACTATAGCAAGCAATAAGCCAATACATCACAAGTCAGCAGTGATTGCATTAAAAATTGTATCAATTTTAAAAGTAAAAATGGAAGATATATTTTTTTGAAAGAAATGATTGGATTTAAAATATTTTAGAATTAAAAAACGAGCAACAAAGAAATCGGGTGCATCCCAAATTTTCGCTTCATATTTAGTTTACCCTCACCCCCTGCCTACCGAATGGTAGTTAATGACGAAGGGGAAAAGTATGAACTAAATAAAATTGCCGAATTTGAGGTTTATTCCAAGGTTAAACTTGTTAAACAAAAATAATAATTACAACAGCCGGGAAGAGCATGCACATAACAAAAGGTGCCGCAAGGCTGGTGAACGGAATAACAATCGGCAGTTGTACTACTATCGGCTAAAATAAAAAAGCAGAAACATGAAAATCATTATAACAGGCTCTTTGGGGCACATCAGTAAACCCTTGACTGAACAATTAATAAAGCAAGGACATAGCATCACAGTTATTAGCAGTAAGTCAGACAGACAAAAAGATATTGAGGCATTAGGAGCTGTAGCCGCTATCGGTTCTGTTGAAGACATAGATTTCCTGATTAAAACGTTTAGCGGTGCAGATGCAGTTTATTGTATGATACCACCCAATTTCGGAGAACTAAACCAAATAGTTTACTACCGCAGAGTTGCCAACAGCTATGCTCAAGCTATTCAGCAATCCGGCTTAAAGAGAGTTGTACATCTTAGCAGTTGGGGAGCACACCATGAAAAGGGTACGGGCATTATCTTAGGTTCGCATAATGCGGAGAAGATTTTAAATGAATTATCGGGTGTAGCTATTACACATCTTCGTGCCGGCTCTATTTTTTACAACCTGTACAACTTTACAGGCATGATAAAGAATGCGGGTTTTATTGGCACAAACTACGGTGGTGATGATAAGATAGTTTGGGTGCATCCAAACGATATTGCAGAAGCCGCCGCAGAAGAATTAATAAAAAGCTTGCCTGCTGAAAACTATGTGAGATATGTGGCAAGCGATGAAAAGACTGCAAACGAAACAGCTAAAAATTATAGGGGAAGCAATTAACAAGCCCGGCTTACAATGGCATTTATTCACTGATGAACAAGTGAAAAACGGAATGGTACAAAATGGAATACCTGAAAGCATTGCCACAGACCTTGTTAACTTAAATGCAAGCATCCACAGCGGCGCAATGGGCGAGGATTATGAACTGCACAAACCTGATAAAATGGGTAAAATGAAAACTGAAGATTTTGCAAAAGAATTTGCTTTGGCATATAACCAATCTTAAGTAATGACTGAATGGAAAGATTTATTCGTTGCTACTGCGGGGGCGACGGGTAAATCCTCATCTTATTGCTACTACCAGCCGGCGCAGGTGTGTAGCCTTAGTGTTGTTCGATAGCAGACCTACCGCCTGAGCATTACTTGTTTTGCATCGCTATTAGTTTGTAATTTTATAATACACATTATTAATAAACAAACATCATTCACCATACAATATCAAAAATGAGCAACACAAAAAAAGAAGCTATGCCAAATAATACCACTCACAACCCTTTTGCTCAAACATTTTTTCATGGCACAAAAGCTAACCTGGAAATAGGTGATTTAATAAAAGCGGATTTTACATCAAACTATATTGACAGAAAATTGAAACATGTGTATGTGGCGGCTACATTAAGCGCTGCTATTTGGGGTGCAGAACTGGCTTTAGGAGAT
>JADLCD010000121.1 GCA_020847395.1 Chitinophagaceae bacterium
CAAAAAATTCAGCATGCGCAGCATCTGACTGGGATTCATAAATAAATTCCTGATCGTACCCCATAGGAACATAAAATACTTTATCTGCACTTTCGGGGAGCACATTCTTAACATGCTCACGTAAATTGGGCATAGACCCAACAATTGCATCTGCATTTCTGTACCCGGCCTTTTCAACAAATGAAAGAAATTTGATAAAAAGGTTGGTACTTTTCCATTTTTTTGATTCTATTATTGTTAAAGGCCAAATATCTCTAACCTCAACAATAAGGCTGCACTTATACTTTCTTTTAAGAATTATTCCCGATAAAAAGGTTAAAATAGAAAGAGAAGACACAATAACAGCATCAGGTTTTTCTTTTGCCTGAAAATAGCCCCAGAATAACAATCGGAGCTCAAATACAAGCCAGCTCCATATACGTTTCACATTAAATCCGTATTCAATCTGCGCTCCGTTTACCATTACGCCTTTTATATTTTCACAATTGTATGCATAATAATTACTAAGCCCCATATCAGGTAACTTATCATTATAAGAGGGATGGCTCGCCCTTGAGCTGACCAGCGTTACATTCCTCCCTTTCTTTGCCATATACTTTGCGAAAAAAAATTGCCGTGTTGGAGTTCCGAAAAGTGGAGCACTGGCATATTTAGATATAAGCCAGATTGTATTAGCTTTTGAAATATTATTCGACACTTTTAAGATTTTAAGGGGCTATAGCTATACTTCAAATATATTCAGGAACAGGAAGCAATAGCATTTTCAAAATTTGTGAATTCAAAATTCTGGCTTTTTAAATACTCTATCAGCCATATATACCAGTTTTTCGAATTCTTAAAAACATCATCAAAATATACATCATGAAAAATTACTGTAAAAAAATCAAGCTTATTTTCTTTAGCAGTTTCCAGGTGTTGCAGGGTAAGATCTTTAATCTGGTCAAAGCTTCTTGTTCCTATTACAGAAACATCCATTATAGAAGCAGGAAATTCAACCAGGTTTCCAACTTTATAAGGATTTTTAAGATCATATGTTGTTGAATCATACCTATAGCCTATCTCATTTAAAAACCCGAGTGTACCTGCATCATTTCTTAAATAATGCATTCTTATACCATTCAGGCTGCTACCAATAAGTTTTTTCATTCTCTCATACTCTTCCTTCATTTGCTCCATGTTATTATAGGCAATTCCATGTACTCCTATTTCCGCATCAGGGCTACCCTGTTTTATTATCTCTACAATCCTTCCGGCATTTTTATAATTATAAGAAAGGTTTAAAGCGTTTCGCATACCAATAAAAAAGGTAGCGGGTATGTTATGCCGGTTATTAAATTTCGTTAACTCTGTTAACCGGTGTTGCCTGTTGTTAAGCATTGTGGCATATCTTCCAAAATATTCAGCTGCAGAAATCTTACCTTTTAAAAAATGGATATTATTTCTTACTATAAACTTCGGAATAAATAAATCTTTAAGAAGGTGATCGCTCCAGGAGTAATGATCAACATCGTGACTGATAATTATTTTCATAAACCGTTTTCAAAATATCTTTAAGTATACAATATTTCTTTGTAGATAGACTCGTACTCTTTAGCTACAATAGCCCAATCAAAAGATATGACTATCTTATCTGGCTGAAAATTATAGTAGCTGTAATTCGTTATAATTTTTGCTATTGCATTTTTCACTTCTTCCCTATCCTTGTTGTTAACTGCTTCTCCAATATTTTTTTCAAAATACCCGTCAATTCCTTCATTTTTTGTGAATATTACCGGAATGCCCTGAGATAAAGCCTCCACATACACAAGCCCAAATGTTTCGCTATTTGAAGGCATGATAAAAATATCACTGGCCCGGTATAATTCCATAAGCTTCACCTTGTCTGATATTTGCCCATGATTTACTACAATGCCCGGGCTATTATTAATTAGCTGCATTATTTTATTGTAGTGCCTGCCCTGCCCTCCACCGGCAGTATGCAAAACACATTTTATACCGCCCCTGTTAAGATCAGCTATTATGTTTATTAATGGTAACAGGTTTTTTCCTTTATCATATTTTCCTACAAACAGTAAACGTGCCGGCTCGTTCAAAACAGGATGCCGCTGGTAAACGTTTTTAAGCCAGAATTCATTTATCCCATTAGGAATTACAACACTTTTCTTTTTTAATATTTCAGCAATATCTGAGAAATAAGGATGCGATAGTAATCTTGATTTATATGCCTGTGAAATAAATATTATTTTTTCAGCACCCAATAATACATCTTTAGCCTTTTTACGAAGGTGTACAAAATATTTAAAGAAAATATTCAAATCAGTATTTCTTACTGTAACAATATACTTTTTCCCATATTTTTTTGAAATATTGTAAACAGCATGTCCATCACTATACCAGGTATGTGCATGTATTAAATCGTAGTCATTAATCTGTATGTGTTGCTGTAAGTCTTGGGTAATTTTTTTAGACTTATATAGATAGTTCAGCCTGGTATAAAAACTCAGAATTGGTCTGTATATAATAGCAGAATCAGTTCTTTTTAATTCAGGTTTATTTTCTCCGGCTAAATGGGCACCCCGAAAAGCTGTATATATAGTTTGTTGTATCCCTAATTTATCAAGTGCCGTTGCAAGATTTTTAAATACACGTGGTCCTGTAAAATAATTTACAACATGAAGAACATTCATCTTTTTAAATATTAATAATCATTTATGTAACGCTATAACCTTACAATATTGCGATTGTAGCCTACAATTATCAAAAAATTTATGCAAATTATATTAGTATTCTTAATTAAGCATAAATAATTATGATTATGATATTGACACAATTAATTATTAAACAGGCTTAATGAAAACATTGGTAATATCTGCCTTACCAATTTGAAGGAGATTTTTATTAAAAAGGGTATAATTGGTATAATATGAAAAGGTATTCAGACATTATTTACGCTCATAATACAAAAGGTTAGCATAGTATTGAAGCTCCATATCATATGAGCGTATATAATTGGGTTTCAGAATTGCAAAAGTTGTATAAATACTTCTCACATCCTCATTAAATTCACTTAGCTTAAGCCAGCCATCGCATTGATATGTACCCTTTTCAGGTGTAGCCGGTATTATAGTACCGTCTACATTTCCTGCAAAAGCATTTGTTTCCTTATTGTAAATAACTTTAATAATTGTATTGCAAAAGCTTAATATCTCGGCATCAGACCAATTGGTATTTCCAATTCTTTTAGTTGCTGCAATATAGCTAAGCACATGATTACCGTGCGACACATCCTGAATAGCATCTTCGCTGGAAGCGATACCATCGGTACCACTAACATCATCCCAGGTTGAATTCCAAACATAAGCGTCAGGATGTGCGGAATTGGGCTTTAGATTTCTTTTGAGCAATGTATCAAACATTGTATAAACTTCATTTGCCTGTTTTTTTATTTCAGCGTCAGAAGTTAACTTTTCTAACATAATAGCAATATACGCCCAATGCGATGCTGTATGCGTTCTTGCTCCCATAAATCTCATATATGGTACAAAATATACCCGCATGCTTCTATCAATCCATTTCTCCCATACGTTTTTTTCAATAAATTGAAGTGTATTTTGATACCAATTATAATTTTCAGTTGATTTGTTTATCCAACCAGTCTTCTTTAAATCAAATAAAGTCTGCAATACATACCTGAAGAAATAACCCTCATACAAACTTGCTTCGTCATTATAATTTGCATCAACTGTTTTGGAAATCCATCCCAAATAATCGTCTTTTTTAGTATATATATTACCGGGAATAAGCTTAGACACAGCAGCAGTACCAATTACATTGTTGATAATAACAATTTCATCATTCAGATATTCAGAAGTGCCAGTGGAAATATACATGGTTGAAAGCGCATCAATAACCGCACTTAACTCTACAAATTGATATGAATCGCCCAGCTTACTTTTATTTACATAATCCTCACGATAAATCTGCGAGTAATAACATAAGCTCATATACCTGTGATTAAAAAGGTATTTCCAATCATTTTGAGCTGAGGCTTGAAGAAATATTAGAGACAGGGTAATAATAATCAGGGGTTTCTTCATAAAGAATATGATTTAAAGCATATGTAACTTATCAATTAACTCATTATAATTTTTATTTGCATCAAATTTGTTTTTCCAGGTTGAATATGCATTTGTTCTTTTTGATTCATAATTTTCTTCATTAATTGAAAGAACTAATTTTTCAAGTTCAGAAAATTCAAACTGAATGTCAATCAAATAGCCATTATCCGCGTTTACTATTTCAGAGGTTGCTCCCACATTTGTAGCAATACAGGGAATTCCAAACGAAAAAGCCTCCATTATACTTACCGGAACCCCCTCATATTTACTCACATTCAAAAACCAATGAATATACACGGTTGAATAAAATTTATACAATTCTTCAGGCACCGCCCACCCATGAAGAAAAATTTTATTAGCCCCGGAATAGTTTTTTATAATATCATTAATTGCTGGTGCCTCCGCACCATCACCAAAATGATGCCATTCTATCGGAATATCATGCTTCCAATTAACAATCAATTGGGCAATCAGGAAAACACGCTTAAGCTCTACCAGGTTACTGCATGAAACAATCCTGATAACATCATCATTTCTAGCAGATTGATTATGAAGCTCATTGTCTACGCCCAAATAATTTACAAATATCTTTTTTGGAGATATATTATAATGAGTTTGCAGAATATTGGAAATATCGTTTGAAATAGGAAGTAATAAATCTGTATTATCGTATATTTTCTGAACCAATGGTAAATATCCATAATTTCTATTCAGATAGAAATCACCGCCATGCATACGCATAACCTTTGGATATGCTTTACAAAGCTTTGAGGTATATATTGTGGCGCCGCCCCAATAGGAATATAATACCAGGTTATCTCCATGACTATTCAAAAATGTTTTTAACTTTTGATATTTAATGCGAAACACCAATAATGCATTAAACCATTTTTTAATAGTATAACCATTTTTATACGCTCTTTTACAAAAAAAATCCAGAAAAAACAAGGTAATTGGAGATGTATTAAAAATACCTTGCACAACCCTGGTAAAACCATTGGGAACTACAGGTTTTAATACCTTAACATTTGAAGGAATGCTACGCATTGTTTCTGAACCAGTAGGATTATAGGTTGGCCATATGTAAACTATTTTAAAGGCTTTGGCTAAATAATTTAATTCATTGGCAAAATAGGTTTCTCTATTGCCATACGGGTAGGAAGCTGTAAAACACAGCAAAACTTTATTGCTATTCATTAATGTTTTATTTACTCAAAAACAACCTGGTGCTTTCCTTCAAAAAATTTCTATTCATTAGCAAATGAACGATCAGCAGTATAATTAAGTATATACTGAGATTTAAGAGAGACAAATTAAACGACCCGGAAGTAATAAAATAATGAGAAACAGGAAATAGTATAACTGCCGGTATTATACTTAAAAACAATGGCATGCGGAACGATGAGAGAAATTCGGAAAAAGAAGCGCCACACACATAGTTTACCATTACCCTCCAGCTAATCAAAAATAAACACACCTGCACTATCAATAAAGTGTAGCAAACACCTAACAAACCACCTTTACTACCAAAATAAACAGGTATACTTAAAATAAAGGTTTGTGCCAGGTTCCAGAAAAATCCCTGGTCAGCTTTTCCCCTGGCTAATTGAAGAGAGCCAATAGGATTCATAGTAGACCTTATCATAGAATACACAGACAATATTCTTAAAGGCATTGCGGCTTCAATCCATTTTTGCCCGAACACAAGCAATATTACAGATTCTGCAAAAAAGAACATAAACAGGAATACGGGAAAATTTATAAAGGCAAGTACATTCTGCATTTTAAGGTAGATAAATTTAAGTTTGGATATATCATCCTGAACCTTTGCCATAACCGGAAATGCTACCCTGGTAAGAATTGGGTTTACTACCTGGAATGGTTTGAGCACAAAACTCTTTGCAATATTATAAATACCTAAAGCTTCTATACCAAGTAATTTACCAACTATTATGCTGTCAATATCACTATTAAAATAATCAATAAACTTTTCACCCATTTGATAAAGACAGAAAGAAAAGAAAGGTTTAATTTATTTGAAGTTGAAATAAAAAGAAGGGCTATGAATTTTTCTTCCCATTATTACAAACATGATAGTATCGAATAATGAGGTAAGTATTGTTGAATATACAAGCGCATATACACCAAATCCGTAATAGCCAAAAGCAAATCCCAATAACAACCCTGCTACTTTTGATATAATGTTCCTTATTGCAACTTCTTTAAAATGTAATTCCTTTCGCAACAATGTGGAGAACTGCATACCAAAAGGTTGTATTAAAAAAGTAATTCCTATCAGGTTAATAATATTTTTTAATTCCGGTTCCTTGTAAAAAACGGCAACATAGGGCGAAATAATAAGAATAATGCAGAAAAGAAATACACCCAGAATAATATTCATCCAATATAAAGTACTAAGCTGTTTTTTATCAACATTCTGGTTGTAGATTATAGCATTGGATATACCAAGATCTATAAACAGTTGCGAAAAGTTGATTACAAAAATCGCTATCGCCATCAGCCCAAAATCTTTCTTTCCTAAAAAACGGGCTAATATTACGGTTAACAATAATTGTGAAAGTGCACCAACAATAGCCGATATTGTTGTCCATTTTACTCCTGCCTTTGCTTTAACTGCTAAACTCATCTTACATAGTTATATACAAACAATTATGAAACCCGGTTTTCTATATTAGAAGCACTATTTAACCTTTCAGCATAACTAACAAATGTGCCAATGGAAAAATAAAAGAAGGAAGAAAACACAGGGTTAGCTACTAAATCTGACGTAACAAAAAAAATCAAAACCGGTATGTTTACTAAAAGGAAATATATAGATACCTGATTAGAAAAAGCGTTTCGAACACTATAGAAGTATTTAATTTCAAAAAAAAGAAATACACCCATAATTAAAAAGCCAACAGCCCCTGTTGTAACTAATAAAAAGAAAAAACTACTATCATATAAAGTGGTATTAAACCCTGTGTTGCTCTTATCGTCTTTTGCAGGTCCTGTTCCAAATATTGGGCTTGAGTAAAATTTCTCCAATTTTTTGCCCCAAATCAAGTCTGAGCGCCCTCCCATTGTTACATCTAATGTTTTGTCTTCTTCTGAAATAGCAGAATAACGTGTATTGGATATTATAGCAGGAATATTCGGGATCACTACTACCATCACCATAATTACTGAAAACACTAAAACGCGGATTTTCTTCCTTAACACTAAAAAAACAACAAAAGTCAGTACTATTCCTATTAAACCAGTGCGCGAAAATGTTAACAGCACAGAGATAACGCTTAAACAAATACCTACCCATAATATTAACTTAGCAACCGGGTTTTTAAGTTCAGTTACACAAATCAATGATGCAAACCCAACTATTTGAAAGAAAGCCGCATAATTAGGGTTCCCGAAAATTCCGACAACACGCGTTATGCCACCTAGTATATCTTCAGGTTTTCCAAACATGAGGTAAGCATATGTTCCTAAACCAAAAAGATTAAAATATTGTATTAATGAAACTACACTCGAAACTAAAGGACCTATAGATAAAACGATCAGCAATTTGCTGAAAGGAACTTTCAGCGTTTTGCCAAAAATCAGTCCTGCAACAATTATGATAATATTTCTAAAAACGGAAAACAGGGAATTCAGATCGGCGGAAGAAGGCGTATAACCTCTTAATATTGCCCACGATAAACTTACCAGGTTTGATACGAGAAAAAAAAACATTAACCTGATAAAAACATTTTTCCTGGGTACGCTAAATACTTCAGCTAATGAACCTTTAGGCGCACTAAAAATTATTCCCAGAAAAAACAGGTCTTCCAACCTTATAGGCACACCGCCTAAATTTAATACCGGAAAGAGAAATATTAATAAAATTATGATAACAAATGCGATCATCAGTTCAATTTGTTAAACCATCAACGCTATTTACCCCAAAATTGCCACCACTTTTTCTTCCTCACCGGCACATCAAAATACTCAGAATATCCATAACCATATTTTTTATAATTGCCATAATATGATTTTTCTCCAACCCTGTTAATTATTGTATACAGCGGTTGAGAAGGATTATCATCTATTTTTTTATTTATTTCCGACAATACCCAGTCAAATGTAAAGCCCTGCCTGAGTACAACAACACTTATATCTGCGTAGCGTGCAAGTAATGAAGAGTCTGTAACCAAACTATATGGAGGAGTATCTAAAATAATATAATCAAACTTTTCATTTAGTTCTTCCATCAGGTTTTTTATTCTTTCGCCTAATATCAATTCAGCAGGATTAGGAGGTATTGGACCGGCTGGTAAAAGCCAGAATCTTTTTTCAAAATCCGGCACTTCTTTTAAAATAGCATCTACATTCATATTTAGCGTTGAGAGGTAGTTGCTTATGCCGGATTGTGAAGAAATACCCAATGCAGAACTCAACCTGGGTTTGCGCAAATCAAATTCAAGCACCACTACTTTTTTATTCAGCAATGCATATGTTGCTGCAAGATTCAAACTTGTAAAGGATTTACCTTCTGATGGGCGATGGGAGGTTACTAAAATAGTTTTAGTTTCATTAACAGTTTTTGTAAAGCTAATGTTTGTACGAATAGCCCTGAACTGTTCAGCCACTACCGAACGGCTCGCTTTTTGAATAACAATAGGTGAATTGTTTTTTCTAACGTAAGATATCTCGCCAATTACAGGGGCTTTACATTTTCTTTCTATTTCATCTTTGCTTTCAATTTTATTATTTAAAATGCCGCGTATATAAATAATACCTATTGGAATTAATGCACCAAACAGTAATGCAATTATAAAAATAAGCCCCTTCTGCGGGCTTACAATTCCCGCACTCCTGGGGCGTTCAACGTTTCTTGAATCAGGGGTAGTGGAAGCAAGTGTTATCGAAGATTCTTCTTTTTTCTGCAGTAAGAGAAAATAAATTTGCTCCTTAACTGACTGATCACGCTTAATCTGCACAAGGTTCTTTTCAATTTTGGGTATACTTCTTATTCTTGAAGTAAGTTCAGCATCTTTTCCTGACAAATCATTCAGATTTATCTTGTAATTCTGTTTCAGGTTGCTAATATTTCCCAACAAACTTTGCCGTGTATTTGCTATCTGGTTTCTTAAATCTACGGTCATCGGATGTTTACCCCCCAATTTTTCTGATTGCCGCCGGTATTGTAATACAAGATTGTTATAATCCTGCATAAGCAAATTTAATCCGGCATCTGCTACCCCTGCCCCGGAAGGCACCAATTCAGCATCCTCCTGGCTGGATTTTAAATTATTTTCAACGGACTCTAATATATTTAATTGGGTTTGCTGTTGAGCTTTTTGATAATCAACTTCCTTAGCCTGATCTGCATATTGTTGCGCTTCTGCGGATATATCAGTAATCCTGTTATTGCTTTTTAATTGCTGAACCTGTCCTTCTACGGTACGAAGCTCTCCCTCCATAATTGCTAACCGGCCATTTAAAAAATTAAGTGTATTTGAAGTAACCTTATTCTTATCTTCCAGCGCCTGGCGATTATAGATAGATATAAGCGAATTTAATGCACGTACAGCTTTAATCTCATTATGATCTCTAAGTTCAAGATTAATTATCGTTGCATTTTTGCTGGCAGCCGTTACGTTTAATGCATTTGTATATTTATCAACTGCTAATTTTATGGAAATAAAGCTAAGAATGTATTCATTGTTTTTATTGCTGCTGTCTTGTACAGCATAATGAAAGGCATAATTATTTGACAAAATAAATTTAAGCCCGTTTATTGAATATTCTTTTCCGGAAGTTACGTTTAAATTTTTTGTTGTACCATAGTTTATCGTCAATGTATTATCATCATTGTGCGTAACAATCCATTGAAACGGCATGCCTAATGTATCCGGGTTTATAACATTAATAATAAAAGGAACTTCTTTATCAAAAACAGAACGTTTTACAAACTTTCCTTTTCTGCGTATATTTAAAAACAGTTGTTCTTTACGAACAACTGATTCCATCAGGTCATAGCTCTGTAATACTTCTATTTCATTCTCAACTAATTTTCCACCGCCACCCATGTCTAACTCCTTAAGCAAAGGGTTATCTAAAAGGCCGGCGCCGCCTTTTTTTTCATCTTTAATCATTACAGAAGCCTGGGAGTTATAAACAGGTTCTGCATACCTGCCATATAAATAAGCCAGGATTATCATTCCTGCCATAAACATCATTATCCATTTCCAGCTTTGAAGAATTTTCTGGAAAAACAATTTAATATCCGCAGAGGTATCTACAGTATTAATTTGGGATTGAGAGGAAGCTGTATTTGTATACACAAAAAAAAATTTAGGTATTAATTTTAACGAATACGGGTAAGCGCAACTATAATTAAAGAAAGAATGCTTGTTGCGGCAGGAATAAATAAACTAAGGTTTTCTGCCTGCAAACCTTTTCTCTTAAACGGTTCAACTACTATAACGTCGTTTTGCCTGAGGTTATAAAATGGAGAACGCATAACGCTACTATGATTGATATCCAAAGTGCCCACTTCTATCTTATCTTCTGCTTTGCGATACACTTTGATAGAGCCTCTTTTAGCATAAATTGTTAAATCACCTGCCATTCCCAAAGCTTGTAACACATTAATCTTTTCTCCGGCAACCGGGTAAGTTGCAGGCCTTGCTACTTCACCCATTACCGTTATCCTGAAATTTACAAGTGTAACGCTGATAACAGCATCTTTTAAATATTCAACAACAACATTTTTGACAGCAATTTTTGCCTCGTCTGTTGTAAGCCCGGCTACTTTAATATCGCCAATTCCAGGTATCGTTATATTTCCCGATGGCGAAACAGTATAAACGCTTTGCATCATCTGTGGAGCGCTTCCGGCTCCATTCATTACGGAAGTGCCCATCAGATTAAACATTGTTGCCGCTTCAGGGCTAATGCTGCTCACAACCACCTGTACCTGGTCGTCAGCCTGCAAACGCAGCGGATCGTAAGCCGCAATTCTAACATCTTGTTTTTTGCCAGCTTCTGAATTTAAATCCTGAAAAAAGGCTAGTTGTTTTCCGGTTTGGCAGGCGCTGAAGATTAACGTCAGCATAGCAAAAAAAAGCAGTTTTTTCATATATAACATTTATACAATACCCGTAATCGAAACTTTTTTATTATGAAAACGGAAATAACACATAATCAATATGTTTGAGTAAATTTTCTGCAAATATATGCTTGAATATTTATGTACGTAATACTGATTATTTTATTTGACATTAGTTTATAAAAGATACAAAATAAACATTAATCGATAATTTTGTTTATCATATATATATTAAAAAATAATAATACAAAAGATTGATATAGAAGATTTGCCTGTAAGTATCAAATTTTATTGTTTTTTTGCAACTCAAAAAATTGCAAACAAATCTCGTATACTTCTTCCAATTTTTATTTATATAGTTTTTTACACAATCAAACGTTATTATAAAATTCATTGAAATATATTTATGTACAGATTGTTTTTTAAAAGATTTCTGGATGTTGTTCTGGCAACAATAATATTTATTATTGCATTACCTGTTTTTTTTATTGTAGCAGTTTTATTATACTTTTCAAATAGGGGAAAAGCATTTTTCTTTCAAAAGAGGCCCGGAAAAAATGAAAAAATATTCCAGGTTATAAAATTCAAGACTATGAATGACAGGAAAGATGCTCAGGGGCAACTCCTGCCTGATGGTGAAAGAATTACTGCATTAGGGCGTTTTGTACGAAATGCGTCTTTAGATGAAATACCCCAACTAATTAATGTTATTAAAGGTGATATGAGTATAGTTGGGCCGCGGCCTTTATTAGTATCCTATCTTCCATTATATAATTCAGAACAGAAAAAAAGACACCATGTGAGGCCCGGCATTACAGGTTGGGCGCAGGTAAATGGAAGAAATTCAATTTCGTGGGAAAAAAAATTTGAACTGGATGTTTGGTATGTTGAACATTATTCTTTAAGCGTAGATATCAGAATTTTATATCTCACCATATTAAAAGTGCTTAAAAGAGAAGGGATTGATGCAGAAAGTAATGTTCCTATGCGACCGTTTACAGGAAGTTTAAATGATACTAAAAGCCTATAACATTTCATCAATAAATATTTAAAATATTAAGTAAGGTTATATGACAGGATTAATTTCTAAGCTTAACAAGGTATTTAAAACTGATACGTATAAAAAACTGTTAGTTACAATTAATGAAATCAGGGCTCTTCCAAAACTAAGAATCAATTTATCATCTGGTTTTGCAGAGGGTATTAAAATGTATAAATATTTTACCGGCAGGCACCCGAGGTATTTAATATTTAAAAACAAAACTATCGGGCTTGCTATAATTGATTGCTCAAACTACCTTGATTTTTCGGATTATCTCCAATCAGTCAGCGGAAAAAATTCAGCAGCTTATTATGCGCGTCGTTGTGCAAAAATGGGATACACCACAAAAAAAATTGACCCTAATTTACTACAGGAACAAATTTTAGATATCAACCTTTCTGCTGAAACAAGACAGGGGAAAAAAATGGCTGATAACTACCGGGTAAAACTTGACTATCCTATAAATGAATTTCATTATTACTGGGGTGTTTTTAAAGAAGAGCAGTTGGTAAGTTATTGCTGGATTAAAAAAAACGGAGAATTAAGATTAATGAACAGGCTTCTGGCACATGCTGACCATATGAACAACGGGGTTATGTATAAAATGCTTATAGACGCTATCGAATATGAATTTACCCAAAGAAAATCCAAAGAGGAGAAGTTATATATCATGTATGATACTTTTTTTGGGGCCGGCGAAGGATTAAAATTATTTAAGCGCCGTTTAGGATTCAAAGCCTTTAAAGTAAAATGGACGCTTGTTTGATCATTATTTAAATGTATTTCAAAAATTTTATTGGTTTATAAGTCACAAAACAATATTAGTGCGGTTTTATACAAATAGAACAGTTTAATAGTAAACACTTTATTTCTCTTATATCAATGTGATAATCAAAATAAATGAGAATAATTTGTATACTTTTGTTACAATAAATACCTGGTAATTTTACTATACCAAAAAATAGTTTTACGACCTTTATTAAAACCCTTTATATAAAATATGATAAATCGAATTATTTATCTGGGTTATTATTTTTTAAAAACTCCGAAAAAGCAGTTTTATAAAAATTTCAACTTTGTAAAGGAAAAGAAAAAAATCTCCTCATTTTCTCTATATAAGGACGTGCTGTTTTCTTCATTAAAGTATAATATTTCTTTAATGGACTATTTTAAGCTTAGATTTTTTGATAAAACCAAACAAGAAAGATCCGAGTATGCGGGAGCTGGTTTTATGTACAAATATCAACTTGACATGAATCCTAAAGAAAGCAGAGATATACTGGAGAATAAAGTAAAGTTTTTAGAATATTTCAAAGATTTTGCGGGGAGAAAATGGGCTACGATCGAAATGCTGGAAAGCAACAAAAACTTAGCAGCAGATTTTCTGAAAAGTGAACAAGGTAAAATTGTTCTCAAAAATTCAAAAGGACAGGCAGGAAAAGAAGTAGCGGTAGTAGATACAAAAAACATGAACGTTGATGATCTTTTTGCGTTAATGAAAAAAAACAATTTTGATCTTATTGAATCGTTTGTTGTACAACACGATGAATTAATGAAAATAGCTCCGAGGGGGTTAAATACTGCCCGTATTATTACTCAATATCACAACAATAAAATCATTATTATAGGAACAAGCCTCAGATTAAGTGTACATTTAAATATAGATAACATCAGTGCCGGAAATTTTGCAGTACCTGTAGACCCGGAAACCGGGATTGTAACTGATCCGGGTATATATACAGATGTTACAAAGGAAGACGTTTATAAACATCCGTTAACAGGTATTGATATAATTGGTTTTAAAGTTCCATTTTGGAAAGAATGCATTGAAACAACAACTAAGGCAGCTTTACTTACTCCTCAAAACAGGTCAATTGGCTGGGATGTGGCAATCACAAACGCTGGGCCGTTACTTATTGAAGGAAATCATAACTGGAACAATGATTTGTGGCAAATGCCTGTAAGAAAAGGGCTTAAAAAAATACTTTTACAATTTGTAGAAAATTAATCAGCATAATTTATTTTAATATATTAAAATATAAATAGGATCACTTTAATATTTAGAACCTATATTTGAAGACTAAGTTTTCCATATAAATATACCTATCTTAAACCTGGCTAAAACATTATCTCACGATAAAGTGTTTACCTGCTAATCATGTTTACTACCAATTGCGGAAAATTTAGTGATAATTTTTTATGAAGAAAATCTTGGTTACAGGAGTTGGAGGACCCACTCCGCGATCTTTTGTCAGGGCCATTAAATGGTTTGGAGATCAGTACAAAAATGATTTCGATTTCATTGGTACTGATTCTAATCCATTGGCATATGGTTTATATGAGAAGGAGCTTTTCAGTAAGTCGTATGTAATACCAAGGGCAGATACAGATTCCGAACAATATTGGCTACATATCAACAATATAATCAAAAAAGAAAATATAGAAGCAGCAATTATTCTGCCTGAAATTGAAGTGTTGGAATGGGCAAAAAATCATTGCAGGCTTTCTCAAAAAATCAAGCTTAATCTCCCGGACTATGAACTCGCTAAACAAATAAGTAACAAGTACCTTCTTCATAAAATACTTGATAAAACAGGATTAATACCAAAATTTCTTAAGGTTAATCCCGGTGGTAATAACGCTTATGATATTTTTAAGGAAGAACTTGGCCAAGTATTTTGGGTAAGAGGCACCCAGGGATCCAGCGGTTACGGTTCTTTAAAAATAACAGATGAGAACATCCTAAAACAGTGGATATTTCTAAATAGCGGCGTTAAAGAATTTATTGCTACTGAATATTTACCTGGCCGAAATTTAGCTTGCAAGCTTTTATATTTTAATAATAAATTAATTGCATCAGCATGTGCAGAGCGCGTAAACTATATCATGTCTAAAATAGCTCCATCTGGCATTACAGGCAATACTTCATTTGGGCGGCTTTTAAATGAACCGGAACTTGTTAATACTTCCACACAAACAATGGACATCATTAGCAAAAAACTGAATACCACCCTTAATGGAATTTTTACTTTAGATTTTAAAGAAGACCGGAATGGTGTTCCAAAACTTACAGAAATAAATATCAGGCATGTGGCATTTACATCGTCATTAGCTGCCGGTGGAGCAAATATTCCTCTTCAAACACTCAAAACAATGTTTTCCAACAAACCGGAAGAAATACAAACACACCACTTTTCTTTTGAAAAAGAATTGGTTTTTTTGAGAGATGTAGATGGCTACCCGATTCTTTTGAATGAAGAACACCTTTTGAAAATTATGGAAAAACCATGACATTAAATTATATTAAAGATCTTGATGGTCTAAGAGCAATAGCAGCTTTCATGGTAATATTTGCTCATTTCTTTAATTCTCAAAATTTTCATAACTATCCGCTTATTTACAAAATTGCAGGGTTAGGTAATTCCGGAGTTTCACTTTTTTTTGTGCTTTCAGGTTTTGTAATTACAAGAATTTTACTCGCTTCCCTGAATAGCAAAACATATTTCAAATCTTTTTACACACGCCGTATTCTGCGTATTTTCCCGCTATATTATTTTGCACTTTTATGTTACTACTATCTTCCATACCTGGCATTAAATTTTAACTTACATATTGGTCATCAATACCCGTTAGGTTATACCCAGGTATATTTTTTTACCTACCTGCAAAATATAGCAACTACTTTTAGCTGGCAGTCTTCAGGACCTAGTCATTTTTGGTCGCTGGCAGTAGAAGAGCATTTTTATATAATTTGGCCAGCAATTATTTATTTATTTTACAAGGTTTCAATACATAAACTTATTTACGTAATATATGTTATTATAGCGCTTCCTGTAATTATAAGGGGTTTTATGTTATATCATAATTACAATGTTGAGTATTTTACGTTAACAAGAATGGATCAACTGGCAATGGGCAGTTTACTGGCAATTTTTGAAAAAGAAGGAAAATTGCATAAACGCTATCAAAAATTTTATTACTTAGCCTTTTTGTCAGGCATTAGCCTTTTTGTTTGCTGTTTTTTTGCTAATGACTTTTTCAGAGATTCTTTTAAACATACAGCTATGGGTATTATATATTTTTCTGCTATTGCCCTTGTAATAATAAATTCACCCGGCAGCAATTTTTTCTCCAGGTTCCTCAATTTTAGAATAGTACAATATTTAGGTACTATCAGCTATGGCATATATGTTTGGCATTTACTCATTTTAACTACCATTACAAGATATTATAGAACGCAATGGTTTTTACTGGATTTATTATTAGGAATCCTTATTACAATTTTTATTGCTTCTCTGAGTTACTATTTGCTGGAGAAACCTTTTTTAAAACTCAAACGTTTCTTTCCATATCGATAACTTTACATTCTTTCTACTTAGATAAATAAATTATGCACCAAAAAATATGGCTCTCCTCGCCCCACATGGGTGGTTCTGAAAGAAAATTTGTAACTGAAGCTTTCGATGCCAACTGGATTGCACCGCTTGGACCAAACGTAAACGGACTGGAAAAAGACATTGCATCATTTCTTGTTCCGGGCAATGAAAACAGCATTCATGTTGCCGCTTTGAGTTCCGGTACCGCCGCGCTTCATCTTGCTTTAATACTGCTTAATGTAAAAGCAGGCGATGAAGTAATCTGCCAAAGCATGACCTTTTCTGCTTCTGCCAATCCAATTGCTTACCAGGGCGCAACGCCGGTTTTTGTAGATAGTGAGAAAGACACCTGGAATATGTCGCCTGCGTTGTTGGAAAAAGCTATTAAAGACAGGATTGCCAAAGGCAAAAAACCTAAGGCTATTATTCCGGTACATTTATACGGCATGCCTGCTAAAATGCAGGAGATAATGGATATTGCAAACAAATACGAAATTCCTGTTATTGAAGATGCCGCCGAGGCGCTGGGCAGCCATTTGAACGGACAAAACTGTGGTACATTCGGCGTTATTGCTGCATTATCATTTAACGGTAATAAAATAATAACCACTTCTGGCGGCGGCGCATTGGTTGCACATGACGCAAAGATTGCCGAAAAAGCACGGTTTCTCTCCACACAAGCCCGTGATGCAGCTCCGCATTATCAACACTCACATATTGGCTATAACTATAGAATGAGCAATATATGTGCAGGTATTGGCAGAGGACAAATGGAAGTGTTAAAAGATCGTGTGCAACAACGCAGGGCAAATTTTGACTGGTACAAAAAAGTACTTGCCAATATTGAAGGCATCAGTTTTTGTGAAGAACCGGAAGGATATTATTCCAACAGGTGGTTAACTACAGTGTTAATTAATCATTCCTCTAAAACCCGCGAAGACCTGCGTCTTGCATTAGATGCAGTGAATATTGAAAGCAGGCCGCTATGGAAGCCTATGCATTGCCAGCCTGTATTTAAAGATGCTCCATTTTATGGAGACGGCACTTCAGAAACATTATTTAAAGACGGACTTTGCCTTCCTTCAGGCTCTAACTTAACAGATGAAGAAAGAGAGAGAATATTGCAGGAGATTAAAAAGCTGTTTGCCTGAGAGAGGTAGAGGGTGTAAGGTGAAGGGTTTAAGGTACTCGTGAGCGGTGAGACGACAAAAGTGAGAAGTGGTATCTCACGTCTGACGCTTCACATCTCACTATGAACATAACACACACCAAACAAAACAGGCGCTGAAATATCAGCGCCTGTTTTTTATTTAATTTCTTTTATCCTGATATTGCGCCAGGCAACTTTAATGCCGCCGCCATCATGAATTTGCAAGGCAATAAAACCTTCCCCCTTGCCGATCTTCTCATCTTTTAAAGTAATCATTTCGTGCCCGTTAAGCCAGGTAGTAACTTCATCACCTACAACACGTATGCGATAGGTATTCCAATCTCCAAACTTCAAATATTTATCTTTTTCTGCTTCTGGTTTAATTAACCAACCACGTCCATATGATTCATATATACCACCGGTATTGCTGCCGGGAGGCGCAACTTCAGCCTGCCAGCCGCTGATTTTTACACCATCAATAGTTGAGCGGAAAAACACGCCGCTGTTGCCATTTGCACTTTGCTTAAACTCCAGCGTTAGGTCGAAGTTTTTATAATTTTTATCGGTAGAAAGATAGCCGTACGCTTTATCCGGCCCGCTTTCGCAAATCAGCAATCCATTCTCTACATACCATTTTTCTGTACCGTGTGCCGTCCAGCCGGTTAAATCTTTTCCATTAAAAATAGAAACGGCCTTCTGTGCAAAAACAGCATTTACGAAGAATGCAACAAATAAAAACAGCGCTATTTTTTTCATCATCTAAATTTTAATACCTAGCCTTAAAAGTCTCCGGCTTCATTTCCACATTTTCATATTTCCACACTCTCACACTTCCTCATTTTCAAATCTTCAAATCTTCAAATTCCCCAATTACACTAGCATCGTCACCGGGTTCTCCAAATACTTTTTAAATGTTTGCAGAAATGCGGAACCAACAGCGCCATCTACACTTCTGTGGTCACAACTTAATGTAACTTTCATAAAGTTAGATACGCCAAAGCCATCACCCTTCTTCACTACAACTTCCTTAATTCTGCCCACCGCCATAATCGCACTGTCTGGCGGATTTATAATGGCAGTAAATTCATCAATATCCATCATACCAAGATTAGACACTGTGAATGTATTACCGGTAAACTCATTGGGTTGTAATTTTTTATTGCGGGCTTTGCCACTCAGGTCTTTACTTTCCGCAGCAATCTGGCTCAATGATTTTTGGTCAGCAAAACGTATAACAGGCACTATCAATCCGTCTTCAATAGCAACCGCAACGCCAATATGTACATGGTGCCACTGGCGGATAGATTCATTCATCCAGCTACTGTTTACCGCGGGATGCTTTTTAAGCGCCATAGCCGCGGCTTTCACCACCATATCATTAAAGCTGATTTTTACCGGGCTCATTTCATTCATTTGTGTGCGGGCAGCCATCGCGTTATCCATATTTATCTCCATAGTGAGATAGAAATGCGGAGCACTGAATTTGCTTTCACTCAGGCGGCGGGCAATAACCTTGCGCATCTGGCTAAGACTGATATCCGTATATCCTTCTGTACCTGGCGCTGCATTAAATGGAGCTACGGAAGCAGCCGCGGCAGGTGCAGCTTTTGTTGACGCAGCAGCCGGTGTAAAGTTGTCAATATCTTTTTTAATAATTCTTCCACCATCTCCTGAACCCTGCACCAGCTTAAGATCAACCCCTTTATCCTGTGCAATTTTTTTAGCAATAGTAGATGCTTTTACCCTGCCATTTTCTGAAGCAGCGCCGGCTGCCGGCTCTTCTGCGGGGGCAGAGGCAACAGTTGCAGATGCTGTTGTTTGAGAAGAAGCCGCTTTTCCACCACCCTGTGGGCTTTTTAAGGAAGCAAGCAAGCCATTAATATCTGTTCCTTCTTTTCCAACTATTGCAATAACATCATTCACTTTTGCAGCTTCGCCTTCGGGCACGCCGGTATATAACAATGTACCGTCTGCATAACCAACTACTTCCATAGTGGCTTTATCTGTTTCTACGTCAGCAAGATTATCGTCACTTTTTACTTTATCACCTACTTTCTTATGCCATTGTACAATTTTTCCCTCTGTCATCGTATCGCTCAGCAAAGGCATCCTGATAACGGTAACGCCTAACTGCTCCGGAGTTACTGTTGCAGCAGGAGCAACTTTGGATTCTTCCTTTTTAGCTTCTTCCTGCTTGGGGGCAGTTTCAGCTTTTGACGCTTCTGATTTGGCAGCAGCACCTCCACCCAATACTGATTTATAATCTTCTCCTTCTTTTCCAACTACGGCTATTATATCGTCAACCTTTGCGCTCTTTCCTTTTTCAACACCAATATACAATAACGTGCCGTCGTTATAGCTATCCAGTTCCATTGTTGCCTTGTCTGTTTCCACTTCAGCCAGCAAATCACCCGATTTTACTTTATCGCCTACTTTTTTATGCCATTCTACAATTACGCCCTCAGTCATCGTGTCACTCATTCTCGGCATTTTAATTACTTCAGCCATGGTATATAAGAAATTTTAGTGTTAATATATCTTTTTTGGAAGGTCGAAATTAAGGCAAAAACAGCAAAAGCCATGAAGCATATAATCTTTTCTGCATCCGGCGCTTATATACCTCAAAACGATTGGATATTTTTAATAATCCAAATCCATTTTAAGACGATCTTTTAATGCTTTTATCAATGGATATTCTTCCGCCATTTTTATGAACTGCTCCTTACTGCTCATAGGGCGTTCCACCAGTATACTGTTTTCCGGGTTTTCACGAACCAGTATATTATAGGTGAGTGTGCGGTTATTGAAGAATGATTGCAAATGCTCAATCAACATACCCCGCTCCTGCTCAATAAATTTTTGCTGAATATTACTCTCTATGGTAATTTCAAAACTGTTGTTTTCTACCACATGCAGTTTAGCTAACCTGAAATTTGTAACTGCGGAATGGTTCTTTTGCTCTGTAAGCTTTTCTATATATAAATCCCAGGCTTGTTCAAGATTTCCTTCCGTTAAATCTTTAGTCTCTGCTGCCTGCGGTTTTCGCTGTGCTATCTGTTCTCTTATTTTAGACAAAGTACCCAGCGTAGGTTTGCTTTTCTTTTCTTCAACATTCACCGCAACGCCGCTTATATTTTCAGATGGCTGTTTAGATACTGATGCTGATTGTAATTTTTCTTTTGAAGATATAACGCCGGTCTCTATGGTGAGCTTAGCCGGTGCTTCCGTTTTATCAATTATTTTTTCTGTGGAAACAGGCTTTATTTCAACTGGTTTTAATTGCCTGAACGCAACGGGTTTTGCTGTATCAATCAGTTTTTTTTTACCGGCGCCCGGCTCATTTACCAGTTGCACTGCCTGTGATAAATACGTAAGTTTTATCACAGCCAGCTCAGTATGTAATTTTTTATTCCGCGCAGCCCTGTAATTTATCTCTGCTTCATTTAATATATTCAATGCGCTTATCAGCCACGAAACAGGTAACTGCTTCGCTGCTTCTTTATATTTATCCTTAAAACTTTCTACTACTTCAAGCAGCTCTGTTACACGCTCATCTTTACAAACCAATACATTCCTGATAAACTCTGCAAAACCATTCAATACAAGGTCACCTTCAAATCCTTTCTTGTTTATATCATCATACAAAAGCAAAGCTGCAGCAGCATCCTGCTCCATCATTGCATCAACCAGCTTAAAATAATAATCTGCGTCAAGAATATTCAAATGCTCCAGCGTATTCTGGTAGCTCAGTTTTCCATTGGTAAAACTTACAATCTTATCAAGAATACTGAGCGCATCGCGCATACAACCTTCACTTTTTTGGGCTATTACCTGCAAAGCGGGTTTGTCAGCTTTTATTTCTTCTTTATCACATATTTCCTGCAAATGTTCAACAGTATCGTTTGGCGTAATCCGCTTAAAATCGAATATCTGGCAGCGGGATAAAATAGTAGGCAATATTTTATGCTTTTCGGTTGTTGCCAATATAAAAATGGCATATGGCGGTGGTTCTTCCAGTGTTTTTAAAAAAGCATTAAAGGCTGAGGAACTGAGCATGTGTACCTCATCTATAATATATACTTTGTATTTGCCGGCCTGCGGAGCAAACCTTACCTGTTCTGTTAAGGTTCTTATATCATCAACAGAGTTATTGCTCGCCGCATCAAGCTCATGTATATTTAATGATGTGCCTTCATTAAAAGATACGCATGACGTACATTTATTACAAGCCTCACCATCTTTTTGAACATTTTCGCAATTGATGGTTTTAGCCAGTATTCTTGCACAGGTTGTTTTACCTACTCCTCTTGGACCACAAAATAAAAACGCATGCGCCAACTGGTTATTTTTAATAGCATTTTTTAGGGTAGTTGTAATATGCGCCTGCCCAACAACTGTATTAAAAGTTTGGGGACGATACTTACGTGCCGATACAATGAAATTATCCATATATGCAAATGTAAGGGAACTAACCAATGTGGGAATGAGGGAATATGGAAGTGTGGAAATGTTGGAATTAACTTGAAAATGGGGGAAGAATGTGGAAATGTGAAAATATGAGAATGTGGAAATGTGGAAATATGAGAGTGTGAAAATGCACACGCAATTATCTTACCATCTTACCTTACCTCTTACTTACCCCTTACTTCTTACTTCCTACTTCTCACCTCTTCCCATTCCCTTTTTTCTTACCTTCAAACCAAAAGATTGCGATGTTAAAATATATTCTTGCTTTAGACCAGGGCACAACAAGTTCGAGGGCTATTATTTTTGATAAGAACGGATTTATTATTTCCGTGGCACAAAAGGAATTTACACAAATATTTCCGCAGCCGGGTTGGGTTGAGCATGACCCTAACGAAATTTGGAGCACACAGCTTGGCGTTGCTGCTGAGGCTATCAGCAAAGCAGGATTAACTGTTGAAAATATTGCGGCGATCGGTATTACCAATCAGCGGGAAACAACCATAGTATGGGATAGAGCAACAGGTAAACCCATATACAATGCAATAGTATGGCAGGACAGGCGCACCGCGTCTTTTTGCGACGAGCTCAAAGCAAAGGGCATTGATAAGCTTATACAGGAAAAAACCGGGCTTATTATTGATGCATACTTCTCCGGCACAAAAATAAAATGGATACTTGATAATGTAGCCGGTGCAAGAGAAAAAGCAAACAAAGGAGAATTATGTTTTGGCACTGTTGACAGTTGGTTGCTGTGGAACCTTACCAAAGGCCAGGTGCATGCCACTGATGTATCCAATGCTTCAAGAACATTATTATTAAACATTCACACCTTGCAATGGGATGGTGAACTGGAGAAAATATTTAATGTGCCCGGCAATATGCTGCCACAGGTAAGAAGTAGCAGTGAAGTATATGGTGAAACGCAAAACATTTTAACAGCGCATAAAATTCCCATTGCCGGCATTGCGGGTGATCAGCAATCAGCATTATTCGGGCAAATGTGTACGCAGCCGGGTATGGTTAAAAATACTTACGGCACGGGTTGCTTTATGCTGATGAATACCGGCGAAAAAGCTGTGCCCTCAAAAAACAATTTGCTTACAACTGTTGCATGGAAAGTAAATGGTATTACACAATATGCGCTTGAAGGAAGTGTGTTTATTGGCGGCGCTGTTGTGCAGTGGCTGCGCGATGGATTGGGTATTATTAAATCATCTGCTGATGTAGAAGAACTTGCAGCAAAGGTGAGTCATAGTGATGGCGTATATATAGTGCCTGCATTTGCAGGATTAGGCGCACCATATTGGGATCAGCATGCAAGAGGCACCATTGTGGGGATGACGCGTGGTACAACGTCAGCGCATATAGCCAGGGCAGCGCTCGATAGCATTGCCTATCAAACTATGGATGTATTGAAAGCAATGGAAACAGATTCAGGCATTTCAATTGCTGAGTTGAGAGTAGATGGCGGCGCTACGGTAAATAATCTTATGATGCAGTTTCAAAGTGATATACTCAACACAAAAGTAATTCGCCCGAAAATTATTGAAACAACTGCATTGGGTGCGGCTTATCTTGCAGGGCTTGCTGTAGGTTATTGGAAAAGTATGGATGAAATTCAGCAGCAATGGCATATTGAAAAGGTTTTTGAACCCGATATGAAAGAGGTAACAAGAAATCAATTACACAAAGGCTGGCTCAGGGCTGTGAAAGCAACCAGGGTTTGGGCAGAGCAATAGAAAGGTAGGAGGTGAAGGGTGAAAGATTTAAGAAGGAAACAAATTATATATGAACAGGAATGAAATGCTCAGCAGGCTGGATGCAGAGAAAGAATGGGATATTATTATTATCGGCGGCGGGGCAACAGGTTTAGGATCTGCAGTGGATGCCGCTTCGCGGGGATATAAAACATTATTATTAGAAAGATTTGATTTTGCCAAAGGCACTTCAAGCCGTGCCACAAAACTGGTTCATGGTGGTGTACGCTATCTTGCACAAGGCAATATAAAACTGGTAATGGAAGCCTTGCGCGAAAGAGGATATCTCTTAAAAAACGCGCCTCATTTAACAAGCCGTCAACCTTTTGTTTTACCATCTTATAGTTGGAAAGAAAAATGGTTTTATACCATCGGGTTAAAGATATATGATTTGATGTCGGGCAAACTTAGCATCGGAAAAACACGATTACTTTCTTCAAAAACAACCCAACAATATTTACCTGCTATAGAGAAAAAAAAGCTCAGTGGTGGAATTTTATATTATGATGGACAGTTTGATGATGCAAGACTTGCTGTAAACCTTGCACAAACTGCTTCGGAAAATGGAGGTGCTGTTTTAAACTATATGGAAGTAGTTGACCTGGTAAAAGATAATGGAAAAGTAAAAGGAGTAGTTGCAGAAGATACTGTAACAGGTAAAGCATATACAATACGAGGTAAAGTGGTAATCAACGCTACAGGTGTATTTACTGACGATATTATGCAGATGGATGATGACCAGTTAGAAGATCTCGTTTCACCTTCGCAGGGTATACATGTTGTGGTGGATAAAAAATTTTTTCCCGGTGATCATGCTATGATGATTCCTAAAACAGATGACGGGCGTGTTTTGTTTGCAGTACCCTGGCATGATAAAGTTATTATCGGCACAACAGATACCCCTGTGCAGGAACCTGTTTTCGAACCCACAGCACTTGATGAAGAAATAGCTTTTATTTTCCGCAATGTAAACCGCTATTTAACTTCCGGCATTACTAAAAAAGATATTAAAACAGTGTTTGCAGGATTGCGTCCTCTTGTAAAAGCACCCGGACAAAAGAATACAGCCCTTATGCCAAGAGATCATACCATTATTGTTTCTAAAAGCAATCTTGTAACTATAACAGGCGGCAAATGGACTACTTACAGAAAAATGGCGAAAGATGCCATTGATAATGCTGTTTTTGCTTCTAAACAGGAGCGCCGTCAATGTAAAACAGAAACATTAAAGATTCATGGATGGGCTGATAAAAAAACCGGTAATGAAGTGTTGGATTTTTATGGATCAGATGCGGCGGCTATTCAACAATTAATGCATACTGATCCTGCATTAAAAGAAAAACTTCATCCCGGTTTTGCATATACAAAAGCCCAGGTAATATGGGCAATACAAAATGAAATGGCAATAACTATTGAAGATGTGTTGGCAAGAAGAATACGGCTGCTTTTTTTAGACGCACAGGCAGCATTGGATACAGCGCCTATAGTTGCTACAATGATGGCTGCTGAATTAAACAAGGATGAAGAATGGATTAAAAATGAATTGGATCATTTTGCTATGCTGGCACAACGTTATATGATACACTAATCATAACTGTATTACTAATGCGCAAAATCCGCTTCGTAATTTCCTTTTATTCTTTCTATTGGCGGGTTAAAGTAACCGAATTTTACTTTCGGAAATTCTTCACGTATCAGCTCCATTAATTGTTTTACGCCCAGGCATTCACCGGTTTCATAAGCACCGATTTTTCCCATATACCAATCAGGGTCAATATTGAAATTGCGCCACTGGATCATGGTAAGGTCAGTATCTATAATCAGCTTTCTCAGCGCTTCATATTCTTCCTCACTATCCGTCATTCCGGGAAACACAAAATAATTGATAGAAGTCCAGCCGCCATAACTGCGCATTACTTTCAGGCTTTCAACAATATCTTCAAAGCTGTAATTATTAGGGCGGTAATAAGCTTCGTAAATATGTTTTCTTGCAGAATTCGTGCTTACCCTTATACTATCTAAACCCGCTTCACACAATGCTTTTACCGCCGCGGGTTTTGAACCATTGGTGTTGATATTGATGCTACCTTTTAAAGTATGTTTTCGTATTTCTTTTATTGCCTTGCTTATGGTTTCCCACATCAATAAAGGCTCACCCTCGCAACCCTGCCCGAAACTGATAAGCGGATAAGGTGCAGTTTGCAAATGCGGAACAGTGAACTCAATAATTTCTTCCGCAGTAGGCTTAAACGTTAGCCTGTCCTGCGTGGAAGGAATGCTTTCTTCCTGTGGTTGAAAAGATATACAGCCAATACAATTAGCGTTGCATGCAGGAGAAGATGGCACAGGACATTCCCATCTGCCCATAAAATAATTTCTTGCAGCAGGGCAGTGATACGTATTGCAGCAATTATCAGCCAAATGCCTTACCAGCCTGTTATGCGGAAAAGATTTCAGCAATACATCTACACCATGCTCAATAACAGTACCGTCATAACCGCTGCATTCCTGCCTGATGTCCTGTTCAATGCGAACGGCAGGTACGTAGAATTTATTATTATACCATGCTGTAGCAGTGTAACAAAATAAAGGAAGCACAGGCGCTTCAGTACCTGTTTCGTAAGCGGCAAGATATAAGCCTGTATGTGCAGGGGGAATAAACGAAGCAACAGCCCAGCCTTTTTCGCAAAGCCGCATTTCACCGGTTTCTACATCTATACCAATGCCGCGCCTGCCAGGCAATTCATATAAAGAACCGCCATCAGGTAATTCAATCCAATCTTCTACAGGCACAGGAATAGCATCCCAACCGGATCTTCCTACTGCATACAGAGAAGTATCTTCAAATATTTCTCCTGCGCCGTTGGAGTATAGTATATATGGTGATTCAGTTAAGGGCATTTGATGATATTAATCGTTTGCTTCAGATTTTTCAAGATTAAAAAGACTATCTACAAATTCATGCTTGTTAAACACCAGCAGGTCTTCCATTTTTTCACCTACACCAATAAATTTAACCGGTATTTTAAACTGATGCGCAATAGATAATACAACACCACCTTTAGCCGTACCGTCAAGTTTAGTGATAGTTAAAGCTGTTACTTCAGTAGCAGCCGTAAAATGTTTTGCCTGCTCTAAAGCATTTTGCCCTGTTGAGCCATCTAACACCAGCATCACTTCATGCGGCGCATCGGGTATCACTTTCTGCACCACTCTTTTTATTTTGCTCAACTCTTCCATCAGGTGTGCTTTATTATGCAAGCGGCCTGCCGTATCAATCAATATTATATCAGCATTTTTAGCAACGCCACTGCTTACTGTATCAAAAGCAACAGAAGCCGGGTCGCTGCCCATTTCTTTTTTTACAATGGGTACTCCAACCCTGTCGCTCCATATGGTTAACTGGTCAACGGCTGCTGCCCTGAATGTATCTGCTGCGCCTAACAAAACAGATTTACCTGCTTTCTTAAAGTTGTATGCAAGTTTTCCTATGGTAGTTGTTTTACCAACGCCGTTTACGCCTACCACCATTATCACATAAGGCTTTGCAGGCATAGGCGATTCAAAATCGTAAGCCGCTGCCTCCGGCACATCAACCAATACTGAAGTAATTTCTTCCTGCAGAATACCATTTAGTTCAGATGTATTAAGGTATTTATCTTTTGCTACCCTTTGTTCAATTTTCTCAATAATCTTAACGGTTGTGGTAATGCCAACATCGGCGCTAACCAATGCATCTTCCAGGCTATCCAGCACTTCTTCATCCACAGTGCTTTTACCGGCAATCGCTTTAGTAATTTTAGAAAGAAACCCGGTTTTGGTTTTTTGCAAACCCTGGTCAAGACTTTCCTTTTCTTTCTTACCAAATAATTTTCCAAAAAATCCCATACCTGTATTTTAATAGTAAAGATTTAAACGCATTAAAAAATCTTCCTGCGTTATATCTTTTATATAGTTAAAAGTAGTTGTTTCATATATTACAAATCCTGCCTTTTGGTAAAACTGTATGGCCTTGGTATTATGCTGCCATACCTGCAGCCATATCATATCATATTTATCCTGCAAAGCTATTTCTATGCACCGGTCCATCATCAGTTTGCCCACTTTTAATCCCTGGTATTCTTTCAGCACATATATGCGTTCTATTTCTATACCGTTTAGCTGGTCGAGTGCTTTAGCTTTTCTGTCGCTACGCAACTTGGTAAATGCTGCCGGAGTATCTTCAACAAACCCAATATAAAAGCAGGCATCGGGCTTG
>JADLCD010000188.1 GCA_020847395.1 Chitinophagaceae bacterium
GTACTGTCTCTTTGTTGTCTTAGCTTCCATAATCTGTTTTTTTTATGGTGATTAAAGAGCTAAGATCAACATCAATGAAAAGGCTACCGAAGGTTTAGTTCAACATTGGGTTTTATGCAAGTTGGGCGGGACGTTGGCAGCATCGGCAGCAAATCGCTATTCGGCTGCGGCTCCAGCTTGACATTATCTATTTGGCTTTCGTTTGTTACCTTCATCTTTTATATCTTTAATCGGCTTTTGTCCGGGCTTGACGTTCAATGAATGCCACACCTGCACAAAGCCCTGTTCGTTGTGCGTCACCCTGTGACACCACTACCCTAACTCTAATCAATTATAATGGCAAAGACAAAAGAAGATAGAATTAAAACCGTTTATGGTGGCGGTGGACACGTAGTTATTCTTGGTGCTGGTGCAAGCATTGCTTCAACATTTAGAAATCCAGAGCCTAATGGTAAAAGACTTCCTTCAATGGACAATTTTATTGAGCTTGTTGGACTTACTGATATTGTAGAAAGCTTACCTGAAAAATTAAGAGCAAAAAATTTTGAACAGCTTTATAGCAACTTACATAACGACAATCCTGAATCAGATGAAATTCTGGAAATTGAAAGTAGAGTTTACGAGTATTTCAAGGATATGAAATTGCCAAAAGACGAAGCAACGATTTATGATTATCTTGTTCTGTCTTTACGCCCAAGAGATCTGATTGCAACTTTTAATTGGGATCCATTCCTTTTTCAAGCATTTAACAGGAATCATCATATTGCAGACATGCCATACTTAGCATTTCTACATGGTTCTGTTGCAATTGGATACAGCAAAGAAGATAAAAGGTGTGGACCAGTTGGAATGCAAATGAGACGAGATGGAGGATTATTTGAACCAACAAAACTTCTATATCCAGTTTCCCAAAAAAACTATAATGATGATGAGTTTATAAAAACGGAATGGGACAGAGTCAAAGGTTGGTTGCATGAGGACACAACAAAACGAGTGACGGTTTTTGGTTATGGTGCACCTGACACAGATGTTGAGGCTGTGAGCCTTATGAACACAGCTTGGGGGACTGCTGATAAAAGAAATATGGAGCAGTTTGAAATAATTGACATTCGACCAGAAGAAGAAGGAATAAAGAGGTGGAATAATTTTATACACTCTCATCATTATGATTACACAAACAATTATTTTGGTTCATCGTTAGCGACAAATCCAAGAAGAACTTTTGAAAGCTATCACCAACATAATTTGCCGTTGACAATTGATGAAGCATTTAGTGAATCGAACCCAGTTCCTGCTGACTTGAAAACATTGCAAGAACTTTGGGACTGGCACAAGCCATTGGTTGACGCAGAAAATGAATGGAAGGAAACGATTAAAAAAGATAGCAAGTAGCTTCTATTTCTAACTGACCAGGAAGAAGGGCGAACGCACAACATTGGCAGAAATACACAGCAACCCTCACTTTACAGACACAGAAAAGAGATGTCCCAATTTGGTAACTTTTTACTATTTTTGACAAAATAACGAGTTGAGGGTAATAGCAAAAAAGATACTTAGAGAGTTTTGGGGGAAACATAATGATTGTGAACAGCAATTAAAGGCGTGGTATCAAGAGACCTCAAAAGCTGAATGGACAAGCCCCAATGAAATTAA
>JADLCD010000122.1 GCA_020847395.1 Chitinophagaceae bacterium
ATTACTGGAGTTTATATACCCCTTATAATCCTGTCCGCAAAAATAAAACAGTCCTCTTTAATTATATACCTGTCAAAGAACTTTTTGTTTATCTTTTTTCTTAAGGAAACGACATTGATTGCCTATTCACTATTCACCCCATCTGCATAATAATACATCGTACTACTATTGCTGTTTGTAAAAATAATATTTGCCTCGTTGCAAATATCCTGCGGTGTTATAGATTGATATTTACCAAGCTCTTCATTTATCAAATCAGTGTTGCCAAGCAATGTATAATAAGCAAGGCTGTTAGCACGATTGGTTAAACTCATATCTTCAAACGCAATAAGACTTTCCGTTTTGTTTTTTACTTTTTGCAATTCTTTTTCTGTAATAAGGTTTTGCTTTATCTTATTCAGTTCTTCCTCAATAGCGGCTTCTGCAGTTTCCATGCCCACGCCTTTTACCAGCTTTCCTTCAATAGTAAGTAAGCCTGCATCTGTTGTTCCAAAATGGTAACACTCAATATTGCTGAACAATTGTTTTTCTTTTACCAGTGCCTGGAATAACCTTGATGATGCGCCTCCTCCCAATATATCTGTTATAAGGTCGGCGATATAATACCGCTTGTCAAGGCGTGAATAAATATGCCAGCATTTATACAAAGCATCAATAGGTACATTGGCTTTTATGGCAAGTTCTTTATGCAGCATTTGTAATGGCTCCTCCGGAATATTGCGGATATATTTTTCCCCCGAAGGAATATCGCCAAACCATTTTTCAGAAAGTTGTTTTACCTGCGCAACAGTTACATCACCGGCAACTACAAGTATAGCATTAACAGGGCGGTAATGTTTGAAAAAGAAATCTTTTACATCGGCAAGCGTAGCGTTTTCAATATGACTCAATTCAGCGCCGATGGTCATCCATTTGTAAGGGTGTTTTTCAAAAGCAAGCTGGCGCATTTTATGCCATACATCTCCGTAAGGTTTATTAAGGTAATGTTCTTTAAATTCTTCGCTTACTACTTTGCGTTGTACTTCTAAACTTTTTTCTCCAAATGCAAGGCTCAGCATCCTGTCGCTCTCCAGCCAGAATGCCGTTTCAATATTTTCTGCAGGCAACTGGCAGTAATAGTTGGTAAGATCATTGGTAGTGTATGCATTGTTTTCGCCGCCGGCTAATTGCAGTGGCTCATCATATACCGGAATATTTACCGAACCACCAAACATGAGGTGCTCAAATAAATGAGCAAAGCCTGTTTTGGCAGGGTGCTCATCTCTTGCGCCAACATCATACATAATATTCAAAACCACCATAGGTGTTGAGTGATCTTCATGTACAATTACCCTTAACCCATTATGTAAAACAAACTGTTCAAAATGTATCATACTATTTTATACTTAATCACAAAATCAGCCTGCAAATATGAGAAATAAAATGGTAAGAACCTTATCAGAGAATACTATCGGGTTTAAGCGTAAGTATAATCAATTCATCACTCCTGTTAATAATCACTTTGTGTTTTTGTGTTGAAGATTGTAAAATGTTTTTATACGTCTGTATATTGTTAGAGAAATCTGTTCCAACACTCACTACAATATCTCCTACTTTAAAGCCGGCTTTTTCGGCAGGAGAATCCGCTATTACATCTTCTACCTTTATTTTGCCTTCAACAGTATAAATACCCAGGCCTGTATATGCATAATCAAAAGGGCTGTAAAAGTGTGTATTGGGAATAAGATGAATTTCCTTTTTAGCATAGTTTAATGTTACATTAAACCTTCGTAACAGGTCATTGCCTATTAAACCTGCGAGGTAAGGATATGCAGTAATGTTATACGCATCTTCAAATATATACGTAGGTACATTTTTAAATTTGTATGGACCTATCCTTACTTCTTTAACTGTGGTAACGCTCATTTCCGTTTTGCCTCCAAGACCTTCTGCCTGCGTAAGAAACATTTTTTTCTTTGGACTGATCACAAGGCTATCATGTGCAAAATTCTCCGATAGTAAAAAACATAAACCCGCACCGGAATCAAAATAAAATCTTGAATCGAATTTAGCCCTGTCGCGAAACCTGGATTGAACAATAGGAATGGAAGTGAGGATAGGTTTTAAAATATATCCGCCCTTTTTATATTTAAATTCTCCTTTTGAATATACGGTTATTAAAAAATCATCATAGTTGATATTTACAATGTATCGGGAAAAAAAGCTTAACCCTATTATGCCATCAATTTTTACTCCATAAACACTGCTTAAAATTTCGTAATCATTTATATGAAAATCCAGGCTGTCAACCGAAAGCCCGGGCAGATGTAAAGTTGCATTGTATAAGAAGTTTACGCGTCTCACGCCTGCAATACCTCTTATGGTTCTGTCGGATGGTTTTGTGGGAATGTTTAATTCAACAACTGTGGTAGAGTCAAGAGATATTCCACCGCTGCCGGTATCTAAAATAAAATTTAACGAATCAGGGTAATTATTAAGGCGCGCTCTTATTACAGCTATGCCTCCGCTGAATTGCTCAAATGCAAACTGTGTAACAATTCTGGCAGGAGTACCAACAACATTTTTTTGTGATAAAGCCGGTAATCCAGGCAACAGCAAAAAAGAAAGTATTAAGCAGTTATATATCCGTTTCATATATGACTATATAAATTTAGGTCATTTGTATATCAAAAAAGCAACCGTTCATCATTCATAATTGTTAGTATTTTTGCACATCATGAATGCAGCAGATATTTTACAGAAAGCGTTAAATTTTGAATTTCTTAGTGTGGAAGAAGGACTGTTTTTATACGAAAATGCAACCCTGGCCGAATTGATGTATGTAGCTGATGAGATGAGAAAAATACATGTTCCTCATGGTAAGGTTACATGGCAGATAGACAGAAATGTGAATACTACCAATGTATGTATAGCTAATTGTAAATTTTGTAATTTTTATCGTATACCCGGGCATACAGATGCGTATATAACGGATATGCCTACCTACAGAAAAAAAATTCAGGAAACCTTTAAGTATGGTGGTGATCAATTGTTATTGCAGGGCGGACACCATCCGGGTTTAGGGCTTGAATTTTACACCCATACCTTCAGGCAGATAAAAAATGAATTTCCTGATATAAAATTACATGCATTAGGCCCACCAGAAGTAGCGCATATATGTAAGCTGGAAAAAATGAGCCATCACGATGTATTAAAAGCTTTGAAAGAAGCAGGACTTGATTCATTGCCGGGTGCAGGCGCTGAAATATTGATTGATCGTGTAAGAAGATTGATCAGTAAAGGAAAGTGTGGCGCACAGGAATGGCTTGATATAATGCATGAAGCACATAAGCTGTATATTACTACCAGCGCTACGATGATGTTTGGTCATGTGGAAACATTGCAGGAACGGTTTGAACACCTGGTAAAGATTCGCGAAGTACAAAGCCGCAAACCTGCTGATGCAAAAGGTTTTCTTGCATTTATTCCGTGGACATTTCAGGATGTAGATACTTTGCTTACAAGAATACGTGGTGTACATAATCTTACCACGGCTGATGAATATATACGCATGATAGCACTGTCACGTATTATGCTTCCGAATATAAAAAACATACAGGCATCGTGGCTTACGGTGGGTAAAAAAACTGCTCAAATATGCCTGCACGCCGGCGCCAATGATTTTGGTAGTATAATGATTGAAGAAAATGTAGTGAGTGCGGCGGGTGCTCCACACAGGTTCACCTATAAATCAATGCAGGATGCGATACGCGAAGCTGGTTTTGAACCTCAGTTACGAAACCAGCAGTATGATTGGAGAGCAATACCTGAATTGATTGAAGAGCAGGTGATAGATTATTAAGGGTGAATAGGCAATAGTGAATGGTTACAGGTTACAAGTTACAGGTTACAGGTTACAGGTTCGTTTGTCATTTCACTATGCACAATTGTCCATTCCCTATCCCATTACCTTTTTCCATAGTTCAGGAATGCGTTTAACCCAAACCAGCTCACGGCGTTTAATAGCTGCATCTTCTACCGGGGAACCAAAATAAGTTTTATTTCCTTCGAGTGATGAAGGAATGCCGCTTTGAGCAAGTACTACCGCGTTGTCTCCAATAGTAAGCGTTTTGCTCACGCCAACCTGCCCCCACAGCGTAACGCCATTTCCTATTTCCACACCTCCTGCAATACCAACCTGTGCCGCTATCAGGCAGTTCCTGCCCAAAATAGTATCATGCCCAATATGAATCATATTATCCATCTTGGTTCCACGACCAATAACCGTGTCATTTGTTACGCCCCTGTCAATAGTACAGCCTGCACCAATCTCTACATCATCTTCAATAATTACCCTGCCACAGCTTTCCATTTTCTTAAACCAAACCTCCCTGTTTTTTTTGCTGTTGTAGTAAAATGCATCTGATCCAATAACGGTACCCGCTTGTACAATAACGTTGTCGCCGATTATACAATGATCAAGTATTGTAACATTAGGATGAATGATGCAGTTTTTACCTATCACACAATTACTGCCGATAAAAACACCCGGATATATAAATGTTCCTTCACCGGCAACAACAGAGGTATGTATATTTTGCGTTTGTGGAATAAAGGGACGGAAATGCCTGACGATAGTCAGGTATGCCTCAAATGGGTGATCTGTTATCAGCAATGTTTTTTCTTTTGGGAAACTTGTTTCAGCATTAATAATAATGCAGGTTGCGGCAGAGTTAATACATGTTTCATAGTATTTAGGATGATCAACAAATACGATATCGCCTTGTTCAACCCTGTGAATCTCGTTAATGCCCGTTACAGAACCGTTAATGTTACCAACTATTCGGGCGCCAATTAAATCAGCAATCCATTGTGCTGAAACCGGGGAAGGAAATTTCATGAAGCAAATTTTTACAAAAGTAAATCAGCGGTTCAAGATTATTGTAAAGTAATTCTATGAGCTGTTTGTGCTTTGTTGTTGCTTATGTATTTTAATTCCGGTTTTATAAAACCCTTGCTGGTAAAGGATTTCAGCAAGGGTATATGTGATTTGTAAAACCGAAATTTATTTTTAAAATGTATTCAGTAAAGATAGCACGTTATAAAAGTTGGTATTTTTTTTTGAAGCATAATAGCCATTAAGATGTTTAAAGCGCTTCCGGCTTTTCGATGAACGATGTGATATCCACAGAAAGAATATTGAAAATGTGTATAAAATTTATTTGATTTTTTTTCTTGATAGTAAAAATTATTTTTAATATTGTGTTGGGAAATTTATTTCCCGGTACTTACTAACCCATCCATATAATAAAGTCCCCGTTTAACGGGGGCTTTTTATTTGTACATGCATCACTTATACTACATCATTTATAAACCTTACATGGTACTCTCACAGTTTACATCGGTTGATGGTAAGCAGTGTTTAAAAGATTTCTTCTCTCTCCAAAAAGATGTTTACCCTGTAGGAAGACTTGACTATGATAGTGAAGGTTTACTTATACTTACCAATGATGCAGCATTGAACCATAAATTACTGAACCCTTTATTTAAACATCACAGAAAATATATAGCGCAGGTTGATGGGCAGGTAACAACAAAGGCATTGGTTCAATTGCAAAGTGGGGTTGATATAAGCACCAATGGTAAAATCTATCATACGCTACCCTGTAAGGCAAATGAAATAAATGGCGAGCCTTTGGTTCCTGATCGTAATCCTCCGATACGTTATCGCAAAAACATTCCGGCATCGTGGATTGAACTGACACTTACAGAAGGTAAGAACAGGCAGGTAAGAAAAATGACTGCTGCTGTTGGCTTTCCTACTTTACGTTTAATAAGAGTTGCTATTGGTAATATTACAATAAACGATATGCAACCCGGAGATATTAAAGCTTTACCTGGAAATACGATCTATACCCAACTCTTCGGAAAATAAATTACCTTGCTATAAATAGAAGATATGTTGAAATCAATGACTGGTTTTGGACGTGCAGAAAAAGCAATAGGAAAGAAAACTTTCCTGGTTGAGATTAAATCTTTAAACGGAAAGCAATTTGAAATTCTTTTGAAGCTTCCACCACTATTAAAAGCGTACGAGTTTGATATAAGAAACCTGCTTTCTGAAAAACTACTTCGCGGAACTATTGATTGTGTAATTACACTAAAACAAAATGGGGCAGCGAAGCCTGTAGTAATTAATACAGAACTTGCTAAATCATATTACCAGCAATTGGCCGAAATGGCAGAAAGCCTGAAGCTCGATACCGGTTCTATTTTGAGTTCTTTGCTTAAGCTTCCTGAAGTGGTTGTGCCTTCAACGGAAATTATGGATAAAGATGAGTGGGAGCTTTTTAAAGCTGTTGTAAACGAAGCCATATCAAATATTGACACACACAGGGCTACTGAAGGTACGATGCTGGAAAAAGACCTGAAGTTGCGGATAAGCAATATCAGGGAACTTCAAAATAAAGTAATAGCGCTTGAACCATTGCGCCAGCAAAAAATACGTGATGGGTTGGTTAAGCTGCTGGAGGAAAATGTGGGTAAGGATAATTTTGACCGCAACCGCATGGAGCAGGAAATGATTTATTATATTGAGAAGATTGATATAAACGAAGAACAGGTAAGGCTAAAAAACCATTGCGATTATTTTATCTCATTATTAAATGAGCAGGGAGATGCTAAAGGCAAAAAATTATCGTTTGTATTGCAGGAAATAGGCAGGGAAATAAATACTACCGGCGCAAAAGCATACGACTCCGAAATACAAAAGGCGGTTGTAATTATGAAAGATGAGTTAGAAAAAGCAAAAGAACAGGTTTTAAATGTTTTGTAAGCAAAGAAGATATGGCATTTATGAGCAAGTATAATGTTAAGGTTATCTCAGTTCTGGCAGCGGTACTTTCTATTTTGTATTTTTCATCATGCAAAACCAACGATTTTTTTGAACGCAACATTACCATTCCCAACCAGGCATGGGAGCGCTCTTTTAAACCTTCCGTAAGTTTTGATATTTCAGATACTACTTCTTTATACAATATATATGTTACGCTCAGGCACACACATGCCTATAGCTATAATAATATATGGCTGAATGTACAGTTTCAACTTCCCGGAGATACTGCCAGGCAGCAACGGGTAGAAATTCCTCTTGCTTCTAACGAAGGCTGGCTGGGCACCGGCATGGATGATATATATGAAGCACGATGCTTAATAACACCTCAGCCATTCAATTTTAAAAAATCCGGTAAAACCACTTTTACTATTGAACAGGTTATGCGTGAAACACCCTTGAAGTATATAATGAATACCGGCATAAGGGTGGAAAAAGCGGTGCGATAATGAGAAGCTTATATAAAAGAAAACGGCTTACAGTTATTACCATAGCATATTGGTTTCTCCTTATATATATTCTCACCGCATTGGTTTTCTGGTTTGTTTCTCTTCTTAAACAAAACGACCAGATGGCATCATATAAAATAATGCAGCTAAAAATGGACCAACCGGATTATGTTAATCGTGTTGCAGAAATTGAAGCCGAAAAAAAGAACAAAGAAATTCAGTACATAGGAGAAGGCGCCACATTTATGTTGTTGATATTGGTAGGCGCTGTGTTTGTATACAGGGCTACCAGGAAACAAATAAGGCTGAATAATCAACAGCAGAATTTTATGATGGCAATAACGCACGAGTTAAAAACACCTATTGCTGTTGCCAAACTTAATCTTGAAACATTGCTGAAAAGAAAACTGGAGGAAACGCAACAGGAAAAACTTTTAGGTAATACACTTAAAGAAGCTAACCGCTTAAATGATTTATGTAATAATATATTACTTGCCTCGCAAATAGAAGCCGGTAATTACCTGTTGAACAAACAGGAGTTTAATCTTACAGAGCTGGTATATGAAAGTGTAGATTATTTCAAAACACGATTTCCGGCGTTTACTATACGAGAAGAACAAATAGATGATGGCATTTATGTTAAAGGTGATGATTTGCTGCTTCAACTGTGTGTGAATAATCTTATAGATAACGCTATTAAGTATTCAGCCAATAAAAAACTGGTAACAGTAGCTTTAAAAAAAACAGGTAATAGTGTTGTGCTGGAAATTAAGGATGAGGGTGATGGTATATCTGCAGCCGATAAAAAAAGAATATTTGATAAATTTTACCGGGCAGGAAATGAAAATACCAGGCAGGCAAAAGGTACAGGACTTGGTTTATTCCTTACCAGGAAAATAATAAAAGACCATAACGGAAACATCAGGGTTACGGATAATATTCCTTCGGGTTGTATTTTTGCCATTACATTAAGCATTGCAGAACCAGCAGAAGCATGAGTACACTAAACAAAGTTGGGTATATTTTATTGGTAGAAGATGAAGAAAATCTTCAGGAGGCTTTAAAGCTCAACCTTGAGCTTGAAGGATATGAAGTAACCTGTGCCGGCAATGGAACCGATGCGCTGAAAAAAATAAACGAAGAATATTTTGACCTGATTGTGCTTGATGTGATGTTGCCCGAATTAGACGGTATTGGCGTAGCGGAAAATGTGCGGCTAAAAAATAATGATGTGCCTATATTAATGCTCAGCGCTAAAAACAGCAATGCAGATAAAGTGCTTGGATTAAAAAAAGGAGCGGATGATTATATAACCAAACCTTTTAATCTTGAAGAATTATTGCTGCGTGTGCAAAAGCTCATCAACAAAAACAAAAAACTGCAGGATAAAGAAACGGTAGAAGATCGTTACCAGTTTGGCAAAAATACTATTGATTTTAAAGCACAATCTGCAACTAATTTCAGGGGAGAAAGCATTGAGTTGAGTAAGAAGGAAATAATGCTGCTGAAGCTATTGGTTGAAAATAAAAATGATGTTGTGCCGCGGGAGAAAATCCTGCAATCCGTGTGGGGATACAATGTTTATCCTACCACCCGCACTGTAGATAATTTCATCCTCAGTTTCAGAAAATATTTTGAGGAAGACAGCAGGAATCCCCGCTATTTCCAATCTATAAGAGGAGTTGGGTATAAGTTTACATTGTAAAATTTGAGATTTGAAGAGTGCATCTTTTAATTGCCCGCCCTTAAGGGCGGGCAATTGAAGTAGTTAGCATTTAATAAAGAAATTTGCCCACCCTTAGCCCTCCACCTTCCACCTTTCTTAGCATTTCTTTCACAGAAATAGTTAAATTATTAACAAAGTGCTGTTACTAATGCATCTTTCATGCGTTATATTTAAACTAATAAAAGGTGTGATTGTCATACCGGCAACTTAAACTTACAGAAATGAAAACTATTTACACGCTTATGCTCTCGGTTATTGCCGGGTTAATATTTCCAACAATAGGCGTTTCTCAAAACGAATGGCCTAAAACCATCACTGCTTCAGATGGTAGTTTGGTAAAAATATATCAATGGCAACCGGAGGCTTATACCAATGGAAATCTCCAGGCTAATGCCGCCATCTCTGTTTTGAGTAAAGGCGGAGATGACCCTGTTTTTGGAATGATTTGGTTTAATGCAGATGCAGATACACGAGGCCAGCAGGTAGAAGTGCAGTCTGTGAATATAAGTGAAGTAAAACTTCCCAACGAAACAGATCAGAATAAGCTGGATCAGTTGCGTGATGATATCGCTAATGCAATGTCCCGCTGGAATATGTCGCTTCCTTTAAGTGAAATAAACGGCGCCTTAAAATTAAACCAGGAAGAAACAAAGTTGTCTTCCAACATCAATAATAATCCTCCTAAAATATTATATACCAGCACGCCTTCCTTACTTGTGGTAATTGATGGTGCGCCCAAATTGCAAATGAACAGTAAATGGAATGTTCAAACAGTTGTGAACACCCCGTTTATCATTGTTAAAAATAATGATGGCAGATTTTACCTGTATGGCGGCAAGCATTGGTATACGGCCCCATCTGCAACAGGCCCATACAATCTTACTACAAACGTTCCTTCTAATCTTGAAACTATACAAACAGATATAGCCGCAGCTAATAAAGACAATAATGTGCAGCAGGAAGAAAACAACAATATTATTTCAAACATTATAGTAAGCATTGAACCTGCAGAATTATTGCAATCAAATGGTGAACCAAATTTCACCTCAATACAGGGCACAAACCTGTTGTATGTAAAAAACTCCAACAACGATATTTTTATGGATGTTGATGGTCAGCAGTATTATGTATTGCTTTCCGGCCGTTGGTATCGTTCATCAGCACTTGATGGCAATTGGCAATATGTAGCATCTGATAAACTGCCTGCTGATTTCGCAAATATTCCTGAAGGATCTCCTAAAGATAATGTGCTGGCAAGCGTGGCAGGAACACTTGCAGCAAAAGACGCAGTGATGAATGCACAGGTGCCTCAAACAGCAAAGGTTGATCGCAGAAGCGCGAAGGCAGATATTCAGTATGATGGCGATCCGCAGTTTGATGACATTGAAGGAACTGATATGGATTATGCAGTAAATACTTCCGGGCAGGTAATACGCTGGAGAGGTAATTATTATGCAGTGGATAATGGTGTGTGGTTTCAGTCATATAGTGCAAATGGTCCGTGGAGCGTAGCGGTTGAACGTCCGTATGTTGTTTCAGCTATTCCGGCCAACTATCCTGTGTATGGAATGAAGTATGTATATGTATATGATGTAACGCCTGATTATGTATACATGGGTTATACACCAGGGTACCTCAATACATATGTATACGGACCAACAGTAGTTTACGGAACAGGGTATTATTACCGTCCGTGGTGGGGTAGACATTATTTTGCCCGCCCTTATACCTGGGGATTCAATATGCATTACAATCCATGGACAGGTTGGGGCTTTGGCTTTAACTACAACTGGGGTTGGTTTAATATAGGTTTTGGTTCATACAGCCCCTGGAGTTATTGGGGAGGATGGTGGGGCCCATCTATCTATCGCCCTTCTTACTGCTGGAATGGCTATTATGGAGGTCATTACAATTACGGCGGTTACTATGGCGGTTATTACGGACGTCGCGGTGGTAATATGTATATGGCAAACAACGTAAACATTTATCGCAACAACAATATATATAATAACCGCAGAGATGTGGTAACAAGAGATAATCGCAGAATGGGTTCTTATACAAGAACGCCATCTTCTCCCGGAAGATATGATAATGCCCGCCCTTCTGTTCAAAGAAATGCAGGCATGAATAATAACGGCAGGCCATCTGTTATAAGAAGAGAAGGTTCGTTTGATGGTGCCGAAGGACGTTCACCAAGAGTAAGTAATGCGCAACCATCAAATAATGGTTTTAATAATCAAAATGGAACAAGGCCTTCAAGAGGTTTTGACAGAAGCACCGGCAATGTAAATAATGGTGGTAATGCAAACCCGGGAAGAAATCTTCCTTCAAGAGATAATAATGCAGGAAATAATGAACCTGGCAGAAGGCAATTTGCAGAAAGAAACGGACAACAGCCGGAGTTTAGCAGATCAGAAAGAGCACAGGTTGAGCAGCGCCAGAATAACGACGCGGGACGAATACAACAGCAAAGAAATTTTGATCAGCAAAGACAGCAACGCAGTTTTGACCAACCAAGGCAGCAACAACCTGCGCAACGCAGCTTTGATCAACCACGCCAGCAACAGCCTGTTCAAAGGAGCTTTGATCAACCGAGGCAGCAGCCTGTTCAGCAAAGAAGTTTCGACAGACCATCCAACAGCAACCGTAGTTCAGGAGGTGATGGCGGTAGAAGCAGCAGGCCTTCCGGCGGAAGTGATGGCGGCAGGGTGAGAAGAGGGTAAGATTACTTGAAATTTCATACTTGCATACATAAAAAGGAGAAATAATAGAGATATTATTTCTCCTTTTTTTATTAAATCGATAGCTTTGCGCCATATTTAAAGTATCAGCCCTGTTATTCAGCCTGATATCATACCTTTACCAATACCTAACATCTCAAAAAACAACGAAATGAAATTGAAGTATTTTTTTCTTTTGGCTGTTGCTCCTGCCTTCCTTTTTTCTTGTGTGAGCAGTAAAAAATTTAAAGCTGCTCAGGCGCAGTTAGACTCTTTAAACCAGGCAAATACAAAATTGCAGGGTGATTTTAAGCTTTGTGAAGATACAAAAGCCGAGGCTGAACGTCAGAAAACAGCTTATGAAGCACAGATTGCTGACTTAAACAAGCAACTTTCGTTCGTAAAAGATAATAATACAACTGCGCTGAAACAGTTGGAAGATCTTTCCGTTATTTCTACTGCACAGGCTCAAAGTATTAAAAAATCTCTTGAGAATATAGGCGCTAAAGATGCATATATCCAGGATTTACAAACCGCAATGGCGCGTAAAGATTCTTTAAATATGGCACTTGTAATGAATCTTAAAGGGGCCATTGGTAATCTCGACGACCAGGACATCAATGTAAAAGTTGATAAAGGAGTTGTATTTATCGATATCTCTGATAAACTTCTCTTTAAAAGCGGTAGCTATGATATTACCGACAAAGCAAAAGAAGTATTGGGTAAAGTTGCACAGGTGTTGAAAGCACAACCTAATATTGAGTTTATGGTTGAAGGTCATACAGATAACCTTGGATACAGCAAAGGTGTATTGCTTGACAACTGGGATTTGAGCGTTAAAAGATCTACATCTGTTGTAAGAGTATTACAAAAACAATATGGCATAGAACCAGCTAAAATGGTAGCTGCAGGACGTAGCGAATATATTCCTGTTTCTGATAATAATACTGCTGCCGGAAGAGCTGCAAACCGCAGAACAAGGATCTCTATTCTGCCTCAGCTTGATCAATTCTTCAAGCTGCTTGAGCCTGCAAAATAATTTATACAAAGAATACATCAGCGAAGAAAGGGTTTCAACTTTGGTTTGAAACCCTTTCTTCTTCTATATTTGCAAACAGGGGTTTAATAATATCGATTGCATAAAAAACTTTTAATATCAACCTTTTTTTTTCTTTCCTGCTTTTTCTTTTTTCCCGGTTCATTACTTAAGGCCCAAAAGCAGAATGCCTCTTTTCAATTGCATATGCATAAAGCATCATCACCAGTAAAGATTGACGGCATTGCAGATGAACAGGCATGGCTTGATGCACAGAAGGCCTCTTCTTTTTATATGGTATTGCCAATGGATACTTCTTTTGCAAGAGTGCAAACGGAAGTAAGTATGACGTATGACCACGAGAACCTTTACGTGCTTGCCGTTTGCTACAATTATGATAAAGGCAGGCATATGGTTGAATCGCTGCGTCGTGATTTTGCTTTTCTTAAGAATGATAACTTCCTCGTGTTTATGGATACGTTTGAAGACCAGACAACAGGATTTTCTTTTGGCGCCAATGCGTATGGTGCCCAGTGGGATGGTAGCATGTATGAAGGAAGTAAAGTTGATCTTAATTGGGATAATAAATGGGTTTCTGCTGTAAAAAATTATGATGACCGCTGGATATTTGAAGCTGCAATACCATTTAAAACCATCCGCTATAAAAAAGGATTAAAACAATGGGGAATTAATTTTAGCCGCAACGATCTTAAAACAACAGAAAAATCAAGCTGGACTCCTATCTCCAGGCAATTGCCAACAGCCTCATTAGCGCATACAGGTACTTTGCTGTGGGATGAGGAACCGCCTGTACCACGTTCAAATATCTCTGTGATTCCTTATGTGCTGGGAGGCATTTCAAAAAATTATATCAGCAATGCAAGAGCTGCATTTGATAAAAACATAGGCGGAGATGTGAAAATATCTATCGGTCCTTCGCTGAATCTTGATTTAACCGTTCGCCCGGATTTTTCGCAGGTAGAGGTAGATAAGCAGGTAACCAATCTTAGCCGCTTTGAATTGTTTTTTCCTGAGCGCAGGCAATTCTTTTTAGAAAACGGAGATTTGTTTGCCAATTTTGGTTATGCAGATCTGCGACCTTTTTTCTCAAGAAGAATAGGTTTGGGCGTGCCGATAGATTTTGGAGCAAGACTGAGCGGTAAGCTTGATAAAAACTGGCGAATTGGTGTTATGGATATGCGTACGGCTAAAGTAAATGAAACCGCATTACCTGCACAAAACTTCGCAGTACTGTCTTTACAACGAAAGGTTTTCAGACGTTCTAATATTGGTGTGATATATATTGATAAAGCATCACTCAATTACAATGCGATGCAAGATAGAGATAGCAGTAAACGGTTATATGCAAGCTATAACAGAAATATGGGACTTGAGTATAATCTTGCTTCTGCAAATAATATATGGACAGGAAAGGCTATGGTGTTAAAATCATTTCATCCCGGCATTGCAAAAGGCGATTGGACGCAGGCTGCACACTTGCAATACAACAGCCGTAAGTGGCTGATATATGGGCAGGCTCAATATGTTGGTGAAAATTATATTCCCGAAGTTGGATATGTGCCGCGAAGAGGATATATAAAGCTTAACCCGCAATTATCACGGTTCTTTTTTCCTAAAGGAGGAAAGGTATTGAGCCATGGACCGGTAATTAACAGCACATATTATTTTAATACCAAATTGAATGAAACGGATCACAGTAATATTGTATCATATCTTACCACATTCCGAACAAAGGCAACTTTAAATATAGTTACGCAGCAGGATTATGTAAAGTTGCTTAGGCCTTTTGATCCTACCAATACAGGAAAAGATTCTTTGGCTGCAGGTACCAAACATCGCTGGAATACAGTTGGTTTTGATTTTGTTTCAGCTCCACAACACTTATTTACATACACCTGTTCTTTAAGATATGGAGGTTATTATGCCAATGGACACCTGCTGATGATTAACAGTGATCTCGGTTATCGTTTTCAACCATATGTAAATATTACGATGAGCACAAGCTATAACCAACTACATTTACCCAAACCCTGGGGGCAAATGAATTTTTTATTGATAGGCCCGAGGATTGATGTAACGTTTACAAACACCCTGTTCTTTACTACTTACATTCAGTATAATGAGCAACTGAAAAATTTGAATATAAATGCAAGATTACAGTGGAGGTACAAGCCGGCTTCCGACCTGTTCCTTGTGTATACAGATAATTATTACCCCGGGCCGTTTGCTGTTAAAACAAGGGCTTTTGTGTTGAAGTTTAATTACTGGTGGAGTATATAAGAAATATAAAGGTGCCCTGTTTTAATATTGAGTAAATATTTTCTTAAACGCGGCAGCAGCATTATGTACCTGTTCTGTCCAATCATCGGCAGCCATGCCATCCGCACCATCAGATATATATTTGAGGCATAAAAATGGAATCTTTTCTTTCATTGCTATATAAGCCAATGCGTATGCTTCCATATCAATAACATCATAATCATCATTGGCGTGCGCCATTTCAAAACTATCACCTGTGCCGCAAATGCCTTTATGTAGCCCGTTTAAGGTTAAGCCATATTGCAGCAAAGGCTCCTGGCCGGAAAGGGGTGTTTCGTATTGCTGAAACCCCAACCCTCTTACATCCATATCGCGTTGAATAAATCCTGTACAACATATTACTTCACCACGGCTAAACTTTTTGCTACCGGCAGAGCCAAGATTCACAATTAGCGGGGGTTTGTTTTCCAATATACTTTTAGAAAGATGATAAGCAGCATTTAACTTTCCAATCCCACATATCAACGTATTATAATCATCAAATTCTTTTGCCGCTTCCGAGGGAAGGGCAAATACAAAAAGTGGTTTTTGCTGAAAGAGTGTTTGAATAGCTGCTGTAGTCATTATCAAAAATCAACGAAAATATGTAATAAAGAAATTTATACAAAGATTTGCCTGTATTAAATGAGTTAATCAAACGGGGTTGCAGCTTTGTGTAATTGCATTCACAACAGTAAACAGTACACAATTAAAATACATTTTATCGAAGGTATTCCACCAAAAACCGAAGCCTTTTATCTCTTTGTCGAATTAAGTTTTAAAGCCGCTTTTTGCGTAGCATCTTTGTATTGTCAATGACGATAATAATATCCAAATCCGCTGAAAATCCAAACCAATACCTGAAAAAAACGAAAGAATCCAAATCCAAAAGAAAAGCAAAGCATCAATATCCTATAGATTACCAAATGATAATCCAATCCTTAAAAGAACCAAACAATAATCCTGAAAACCCAAAACCAATACCTGAGAAGAGCACAACCTCCAACTTTTTACAACTGATCTCAAAGAACCGGAAATCTTCAGCATATAATTAAAGTAACATAACTTACTTCTGAGATTTCAAAATAATTAAGAGGTTATCTCCATTTGGTGAGATAGCCTCTGTTATATTAATTGGTATGCAAAAAAATGCAAATCGCACTTTAAAATAACCCTATAAGTTTTTTGTATAAAAATCAGGCAAGAAAATCTTCATCATCTTTTTTGTAAGAGTATTTGGTAAATACCTTTTCAATAGCGCCGGAGAGTAGCGGGAATTTTTCCTTTGCAAAGTCTTTCATCATTGTTACTGCCTTTATAGCCTGCTCTTCTGTAAGTCCAACTTCAGAAGTTAAACGATCAATCAATTCTTTCATGTTGAGCGATTATTTGAAAATTGAAGATATAATAAAATGGCTATGCTATTGCCCCAATTCCATGCCATTGTTTTTTGCAGGATGGAAATGACTATATTTATTATTAATTGTAAAAATTAAAGCCCCCTCTTTGTAAACATGAAAAAGCGAAACCTTCTGCTTGCTTTGGGTTTATTATTTTCCCTTACTCAAAGTTCAGCTCAAAAAATTACCGGCTGTGGATTTAAAGTACCTCCTCGTTCTTTGATCACCACCAAATTTCAATCAGTATATGAGGCAAAGGATATTTTAAAAAATATGCTTGATACCATACAATGGAAAGAAAACTTTAACATTCGCGAACAGAATGGAATACGCAATGCTTATGCTACCATTATTAATAATGCACGCTGGATAGTTTATGACAATGATTTTCTGGAAGACCTTGATGCATATACATCTACCAAATGGGCTTCTGTAAGTGTACTGGCGCATGAAATGGGGCATCACTATTACAATCATGTTGTAAGCGGCAGCGGAAGTACGCCGCCTAAAGAAATTGAAGCGGATGCTTTTTCCGGTTATGTAATGGCGAAACTTGGTGCAACGCTTGAGCAGTCTATTGCCGCCATGAAAGCCATTGCAACAGACCAGGGCAGCTCTTCCCACCCGGGCAAAACAGACAGGGTGAATGCTATAACAAAAGGATGGAATACTGCCAAAGCAACTGTTGCTAACACCCCGGATAAATTTCCGGGAAATACAAACCCGTCTCCTGCACCAGCGCCAGCACCTAATTATCCAACGCCTGTACCGCCTACAAATTCAGGTAATACAAGTACTCCTCAAAACGACCCGGACTGGATTGCACTTACTATTCAAAGTAATACAACAGAAACAATATTGCTGAGCGATGATGGCAGAAATTTTCAACAGGTGCAGATACCCGCCGGGCAGGCATTTGTATTTAAATTTGACATATATAACTATGGCTGGCTCCGACTTAAATATTTTAACGGGTACAGAACATTTAAACTCAAACACGGAAAAGATTATTCTATTTTGTGGAACAGGAGAGGAAATAACTGGACGGTGGTAGAAGTACCGGAATAGTAAACCTGCTGTATGCACATTAAAACATTTTGCTACATACTCATTTTTGCATTTTCTGCTGCATGTAGTAACGGAGCAGAAAACGGCATTCATCAAAAAAACAACAGCATTGTAAATACTAACAGAGATAGTATAAATATTGATACTGCTATGCTTCTTAAAGCAGGCATTAAAGAAAATGATACATCAGCTAATGATTTTTTGAGAGATTCATTAAAGCCCGTCAGGGCAAATTTCAAACGTATAAGTTCCATTACAAACTGGAATGCTATTGATACAAAAGATATGGATGCCGGCGAAGGCGGAGAGGCAAAATTTTATTACAAAGATGGAAGGATGGAAAAAATTGTTGTACGTCAATTAGGCGAAACATTTCAGCAGTTAGCAGAATATTACCTGCTGGATAACAAACTATCCTTTGTATTTGAAAAAACATACCGGTATAACAGGCCGATATATTACGACTCTGCTGCTATGCACGAAAACAATGATACGGAAGTGTTTGATTTTAAAAAATCAACTATAACAGAAGACAGGAGTTATTTTATCAACAGTAAGCTCATCCACCAGGTAAATAATGAAGATCGCGGTGCTCCTTTTGCCGAAGATTACCTGCGGGAAGAACAAAAGCGGATTGAAACTGAATTTAAGAAGCTGGTGAAGTTGTCAAAAGAAAATTAAGTAATCTACCATAAGTTTCTCAAAATGAAAAAGTATATCGTTTGTCTTACAGTATTATTTGCCTGTACCAGCCTTTATGCCCAGCATGATTTAAAAGAACAGCCTGAATCTCAAACTAAGGGTAAGGTTGACCGTGAGTATGTATTTGAAACAAGAATGACCGGTTACCTCACCAATGATGGTACGCGTAACCCGGTGGTGAGAGCAAAGAAGGGCGAGCGTGTTCGCATTACTATTGTAAATGGTGAATTGATGACACATGATATTGCCATTGAAAAATTAAATATCAAAACCAAAACGATTATAGAAAAGGGCGCGAGAACAGCAATTGTTTTTACGGCAACAAAAAATGATACTTACTTCTGTTCTATTCCGGGTCACAGGGCGGCGGGCATGGCAGGTAAAATTGTAATAACAGATAACCTTGCATCTTTTGCTGTTATGCCCAAAGGAAAACTTCCTGTAAAAGATGGCAAGCCGCTTAACCTGAATTTTGAAACCGGCACCTTGCAGGATTGGACAGCAAGCGGAGAGGCGTTTGCTAATGGTATTATTGCAGTGGATTCTTCACAAATACAGGCTAAATATCTCCCGATAAATAAAGAAGGCAAATATTTTGTCAGCAGCGGCGGTATGACAGGGCATGCTAAAACAGGCACGTTAACTTCTGTTGCTTTTAAAGTAACACAACCATACGCCGCATTCAAAGTTTCAGGCGGCGCATTGCAGGATACAAGGGTAGAGTTGGTTCGCAAAGCAGATGACAGTGTTTTCTTCCAGATACCCGGCACCGGCAGGGCAACACTTCGCCCGGTTGTGGTTGATTTGCGCAAACTGCTAAACAAAGAAATCTACATCCGTCTTGTTGATAATGAAACCGGCATTTCACCCATACCATATATAGAAAAAGATATATGGTCACATCTCAACTTTGATGATTTTGAATTTTATGCAAAAAGGCCAAAGTTTGACAATGAACTCAAGCCAAGCGATATTGTAGTGCTTCCCCCGCTTGACCCCGTTAAATATTCAGGATTGTCGGGTGAGAAAGCAGCAGAAGCAATAGAACTTCCCGAAGGATTTTCTGTAACGCTTGCTGCATCAGAACCGCAGGTAATAAAACCCATTGCTTTTACTATTGACTGGAAGGGTCGCTTGTGGGTGGTTGAATCGCGCACATATCCTGTTCGTGCGCCACAGGGCCAGGGAAAAGACATGATTTCTATTTTTGAAGATACAGACGGTGATGGCAAACTTGATAGTAAAAAAATATTTTTAGATACCATGAACCTGGTGAGTGGTATTGAGGTAGGCATGGGCGGCGTGTGGGTTGGTGCTGCACCAAACTTATTGTTTATTCCTTTTGATGTTAATACAGATAAGCCAACCGGGCCTGCAGAAATAATTCTTGATGGATGGGGATATCAGGACACGCATGAAACACTGAATAGTTTGCAATGGGGGCCTGATGGCTGGTTGTACGGAACGCATGGTGTGTTTACTCATTCTAATGTGGGCAAACCCGGCACACCTGCAAATGAACGCGTAAAAGTTGATGCCTGTGTCTGGCGCTTGCATCCCATCACCAAAAAATTTGAAATATTTGCCGAAGGCACCAGTAACCCCTGGGGCGTTGATTTTAATGATTATGGTCATGCATTTATTACAGCCTGCGTAGTGCCACATTTATACCACATGATACAGGGCGGAAGATATATTCGCCAGGGCGGAAAACATCCTGAATATACCTATGGTGATCTGCAAAATACTGCCGACCACGTACATTGGGTTGGCGACAGGGGACCTCATGCAGGCAATGGAAGGTCTGCAAGTAAAGGTGGCGGGCACGCGCATGCCGGCGCTATGTTTTATTTGGGTGGAGATAATTGGCCTGCGCAATACCGCAATGATATTTTTATGAACAGCATTCATGGCAGCAGGGTTGATGTTGATGAGATAGTAAGAAAAGGTTCAGGATATGTGGGGCATCACGGTAAAGATTTTTTGCTCACAAATGATGCATGGTCGCAATGGCTGAATTTCAGGTATGATGCATCAGGCTCCATATATGCCATTGACTGGTACGATAAAAACCAATGCCATAGTCCAAATCCTGATGTGCATGATAAAAGCCTGGGACGTATTTTTAAAGTGAGCAATGCAAAAGACAAATTCGTGAAAGTTGATTTATCAAAAGCAACAGATTTGGAGCTGGTAGAAAATCAACTGAATAGAAATGACTGGTATGTACGCCAGTCGAGAATACTGTTGGAGCAGCGCGGACCAAGTGAGCAGGTGCATATAGCCCTGAAAAAAATACTGGCTGAAAACCCTGATGTAACGCGGAAGCTAAGGGCTTTGTGGGCATTGCATGTAACCAAAGGTTTGAAAGAAGAAGATTTGCTGCAACTGCTCAATCATGAAAGTGAATATTTGAGAAGCTGGGCAATACAGTTATTGGTTGAAGATAGTAATCCATCAGATGCTGCATTATCGCGGTTTGCAACAATGGCTAAATTTGACAGCTCCGCTATGGTAAGATTATATCTTGCTTCTGCCATGCAACGCACATCGCCTGAAAAACGCTGGCCTGTTTTGGAATCTTTATATCAGCATGAAGAAGATAAAAACGACAGCAATCTGCCGTTGATGATATGGTATGCATTTGAACCACTTGTTCCGGCAAATGCTGCCAAGGCCCTGGAAATAGCTAAACAAACAGCGCTGCCTAATACGCTTAAGTTTACAGCTATGAGAATTAAAGCAATGAATACCGCTGAATCAAAAACCATTATACAGCAACTCATTACTGAACTCAGCAAAGAAAAAGGCAAAGAAACCAATCACGATATTTTAATGGCATTGAGTGATATGCAGATGACACATTAAAGAAAACGTTTACCAGGCAAATTGAAGTAAAGTCAGAAGTGCAACAATTTCTTTATAGTGCGCTACTGGTTTTAAGAGCCTTGCTTAATTCTCTTGCATCATGAATAGCCCTTACCAGGTAAATAAGTATAAAAATCTTGACAATTATGCTACCGCCAAGATATGTAGGCTTAATTGCCGCAGAAACTATTGATAGTATGATGAATACTACCAATGCGGATAACAGGGAAGAATAAGGCGCTTTCTTTGCAATAACTGCAAGTAAAGCAAAGGCTGCAACAGCCAGGATTGTTACTATAGTAACCTTCCACGAAAACTGGTTGCTTGCAAGCACGGATATAATTTCCGCAATTATAATAAGGCACATTGCATCCAGTAGCACATTCCTGATTTTATTAGTATTAATATCCATATAAGGTTTAGATATTTCAATATAGTAAAGCATACTGCTTGTATACTTTACTGTATTTTTTATTCTAAAATACTGATAAAACCAACATTTTCAAAGCATTAAACCCAGGATTTAGATGAGTTGCACTAATTTATCGCTAATTCAACGGAATATCACGTTTTAGCATAGCATTTCTATTGGCTATTTCCCAACCGGTGTAAAATATAAGTTGTGCTCTTTTTTGCATCAGGGCATAATTTATTTTATCGGGTGTATCTGTAGGTTTGTGATAATCTGCGTGGCGGCCACTAAAATAAAATATAATTGGAACCCCACGTTTTGCAAAGTTGTAATGGTCGCTTCTATAGTAAATTCTTTGAGGATCTTTAGGATCGTTATATTTATAATCCAGTTCAAGTTTTGTATTCTTTTTATTGATGGATTCGTTAATGGGTTTAAGATCAGAGCTTAGCTTATCATCGCCAATTACATATATATAATTGGTTGAGTCGCCATATTTACGGCCCGGATCAATCCTGCCAACCATATCAACATTCAGGTTTGCACTTGTTTTTTCTAACGGATATACCGGGTGAGCGCCATAGTAATCAGAGCCCCATAATCCTTTTTCTTCTCCACTCACCGCCATAAATAAAATACTCCTCCTGGGGCCTTTGCCATCAGCTTTTGCTTTAGCAAAAGCCTTCGCTATTTGCAATATGCTCACCGTGCCAGATCCATCATCATCTGCCCCATACCATATAACACCCTTTCTTACACCGAGGTGATCATAATGTGCAGAAATTACCAAAAACTCATCCTTTAAATCAGTTCCTTCCAATAGTCCCAGTACATTGCTGCTTTGTAATGTAATTCTTTGTTTTTGCAGACTAACAGACACATTGGCGCTGAATGTTTTTGAGGCAATGCTATTATTAAGGGTTGCAGATTTTACTGTAGCATAATGGTTTTTCATAATAGCTGCAGCTATTTTTTCAGTTATAAAAAATGTATTAAGGCTAACAGATTTCTGAAAAGCATTTATATACATATTGCTCTTGTCTTCCGTCGGGTTCAGTTTGTTATCAACTACAAACAATGCTGCAGCGCCGTTTTTCATAGCAGCTTCCTGCTGTGTAAAAAAATTAAACCTTTTGCGGTTTTGCGGAGAAGGCTCGGCTGCTATATTGGGAGATAATACCACCACCAGTTTTCCTTTGGCATCAATGTCCTTATAATCATCTCTTGTAGAATCGCTAATACCAAATCCCGCAAAAACAATCTCACTAAAATTATAAGAAGCTGAATGGTTAGATGAAATCATGAATGAAAAATCTTCATTTCTGAAAAAATCTTCATCATTTACCTGGATAGATGAATTAATAAGGGAATCAACATATACGGGGAATGTCATCTGGTAATTTCCATTATTTCCGGGTTGCAAGCCTATGGATTTAAAATAATTTTCGATAAATGCCGCGGCTTTCTTCTGACCTTCGGTGGCAGTTTCCCTGCCTTCCATTTCATCTCCTGCAATTGAGTATAAATTTTTTTTAAGATCTTCGACAGTTATAATATTAGCGTATTTTTTAGGGTTGGCTATTTTTTGCGCAAAAACACCTGTTGAGGCCATAATGAAAATGGCGATACATATAATTCTCATGATTGATGTATTTAATATCATCAAACATAAAGAAAACTATGCTATGCATAACATAGTTTTGATAAATGGTTTAACGGGAGTTTCTGCTGTACTAAAGCATGTTTAAAAAGTATTGTTTCATTGATAAATACCAGGAAGGGAGTATATCAATCTATTGATTATCATTTTTGAACACCCAAAACTCACGCTATTTAAGATGAATTATGACAAATGAATATTATATGCAGCAGGCGTTAAAAGAAGCGGGAAGAGCTTTTGATGAAGGAGAAATTCCTATAGGCGCTGTTATTGTGCAGGGGTCTACTATAATTGCAAGAGGATATAACCAGGTGGAGAAGCTTAATGATTCAACTGCTCATGCAGAAATCATTGCGCTTACTTCCGCATTTAATTATCTCGGCAGCAAATATTTACCTGAAGCAACATTATATGTTACCATTGAACCATGCATTATGTGTGCCGGAGCTTTATACTGGAGTAAAATCGGCAAAATAGTGTTTGGCGCTAATGATGAAAAAAACGGCAGTATAAGCAAACCGCCTTATATAACACAGGAAATGTCTCCCTTTCATCCCAAAACTATTATTGAAAGGGGAGTGTTGAAAGAAGAATGTGCGCAGCTAATGAAAAGTTTTTTCCGGCAAAAACGATAAACTCCGAATCAAGGTATAGGGTTGCAGAGGATAAGAGGAATTCATTTTCCAATCTCAAATTCACAAACTATAACCCTTCCAGCAGCTCCACCACCTTCTCATGTTTGAGAATGAAATAACCAAGCCGGTCGTTACTGATACCGTTTTTTAACTGGTAACTGAATTCCAGTTTATCGTTACTGATATTGGTTTCAAAATATTTGAAAGATATATTGGGATGGTCCCTTATTTCATCGCCAATTTCATAAAGATGGGTTGATAAAACAAATAATGAGCTTTTAATTTTAATCAGCCCGTTTATAACGGCTAAAGAACAACGCATGGCATCCTGCACGTTGGTTCCTTTAAATAATTCATCAATCAACACAAGCCATTTTTTGCCATTATTTATAGTGAGAATAGTTTTTTTTATACGCTGCACTTCGTTAAAAAAATAACTCTCACCTTTCATGATATTATCTTCTACATTAATGTTGCTCAGCACGCCATCAAACAAAGAAAGTTCAAGGCTTTTAGCAGGCACTCCCATGCCAAGGTGAGCCAGAAATACCGCTACTCCCAATGATTTTATAAATGTGCTTTTGCCGGCCATATTAGCGCCGGTAAGAAAAAGAAAATTGCTGCTGGGGGATAGCTGTATATCGTATGAAACGGGTTTAGGCAATAGTATATGATATATTTTATCTGCCTTTATATATGGCTCATCAGTGATTACAAAGGTTGGAAATGTAAGCTGGTATTGCTGAACTGCTTTAGCCATAGAATACCAGGCATCTAACTGGTAATAAATTTCAGCAAGCTCTTCATACCGTGATTTAAAACTTTGCTTTAAAAAATGCCCGAAATATAAAACTTCTTTAGATGAAAATTTTTCGCCTGATTTTTTGTTTGCAAGTTCCTGCAAAGGCTGGTGCATTAACAAGCTGCGTATACGCGAAGCAAACAGTTGTAGCCGTGGTGATGCCTCCGGCGTTTCTACCAGCAAGGCTATTTGCTGTAATCCTACAATAAAATCACGGAAATGGGTAACCGAATAACGAATCAACCCGTAATCAACACCATGAAATGTTTTATAGGCCTGTATACTGAATACATCATTTGACCTCGGAACAGGATCAAGCTGTGTGTCATAAAACTTATCAATCATCATCATGGTTCCATTGGTAATGGAAGCAGGCCAATGATCGATACACGACAATATAAGTTTGATTATTTTTTGTGTGTCAAGAATTTTGCTGAGATCGCCGGCTGGGTCATTCATCATCCAGCGCAGCCATTCCTTACCGCCGTTGGTACGGGTAAAGTTAATTTTATGAAATACGGAAAATTCCTCTTCATGGCTGAAAAGAGCGAGATCGTTGTATGTTGTTTTATCTATCTGCATTACTTATACATCCTGACTAAAAAATCTATTCTTACCTGTCAAAGCTCAGCCTCATTCCCTTATTAGATTCATCCCAGTTAGTATTTCCATAATTTTCGTATACTAAATTCCCGTTCACAAAAGTATGGGTTATGGTAGCGGGGAATGTAAACCCTTCCAAAGGGCTCCATGCGCATTTGTATAATATATTACCAGGCTCAGCCTTCCACGGCTTGTTAATATCCACTATTACCAGGTCTCCCCAATATCCTTCACGTATATATCCCCTGTCTTTAATATTAAAACAATCTGCCACGGCATGGCTCATTTTTTCTACAATTTTCTCCAGGCTTATTTTACCCAGCCGGTAATAATACAGCATTAACAATAAAGGGTGTTGTACCAGGGGTAACCCTGCATGTGCATGCTCGTAAGTAATATCATCCTTTTTTACCAGCTTCGTTTGTTCATTCCTGTAATATCCTTTTTCCTGCAATGTGTGAGGCGCATGGTCTGTTGCAATAACATCCAGCCTGTCATCAAGCAGGGCTTTCCACAATCCTTCTTTATTATGCTTTGCCTTAATAGCCGGGTTGCATTTTATAAGATAACCAAACTGCTCATAATCGCTGCTGTCAAAATGAAGATGGTGAACACATACTTCGCAGGTAATACGTTTATCTTTTAACGGTATAAGGTTAGTAAATAGCTGCAATTCTTTTTCTGTAGATATATGCAATATATGCAGCCGGCTGTTGTGTTTTTTGGCGAACTGTATAGCAGTGAATGAAGATTCAAAACAGGCATCTTCATTGCGGATTACCGGGTGGTCAGATGCCTCTAATACCGGCTTTGATTGCTTTAGCTTTTCATAGTTGGCTTTAATTATTTTTTCATCTTCGCAATGCGTGGCTATCAATACTTCACTCTCCCTGAAAATTTTATCGAGGGTAAGGTAATTGTCTACCAGCATATTACCAGTGCTTGAACCCATAAAAATCTTCACTCCGCAAATGTCTTTTTTAAGGGCATTTACCTTTAATACTTCTTCCGCATTGTTATTAGCCGTACCCATAAAAAACGAATAATTAGCCAGCGAGGTTTGCGAGGCAATGGTATATTTATCCTCAAGCAGCGGTATGGTTAACGCATTGGGTACGGTATTGGGCATTTCCATAAAAGAAGTAACGCCCCCGGCAACCGCCGCCTTTGATTCTGAATATATGGTAGCCTTATGCGTCAATCCCGGTTCACGAAAATGCACCTGGTCGTCTATAACACCAGGCAAAATATATTTCCCTTCTCCGTTAATCTCTTGTATATTGTTATTCAAAGCAATCATTTTCGCAATCTTTTCTATACGCCCTTTCTTTATTAAAACATCCATTGCAGCAATATTGCGCTCATTAACTACATTTATATTCTTAATTAAATAATCTTTCATCTTATACCAATAATATGTATGCAATTTAAACGAATACCTTTACTTTTACACACCTTTAAAAGCCCGATCCTAATATCTTGAGTCCTAATAATAATCTTCCCTGATTAATGTTTTGAAACATTGACTACAATGAAGAAACTTACGATTTCTATTCTGGTTGTTTATGCTGCATTTGCAGCGCAAGGTCAGCAAAGGTCTAAAATGAATTTTGACCTTGACAAAATATGGAGCGGATATTTTGACGAACGGAAATATATAGTGCATTTAATGAATCAATCGTCAAGATTTGCCTGGATTCAGTCAGACACAGGGATTACCGCTCCCCAGGTAATACTGGCGCTGGATTTTAATACCGCCCGTATTGTAGATACCTTATTTTCTAACCAGGTAAAAAGAGATACAGATTCTCTCGCTACTACTTTTACTTATTTTCAGGACTTTCTTTTTTCGCCAAATGATAGTAAAATACTTATTCAAACACAAATTGAGCCTTACAATAATATTTCGCAAAAAGCATTTAATTATGTTTGGGATACTGATAAAAAAATTCTGAACGTAGTATCTGCAAACGGTAAGCAGTTGTGTCCTGCATTTTCGCCTGACAGCAAATATCTTTCTTATGTTTTGGATGGCAACCTGTATTTACTGGATGTTGATAAAAACGAAACCGTACCAGTTACTGTAGATGGTGCTCCAGGTGAATTTATATACGGAATGGCTGATGCTCTTTATGAAAATGGCTTTGGCATGACAAAGGCATACGAATGGAGTACCGATGGCAAGTATATAGCCATGCTGCGCTTTAATGAAAACACGGTAAAGCAATACCCTGTTACCATATATGAGCGACCTTATGCTGAGGTGCACAGGCAACGCTACCCGCTTGCCGGTGAAATGGTGCCTGACGTAAAAGCTTTTGTTTATGATATTGTCAATAAGCTTTTTATTTCAATTGATGTTGGCGTAAATCCTGACCAATACATTACCGGTATTAAATGGGCGCCTGATAATAAAACACTGCTGGTGCAAAAACTTACCCGCGACCAAAGAAGACTTGAGGTATTAAAAGTAGATGCGCTTACAGGCAAAAGTAATGTTCTTTTTGCGGAAGAACGCCTCGATAATTATGTTGCTGTTACTGCAGATAATGGATGGTTTATTAATGAAGGAAAATCTTTTTTATGGCTAAGTGAAAAAGACGGATACCGCCATATCTACAATATAAACCTCGATTCTACAGGTGTACAACCCCTTACTTCCGGTAAATGGGAGGTACTATCTGTAGAAGGAACAGATGACACAAAGAAAGAAATATTTTTTACTTCAAACGAAATAAGTTCAAGGCAAAAGCAATTGTATAAAATAGGTTACGACGGTAAAAATAAAACGCGCATTACAACTGCGGCAGGCGTTCATGAAGTAAGCATCAGTAATGATAAAAGATTTTTCTTTGATGAGTTTTCCACTGTAAATACGCCTTCAGTATACCAGTCGGTTTCCATTAATGGAAAAAATCCTAAAAAGTTAATTGAGAATAAAGAGCTGAAAGATCGAATGAAAGATTTTGGCATTCCTGATGCTGATTTCTTTACGGTTAAGGCTAACGACAGTATGGTTATGAACGGGTGGCTTATCCGCCCTTATCAAACATCCAAATCTAAACTACCATTAATATTATATGTATATGGGGGCGCTACCAGGCAGGAGTCGCTTGATAAATGGAATGATAAATTTACGCTTACTATGCGCTGGCTGGCTAACCAGGGCTATATGGTGGCATGTATAGATCCGAGAGGAACCCCCGGTAAAGGCGAAGCTTTCAGAAAAAGCAATTATAAATCTTCGGGCGATATTGAAATAGAAGACCTGCTGAAAGTGAAAAATTTCCTTTTTAGAAATTATCGCATTGATACTGCACGAACTGCGGTTATGGGTTGGAGTTATGGCGGCTACCTGGCTGCTTTGGCACAAACCAAGTATGCGGGGCAATTTAGCGCTGCCATTGCTATTGCACCGGTAACCAACTGGAGGTTTTATGAAAATATTTATGCAGAACGCCTGCTTGGTTTACCCAGTGAAAATGCGGAAATATATAAACAGGCTTCGCCTGTTACATTTACCGATAATTATAAAGGCGGTTTGTTTTTAGTGCATGGCACTGCTGATGATAATGTGCATTTGCAGAACAGTCTTGAGCTGAGCAAGCAATTAACCAACAGCAGGAAAACAAATTTTGATCAGCATTTTTATGCAGATAAAACACATAACCTGAGCGACGGCACACCCAATATATTGCGTATAAGCCTGTACACACGTATAAAAGATTTTTTAGAAAAAGAATTTAAATAAGATTTTTTTTGGGAGATATGGGGCGTGAATGGCCAATTAATATTTTAAGGTGCTGACGATATAAAACAACTTACACAAAACTGGTTTTACTGTATAAAAAATGACGATATCAAACTACTTATTCATGAATAGGTTTTTAAAACTTCGATCCACAGCCTGCTATATTTTTATACCATATCCACATTAGGCGCCTGTTTTTACGCGGGATATGTACTACGGCTGAGTAAAGGAAATATTTTGAACCCCGTAAGAGATTGCTTCTCCCGCCAAAATATTCACTCAATTCAAATGATCATGCTGGCGGGCTCGCAAATACGGGCAAGTGGTTGAGGTATTGTATACTTTGCCTTAGTGCTGGTTGAAAAAAATAAACACTCTCGCCCGTCACTGCGAACCCGCCCGCAGGTTGTATGAAATCAAAAGCATGTTGCGGCGGGTGAGAAATCCGTTTGGCAGTAATGCAAAAGTTGAGCATAAGTACAAAAGCCCAGCAGTTTTCTCCCTCGTAAAAGAGCGATTTAACTACGATGTTCGTGTTGGCTCAGTCGAAAGGACGAAACTGTGTTGGTTTTAATGTCAGCAACAAAGGAAACTCCTTCAGGAATATCCTTGTTAAACCTCTTTGGAAAATGCGTGCTAAACTATCTGTATACAGTGTAAATTACAGCACCAAATATTTTGCGATCAGCTAAGTTAGTGTAAGCTTATAATTTTTGCCATTGAGTACCCCCAAATATATATATGTTAATAGGATTGTATTATTAAATACGCTGGTGTTATTTTCTATTGCGTTTATTCATAAAGCTTCAGCACAGTCAGGCAATCCTTATCATATAAACGGTAATGCCTCCCAGGAAAATTGCAATTGTTATATCCTCACGCCTAATCAAACTTTTGCATCCGGATCGGTTTGGAATATCAATAAAATCAATCTTAATCAATCATTCGATTATCACTTTAATGTGTATTTGGGATGCAATGATACGGAAGGTGCAGACGGTATTGCTTTTGTGCTGCAACCTATAAGTACGAGTATTGGTAGCTCCGGCGAAGGTTTGGGAGTGGAGGGTGTTTCGCCTTCTGTAATAGTGGCTATTGATACTTACCAAAACACCAATAAAAATGACCCTGCATATGATCACCTGGATATTCATTTAAATGGCGACCTCGTTCATGGCACGGCCAATAATATTGCCGGGCCTGTGCAGGCTTTAGCTGGTAGTGATAATATTGAAGATTGCCAATGGCATGTTTTCAGAATATCATGGAATACTGTAAGTAAAGTGATATCTGTTTATATGGATGGCAATCAAAGATTAACTGCCAATATCGATCTTGTACAAACTATTTTTGCAGGAGACCCTATGGTATTCTGGGGATTTACGGCCGCAACAGGGGGCGCAACCAATCAACAAAAATTTTGCACTTCGCTTAATGCGCAGTTTTCTTTGCCTGCAAATCAAATAACCTGTTATCCCACACCTATACAATTTGTTGACAGTTCAACCTCTTTTGGAAATATCGTGAAATGGTATTGGGATTTTGGAGATGGCACAACAGATACCACAGCACATCCTCCATTACATGTATATCCTGAACCGGGAAACTATACCGTTAAGCTGAATATACTTGGCAATAACGGGTGTATTTCAGATACTTTCCGGCAACAGGTGGTGGCAGGGTCAAAGCCGCTGGCCGATTTTGATTTTAAATCCCCGCCGTATTGCGATGATAAAATGATACCATTTAATGATCTGTCAGGAGTGGCTTATGGAACAATTGATCAATGGAAGTGGACGGTGAATGGAACCAGCTTTATTACAAACGATACTGAATTTTACAAACGGTTACCCGTTGGCGTAAACAATATTTCATTACAGGTTGGCACTAAAGAAGGATGCTTATCTGATATCGCAGATAAAACGCTGTTGGTAGAACGCCATCCTGAAATAACTATAAGTGGACGAACATATGCATGTAAAGAAGAAGAAGTTCGTTTTATGGCTACCAACGAAACCCCCGCTTTATCCATTCAATCGTTCAACTGGAATTTTGGAGATAGTCAAACAGGTAGCTCCAATACTGCTTTTCACAGCTATGCAGATACCGGCACATATACTATATCGGGCTATGCCATTGCAGATAACGGATGTTCATCAGATACGCTTTCTCAAAATATTATTATTTACGGCACCTATGCATTTGCAGGAAACGATACTGTAGTTGCTATTGGGCAATCGTTGCAACTTCAGGCATCAGGAGGGAAATATTTCAACTGGTCGCCTTCTTTTAATCTCAATGATGCTGAGATAGCTAACCCGGTTGCTGCCATTACAGATGATATTACCTATACAGTTACCGTTTCCTCTGATGCGGGTTGTGCAACAACAGATGACATAACAATAAAAGCGTTTAAAGGCCCTGAATTTTATGTGCCAAATGCGTTTACACCAAACGGAGACGGAAAGAATGATGTTTTTCGTTTTACAGCAGTTGGAATGACAGAGGTACATTATTTCAACATCTTTAACCGATATGGGCAAATGGTATATTCCTCAAAAAATCCCGGCCAGGGTTGGGATGGAAAAGTAAATGGCAGGCTTCAGTCAACAGGTACATATGTATGGATGATTGCGGGAAAAGATTATTCAGGAAAAATTATCAAAAGAAAAGGAATCGTAACCCTGTTGAAATAGGATGTAATAAATTATAGAACACAGATGAAACAGATATCACGGAAGCTGTCCGTATTATTAAGTTTCAACTGTGTATTCAGTGTACTATTCTATAAAAAAGATAATTACTTTATCAGCCTCAATGTTAAGGGATAACGGTACAGCTTTCCATCACTTGCTTTTACGGTAGCAACAATTACTAATATCAAAGCCATTATACCCGGAAGCCATAGAAAAAACCACCCGATAACAGAAATCAATAAAATAATTACTACCAATACCAGGGTTATTTGAAAGTTCAAAGATTCTTTGGCGTGTGCCGCAACAAAAGCAGATTCATCTTTCTTAATAAGATATATTATCAGCGGTGCCAGTATAGGAGCAACAAAAGTGAGCACATGCGAAAGTATTGCAAGGGTTTTTTCATCGCTTGAGGGAGGAATTACTGGTTGTTCTTCTGTACCGAGTAATTTACTTTGCTGGTCCATAATGTAGTTGGTTTTATACCGAAATATAAACCAAATAGTACAGATTTCATAATTGGGAAATGCTTCAAATTTTCGTATGCTATATTGTATGTGAGCAGTCCTCTGCTGTAAACTTTATCTGTCTGTATCGTGTATACAGAAAGATCCCTCCTTTGGTCGGGCAAAATATAAAGATGACATTTAAGTAGCTTGCCGTAAAAGCATCATCCTTAAGGGGTGAAAGAAACAATCTCTTATAAGTTTTTAAAGGAGGAGATTGCTTCTCCCGCCGCAACACGCATCTAACTACATACAACCTTCAGGCGGGATC
>JADLCD010000123.1 GCA_020847395.1 Chitinophagaceae bacterium
GATCCCGCCTGAAGGTTGTATGTAGTTAGATGCGTGTTGCGGCGGGAGAAGCAATCTCCTCCTTTAAAAACTTATAAGAGATTGTTTCTTTCACCCCTTAAGGATGATGCTTTTACGGCAAGCTACTATGTCATCTTTATATTTTTCCTGACAACAGATTTGGTACTCGAAATGACGAAAAACTCGCAACCGTCATTTCGATACCGCCCTCTGGTTGTAATGAATTAAAGGCATGTTGCGGCGGGAGGGAAATCTGTTGGGCAGAATTACAGATGTTGAGCATTAGTACAAATACCAGGCAGATTTCTCCCTCGCAAATGTTACATTAAACTATTATGTTCGTGTTGGCTCAGTCGAAATGACGATGAGGTAGCCGTCATTTCGATCCCGCCCGAAGGCTGTATTGAATTAAAAGCATGTTGTGGCGGGAGAGAAATCCGTTGGGTAGAATTGCAGATGTTGAGCATTAGTACAAATACCAGGCAGATTTCTCCCTCGCGTAAGAATGATTTAACTATAGTGTTCATGTTGGCTAATTCACAATTTCTTCTGGTGAATGTATTTCTAATGTTGTGTACCCTAACCGTAAATTTATGGAATTTGCCTCTATGCCGCCCAATCAAGTCAGCGGCAAACTATAAAACCATGCCATTAAGGAATCCAAAGCATGGGTGTTGATACTGTTGGTTTCAGCTTGAAAGATTCCCAGAAAATATTCCAGAAATAAAATAGCGAATAAAGATGGAAATACCCATCGACCCTTTTTTTGCTTTCTTTCTAAAAACATCAGGAAAAGAACTGATCCCAGAATGATGGCGAGCGCAAGATAATAGCCCCAGGGATCATACAACGGCGCTAATAGTCTCATCAACGTAGGATCTAATAAGTCGAGACCGGTGCAGATCATTGCCCGGGCATGAACCGGAGTATTCTTTCGATTGATAATGGCAATCAGATAATAGAAACCAACTACAAATATGCCTATGACAGCAGCCAGTGTAACAAAAAACCCCCGTTGTTCCACGGGCCTTAAGTTCCCACGGCTGTGAAGCAGGAGGAGCATAGAAACCAGAACAAGTGGCATCAGGACATAGGATACTTTACCCAAAAGCCGATGTATGTTCAATTTTTTCCGTCTGATAAGAATCGGCTGTACAATAAGCAATGCTACCCAACAGCTCATCACAATGGCGTGAAAATGCATGTAGGCTGTTAGTCCATTGGTGTCTCCAAAAAATTTTGAAAAATAAGTCTTCCAGAACCCTAAGAGCACAAGGGGTATCAGTACACAAAAGTAAAGTCCAAATCTGTTGAGGTTGATCTTTGTAACAATAGCCGTGGTTTTAGTACGCATATAATTAGTTCATTTATTTAATTTTCAATCAACCGGCTTTGTCGGCTTACCCGTTTTTGTCAGCCAACCAATTGTACCAACGGGTCGGCATTGCAGCAACTTTTGTTGGGCGTTCTTTTTTTACATATCGAAAGATAGCATGTCTTGAATAATAATCATCATTTGCTTACAATTTCAACAACTAATAAACGCAAAGAGGTATGGCTACTTCACTTTAAACATTTTAAAAACCCTGCCTATTTGCCTGGCTTCCGCTGTTGTTACTTTTCCATCAGTTCCCTTCACAAAAAAGAAATTCATAGTTTCTCCTTTCAGGTATAATTGAGTTGCAGAGGTTGCGCCTAATTCCTGTTTCTCCTCCTCATTAAACTGGATATAGAGCTTGTCGTTATTGCGGCTGATAGTTATATTGCCCAATGCGCTTTCGTAATTGCCTAGTAATGGGGCACTTTCAATATTACTTAAATTAATTTCCACAACTTTATTCATCAGTGGTGCAGTTGCTTTAAACCAGAACCTGTGCCATGCAGGCGAATTATAAGCATTGCTTACAATTACCTGTAGAAAAATAATAATTGCCGTACCAAGCCAGGTGATTTTGTGTATTCGTTTTAGCGTGATTATATCCTGCAAAAAAATTGGAATTAGTAAAATATCTAAGTACATGAAACTAAAAGCGGGATACTCCATTTCTAACGATGGAAATGCATTATTGCGCTGTATGCGGTCAACTGCTGCAGTAAGTAAAATAAAAGTAGCCAGCGTAAGCAAGCGCTTGTGTGCGCCTGGATCTTTTTTTCTTAGTCGCATACCCCATGTAAAAAACAAGGCAAAGCATAACATTTCATAAAAATCAATTAACAAAAGGTCAAATAGGAAACTTCCTTCTGGCGGATGATTGACAATAAGAATATGAAATGAAACCAGCCCCATAACAATAAATACAAGTATGCCAATTACAAAAGATAAAATGCCGAGTTGGCGATGGATGCGTAGATTGCCTGTTGCCACGAGCATTGCCTGGGTTAGATACAGCAAGAGCCAACAGGTCATTATTGCGCTGTGGATATGGGTAAGCCAGTGAACTTGTAACGTTCCTTCCTGCATGCTTTGAAAGCTTGGAAAAAATCCAAAAAAGGTAATAACAAGAAAAAGAATTGCCATGCCAGCAAAAAAATAACTATCAGGTTTTGATTTGCTTAATTTATTGTTGGCGGTTTGGGTGGCGGTACCTGGAATAACTGAAACCTTATTCATTCTATAGAATTTTAAATATGCTAATAAAAGCCCGCGCTGGCTTATAAAATTTCTATGATTAAAAAGTTGTGTCAAATAGCATGACACCCACAAATGTTTTTTTATCCTGCCGGGATAAATTTAAGCTCGTGCTGCTTAAAAAAATAGTAAAAACACGCCAAGTTTTGCCAGGATGCTATGTTATCAAAGGTTTCAATCTTCCCGGATTTTTATTTAAAAGGAATTAACGGAAAGGAGAGGGAGAAAATAACAAATATATTTGCAGCATGAACTGGCATATACTTAATACAGAAGCACAGTGGCAGGAAATTCTGCAGCAGTCGGCAATAAAACCTCAGCTTGTATATAAACATTCAACGAGGTGTTCTATCAGCAGCGTGATAAAGAGCAGGCTTGAAAGAGCCGGTGCTCCCGCGGATATTGATTTCTATTATCTTGATCTTATCGCTCATCGTGCAATATCAAACCAGATAGCAGATGAGATGAACGTACCGCATGAATCGCCGCAGGTATTATTGATTAAGAGCGGCGTTTGTGTGTATAACGAAAGTCATGGCGCTATTACGATGGATGAAATTATAGCGGAGGCAAAACTGGGATAATTTTTTTTCTCCTGGAAATTATTTGCGTAATTTAGTAGCTACCGTTCACCAAAGAAAAAGGAGGTATTCATGTTATCTACAGATAAATCATGGAAGCCTTCGGTTATTATCGCGTAACCGGGTTTCTCCATAAAAATAATCTGATGACAATTTTGTCAGAAAGCCACCGGTTTACTGGTGGCTTTTATTTTACTGTTACTATTCAACACTCAACCTGGTTACGCTAATGGGTAACCGTCATTTCGATACCGCCCTCTGGTTGTAATGAATTAAAGGCATGTTGTGGCGGGAGAGAAATCCGTTGGGAATAGTGCAAAAGATGAACATTAGCACCAATGCCCGGCAGATTTCTTCCTCGCAAAAGAGCGATTCAACCATAGTGTTCATGTTGGCTCAGTTATAATGACATTATTACGAATAAATTGAAAATCAGGTCTTTATTTTTAACCATGGCCTTGCCATATTGCAATCAACTGCGACCGGGAAGTTCTTATGTTTGAATTAAAAAATGTAAAAGTTAGTAAATTAC
>JADLCD010000124.1 GCA_020847395.1 Chitinophagaceae bacterium
CAATCTCCATTGTGTAGCTATTTATTGATTTCGATAACTGGGTAGCGTATGCATAAAATGTAATATCCGGTTTATTAACAATAGTATAAGTATATGGTGAAACAGGTTTTAATTCATCTTCCAGGATAAATACTGATTTTATTAATGTGTTATTTGTTTCAGATATTTCCTGAATCTGATTGTCGCTATCCAAAGTAATGATAAACTTATTTTCTCCTTTTGAAACAGTTGGATTTGTGGGGATGACCAAAGTAAGGCTATCTACAAACTTACTACCGGTAACCTTTTGTTTGAAAATAGTATTTGTAGTACCATTTGGAAGTTGCCGCTTCACTTCTAAAGTAAACGAATCTGATATAGCCCGTCCAATATTCAGGTATTTAATTTTTAGTGTGAAGTTATTTTCAATAGCCGAAACGGTAGATGGAGCAGAAACATTTTTATCATCAATAGCATAATCCGGCAAGCTCGGTGCATATAAGCTAACCGCCGGGTCTCCATTTAAGGTAATTTCTTCCGCATGCAATCTTGCAAGGTAATCGCCCGGAGCAGCATTCAGCAAATATCTGAATGATTCTTCCATTGTTTCTCCCAACGATTTACCATATTTTTTTCCTGACATTGCTTTATACAAACCATTTAAATAAATGTTCAGGTAGTTCACAATTCCAAAATGGGTACTTGCAACAAACCCTATTGCACCTCTTTCTTTCGCTAATAAATATTTTTCTGACAAGGTGATTATTGTTGATAAACGTCCGGGTTCAAAATTGAAGATATCACCCGCAAGACATCCGTTGACTAGAAATAAAGGATATTTCCCCTGGTTTTGATATGCATACGGATCGTCTATATTAAATTCCGTTGTAGTTGATGATGAATGCCCGAAATAATTAATAATACCTATACCTTCTGCAAATAGTTTTTCCAACTGCTCAGAAGTTAACTGGGTAGCAACCGCCGATGTTTTACTAAAGCTCTCTACATTGCCTCCGTATAAAGTATCCTGAATTATTTGCTTTAAACCATTCATATACCCGCCAATCTCCTTGCTTAACTCAGCACTTCCGCCTCCTATTGCATGAACAATATTTTTCATCCAGGCCCGCCCCTCTATTGTTTGAGGTGCATTCACCCCAATTGTCTCAAATTCTTTTACTTTATTCAAATAAATTTCTACCTCACCTGCACTTACTGCCGATAACCTTCCAATTGGAATTAGGCCAAGTGTTTCATTATCGTTTGAAGCAAATAAATTATCGGATGCCGGATAACCATAAGGCGGAATAAGATTCAACTTGTCGAGTAATGCATTGCTTTCATTAGTTTTTGCCTGTACATACGATACTCCTTTACCAATTAAAAAAACATATGCCGGCGTTGTTGAAAAAGTTGTACGGGCATATTTTAAAAATTTTTTTATGGTAAATGGATGGCGCTTTATTCCAAATGCAAACTGATCTGTAAGCTGGTCAATGTCGTATATTTTTGCTGAATAACCACCCCCGTTAGCAGAGCTCCTGTATTGACGGTATGCTTCTACAGGATTTCCGTTGGCTCCTGAATATAATAGCGGATTACTGATGATGAGATAATTTCCCTGGTTGGCTGCCTGCGAATAATCAACAAAATTTCTTATTTGCAAGCCTGTGGTTACAACTATATTACTACCTGCCTGGCTTACCAAAACAAGTTTTCTTTTTTGTGTTGAAGGTAGAAGTGCAAACTTTACTATTCCGGGTTCATCAATTAACCCGGTGTATCTTTTATAATTGGTGAGATCGTATAATATAGGCGCAACAGATCCGTAATTAAAATTTATTCGCAAATAGTTTCCGCTTGTATTGGCAGAAAGCTCAAACACAAAATTTGTATTATTACCAAAATTAAACAGGCGCGGGTAAGTTATTTCATATTTCCCCACCACCATCCTGTCATTAGGATTTGAAGATGTATTTGAAATTTCAATATTCGCTGAGCCGCTGCTTAGTGAGCTGGCAGGAAAAGTAATTTGTTGCCGCTGATCATAAAATGCGTCCATGGCTACATTTACCAGCGTAGTACCATTCACTTTAGCAACAATGTTCCTGTTATTGGCGGCATTTCCGGCGGCAGTAATAGTAAAGCTGGCATTGGGTCCACTTACATAAGGATATAAATCAGGCATTGTTTCAGTTAATGCACTGCCAGGATAAATATCATTACTCGTATATCCTTCTCCCCTGTCGTACACCGAAGAATATACATATTCAGTAACAATCTGTGCCCAGCCTGCATTTATTTTATCCTTAAAATATTTTCCCTCCGTATGCATAAAATATTGATCGGCGGGCAATGCATTACCTGCAACATTATTTACTTCATTTGTTAATCTTAAATTATTACCTGCAGGATTTATCGTAAGAAAATAGGAAGCAGTATCTGTTTCAAGGCTCCATTTATCTGACAACTGAAAATTAATATTGGCGTATAAACCTGCATCTGCCTTACCATCATTCATTTCTCCCCAAAACTCTATATAATCTGAACTTCCCAAAACACCTGATGCAATGGAAGTATATACAGGTACCTGCACCCCGTTTCTCCATAACTGGAATTGCTCTGCCGGAGTACCCGCTAATCCTATAGATTGCAATACCGGTTGTGTAATACGATTAAGCGCGTTTTTGCCAACCGGAAATTTATAATAGGTTTTATTATAATCGATCCACTCATTGTTATACTGCGCCCTGGCTATATAACAGGTAAGTATGCATATTATGGTTAATAATTTTTTCATGGGTCTATTTTTTTCCGGCTTTCTTTTTGTCGGTTTTCACTAAATCAACACGTATGGAAAATATATGGGTGTATAGAGGATTTGATTGATTGGCAAGATTTGTAAAAGCATAATCAATGGCAAGATGATTCAGTTTAAAACCCGCACCAATACTCGGTTGGTATATCCAAACCTTTTTTTGATTGAGGGTATCACCATCATATAATGCTTTCTGGAAATTATAAATACCGCCGCGAACAAAAATCAGGTTCTTATATCCTAACTCTACTCCTACTCTTGGATCTACACTCACCGGGTCGGCACTTATTACCACATTGCGTTTGCCATCAAAAGTAATATCGAAATTTGCTTCTGCCAGCAGGTTAAACTTTTTACCAAGCTTAAAATCATATGCACCGCCTAATACAAGCCTGGGTGCGGTAAGTTCTGTTGATTTTACAGGAATTTCATTGTTAGTGAGATATAGCGCTTCTTTTTCTTCATCCGTAAAAGTAAAACTCCACGCGTTAAACGTGGTAGTAATATCTCTTGCAGAAATGCCCAGCTTCCATCTTTTATCCTGTATTTGTACACCTGCGTCTAAACCGAAACCCCATGCTTTGGCAAAAGTTCCCACATTGCGGTATATCACTTTTGCGTTAGTACCAAAACTGATAAGCTTGCTTCCTTTTTGTTTTAACGTTTGCGCATAAGAAAACAGAAATGCATAATCTGCAGATGAAAAGGAGCGGATATTATTGTAATTAATAGAACCATCCGGCTCCACTAAATAAAGAGTATTTGGAATATCGTCTACCCCAAACCGTAATAAAGAAAGGGCAATAGTTCGTTTTTTATCACTCAATGGTATTGCTACACTGCCGTAATCATATTTTCCTATACCTGAAAAATATTCGGCATGCATAAAATTTACAACAGCATTATCTTTAATATTGGTGAGGCCTGCAGGATTCCAGTAACCGGCATTACCATCGTTGGTTGACGCCACCTGTGCTCCCCCCCTTCCCAAACCCCTTGCGCCGGCGCCAATATTTAGAAATTCGTTGGAATATTTTCTGAACTGGGCATTAGCATTATCCGCAATTGCCAACAAGCAAATGATAGCTATACTCAACAAAAAGTGTTTCATCAAATCAATTTTCCTGTAAGCAATTTTTGTCTTCCCAACATTTGCCTGAACGACAATCTATTACAAATATACTTAGGTATTTCTTTAGCAGAACATTAAAATTCAAGCCTTTAGAACGTTATCACCCTTAAAATATTGTCTTTTTAAACAGGCTTGGTAAACTAACCTTACTTTTGCGCAAAATCAATAAAATGATGCTGATAGAAGAGCTTAAATGGCGCGGTATGCTTCAGGATATTATGCCGGGCACAGAAGAACAGTTAACAAAGGAAATAACTACTGCATATATTGGTTTTGACCCAACGGCAGACAGTTTGCATATAGGAAGCCTGGTGCCGATTTTATTACTCGTTCATTTACAAAAAAACGGGCATAAACCTATTGCACTTATTGGGGGCGCTACCGGTATGATTGGCGACCCCAGCGGCAAAAGTGAAGAGCGAAATTTTTTGAGTGAGGAACAATTGAAAATAAATGTGGCTGGTATAAGAAAACAATTGGAAAAACATCTTGACTTTGATACTTCAAAACCTAATGGCGCAGAATTGGTAAACAATTATGATTGGTTTGGCAAAATAGGTTTTATTGAATTTTTGCGTGATGCCGGTAAGCATATTACGGTTAATTATATGATGGCAAAGGAAAGCGTAAAAAAACGCATTGAAGGCGATACAGGTATCAGTTATACTGAATTTGCTTACCAGTTGATGCAGGGCTATGATTACTATTGGTTATATACACATAAGCAATGCAAACTCCAGATGGGTGGAAGTGACCAATGGGGAAATATTACTACCGGAGCGGAATTGATAAGAAGAAAAGCCAATGGTGAAGCGTTCGCTTTTACCTGCCCTTTAATTACCAAAGCTGATGGCGGCAAATTTGGGAAAACAGAAAAAGGAAATGTATGGCTGAATGCAGAAAGAACAAGCCCTTACCAGTTTTACCAGTTTTGGTTAAACGCATCAGATAAGGATGCGGAAAGATGGATTAAAATATTCACTTTTTTAACTCCTGAAATAATTACCAGCCTTGTTGAGCAGCATAATCAAAACCCCGGTGCAAGGCAATTGCAAAAAATACTGGCTAAAGAAGTAACTGTTTTTGTGCATGGTGAAGATGGATATAAAGAAGCGGTAGAAACCACTGAAAAATTATTTTCACAGCAATCCGCTTCTGTTGAAACATTAAGCGCCGATGATCTTGAGCATATGGAAGGCGTGATAAAGTTTGCTTATTCCAAAGCAAAAATCAATGAGGGTGTAGATATTGTTTCATTTCTTGCAGAAACCGGCACCTTTCCAAGCAAGGGCGAAGCTAGAAAAATGATACTAAGCGGTGGTGTAAGCATTAACAGGGAAAAAGTAAGTGATATAGCCCGAAGAATTAATACAACCGATCTTTTGCATGATATGTATGTATTAATACAAAAAGGGAAAAAAAATTATTATCTCGTTAAAGCTTTATAGCAATCAAATTTGGTTTAAAAGCGGCAAGTAGCTATTTTTGCAGCCGCTTTTATAGCGGGTATTGGCCTATAGTATAATGGTAGTACGACAGATTTTGGTTCTGTTCGTCTTGGTTCGAATCCAGGTAGGCCAACCTTACGGGGCAAGCTTGATTTTTTCAGCTTTGTCCCGTTTTTATTTTATATCTGTTATATCATAATCGTTTGCTCTATAGCATACATAAACGTGTGCCATTCACTTAAAAAAAAGAAAGATTACTCAAAGATGCAGATACTGCTCCTCTTGAAAAATTAATGAGGTTTACCTGAATGATACGCCGCAATGCCATGTTTAAAAAACTTCAATAATTTACATCAATCTTCTTTAGCCGTTGCTATTTTAAGCCCCACAATAGAAGCAACCAACAAAAAAAGAAAAAACATTCTCCAAAAGGTAGCCGGTTCTTTAAAAAGCGCAATGCCTACTATTACAGAGCCTACAGCGCCAATGCCTGTCCATACGGCATAACTGGTACCAATAGGAATAGTTTGAATGGCCTTATTGAGCAACAAAAAACTAATGGTAATAGAAACAAAAAAACCAATACTCCACCATAGATGCTTAAAGTTGTCGCTCATTTTTAAACAGGTTGTAAAAGCCACTTCAAACAATCCGGCAATTATCAGTATAAACCAGGCCATAGTACTATATTTTAAACCTTTAATACATATAATAAAAAAGGGAATAACTGGTTATTCCCTCTTAAAAGTTGAATGCAAATATATTATTAATTGCCAAACAGCCCTTTCACTTTATCTAATATACCGCCGCCGCTGCCTTTTGAAAAAACGGCCATGAGATCCTGCAGGTCAGTATCGCCATCTCCGTCAACATCAAGCCCGCCACCTTTTACTTTTGACAATAAACCTGCGATATTCATATTTGAAGTTTGTCCGCCTGATAAAGAATTGAAAATATTCTGGATATTAAAACTATTATCAGCCGGGTCGTTGGTTTTGCTTACGAGGTTGCTTAACACCGAAGGAATAAGACTACCTGCAATACTGCCGGCAGCACCTTTATCCAACCCAAATTTATCCATCAGGTTTTGAATAACACCGCCGGATAATTGCTGGCTGATATTATTAGTTGCGGCCCCGCTGTCCTGCCCGCCAAACATTTTCAATACATCTTTTAAGCCGCCGCCCTGCGACAGCAAACCCTGGAGTCCGCCGGCAATAGAATTTGTAGTTTCAGCAATGGCTTCGTCATTACGTTCATTGGGTATGGCAGGATTATTAATAATTGAGCTGCCTGCATGTTGTTTTACGAGATCTAATAAGTTTTCAAGCATGATCTGATGTTTTTAAATTTTGAGTCGAATTTTTGATATGTTTCGTTGTATTAACGCGATTTTATTTTTCCCTGATGGCTTTAAATTCAGAACCTGTTTTCCATTTAGGAAAATTTTTCTCATTGCTAAGTTTGTAGCCAACATCAAAGAGTAAACGCATATCATCTATTATACCACTCAAATCCCATGATTTGCTATATTCATCCGCAGGACTGTGGTATCTTTCATTATTGTATTTTTCTTTTTCTGCTTCACCCCAGGCCTCTCCATGTTCAACAGATACGCTGCCATTTTCAACATACAGTGAGGGAATTCCGACTTTAGCAAAGTTGAAATGATCAGATCTGAAATACCAACCCCCGGATGGGTCAGGTTCTCCTCTTGTATATCTGCCTTGCTTTTTAGCTGCGGCTTCAATATATTCATCTAATTCAGATTGACCTTTACCCACCACCACAATGTCTTTCATTTTACCGAATGGTTGTAATACATCTATATTAATATCTGCCACTGTTTTTGCAGGAAGATAAACCGGGTGCTTTGCATAATATTCCGAGCCAAGTAAGCCTTGTTCTTCAGCAGTAACCGTAAGGAATAAAACCGAGCGCTTAGGTTTTTCTTTAAGCTGCGTAAATGCTTTTGCAATTTCAAGCAGGGCAGCCGTACCAGACGCGTTATCTGCCGCCCCGTTATATATTGAATCGCCATTTACCGGTTCGCCTTTGCCAAAATGATCCCAGTGCGCGGTGTAAATAATATACTCATCCTTTTGTTCTGTTCCAGGCAAAAGTGCCAGCACATTTTTAGATGTAGATTTTTTAAAACTACTGTTGATAACAATGGATGCTTTTAACCCAAGCGGCACGGCTTTAAAATTCTTTTTTCCGGCGGCTTTCATAACAGTATCGGGTATGCCTGCGAGTGAGAACATTTTTTTAGCTGAAGGCATGGTAATCCAACCTTCCATTGCGGCACGCGACATATTATTATCTTCTGCCTGCAGGTACAATCTCGATTTTGACCAGCTACCGCGAACTACATTCCAACCGTAGCTTGCAGGTTTATCATCATGAACAATGAGTATACCTGCGGCTCCCTGCCTGGCAGCTTCTTCATATTTATACGTCCATCTTCCGTAATACGTCATTGTTCTGCCTTTAAAGAGGCTGCTGTCAAAAAAACCGGGGTCGTTCACCAAAACCAATACCACTTTGCCTTTTACATCTAATCCGGCATAATCATTCCACCCAAATTCAGGCGCCACAATACCATATCCGGCAAAAACCATCTCAGCATTTTCAAGTTTTACCTGGTCTTGTATGCGGCGGGTAGCAGCCACAAAATCATCAAGATATTTCAAGGCAATATTTCCCTTAGCGCCGGTAATAGAAAGTTGATTAGCAGGTTTAGATGTTATTTCAACCATCGGCACTTCCTGGAAAAAACTATTGCCATTGCCCGGTTGTAAGCCAAGATTTTTATACTGTGTTTCGAGATAGCTTACCGTTTTTTCTTCTCCCGGGGTAAAAGGCTTTCTACCCTCAAATTCATCAGAGGCTAAAACACTTATGGTTGAATCAAAATATTTTCCGGTTATAAGAGATGTGATAGCAGTATCATCAGTGTTTTGCTCAACATTCGCTTTTTTTTCCGCACCACCGCAGGAAGCAGCGCCCAAAGCAACATTGGCAAGTAATATGTAAATAAAGATTTTTTTCATGCCTGTGCAAAAGCGTTTTAGTGAATGAAGATAAATACTTTTGCAATGTATACAGGCTAAAACAATAGCCATTTAACCAACGATTATTATGGAAACGCTTTCTGCTATATTCCTGCAATCTGCAATAACAAGAGTAAAATATTATAAACTGTTGGCTGATAAGACTTTTGAACAATTAATAGACAAGGATTTTTATTATCAGCCCAATGAATCATCTAACAGTCTGGCGGTTATTATTCAGCACATGAGTGGTAATATGCTTAGCCGCTGGACAAATTTTTTAACCGAAGACGGAGAAAAAAACTGGAGAAGCCGGGATACAGAATTTATTGATCAACATTACAGCAAAAAAGCATTGCTGGACATATGGGAAAAAGGATGGAGTTGCTTTTTAGGTGCTTTGGAAAAGCTGGAAGAAAACGATCTTTTAAAAATCATTTATATACGCAGCGAACCATTAATTGTGGCAGATGCTATCAACAGGCAACTGGCACATTATCCTCATCATGTAGGGCAGATCATTTATATAGGTAAAATGCTTAAAGGAGGCCAATGGAAAAGCCTTTCTATAGAAAAAGGGAAGTCAGATGATTTTAATAAGACAATGAACCAAAAGTTCAGTTAAGATAATTATTCGCCCACTTTGCGCCAATCCATTACTTTTGCGCAAATTTTTATAAAACCTTCATGAAAAGAATACTCCTTTGTTCTGCTGTTTTGTTCTGTAGCTTATACGCAGGTGCACAGGTGTTCTATGGCGTTATGGGTGGTTTGCAACAAATAGATGCAAGAGTAAAAATTTTTGAAGGCCCGGTGGTTCCGGTAAAGCCGGGATATGGTTTTCATGTTGGCGCTTTTTTAAAAGTTCCCTTCGATAAAAACTTATACTTCGTACCCCAATTGTTATATAGCTTAAAGGGTTTTACGGTACAATACAATAATGCGCTACGCGATTCTGTAGTTAATAATAAATTGGGGATACATTATATTGAAATTCCTGCATTGCTGCAGTTTGATACAAAGAACAATGGTGAAGGATTATTCTTTCAGTTCGGTCCTTCCGCTTCAGTTGCTTTTGGAGGTACAGATAAAAAAACTTTTCTGAACGGTAAAGAAAGAAAAAACCAGGTAAAATTTGCTAATACCGCTTATGGCAGGTTTGAAATGAACCTTGTTGGAAAAATTGGTTACCAGGTAAAAAATAAATGGTTTGTTACCGGCGGTTACGCATTGGGGTTAGGAAGTATTGTAAATGATGATTTAGCTCCTAAAATAGGCCCCAGAATGATTACTTTGAGTGCGGGAGTTTTCTTTCCGGGGAAGTTGTAAATGATTTTTTTCTGCATTCATACTTCCTTTCACGTCTCACCTTTCACATGCTCCTACTTACTTCTTAATCTCAATATCTCTTCTGACAGGTGTAATATTTTTTCCATAAGCACGATATCAGTAGTATAGGCAGTGTTATCCGCGGTATATTGCATATCCGGCTTCATATTAATTACGCGGGCAGTAACAAGCAGGTTATATTCTACCTCTAATACTTTAGCTATTTTCTCAATACGCCTCACAGTAATTTCAGCCTGCCCGTTTTCTATCTGGCTCATTGTAGCTTTACTAACAGCAATCTCCTTAGCTAGGGTTTCCAATTTCAACCCTCTTTGAAGCCTGTATTGACGGATGTTTTTTCCGATAGTAGTTGTTATATCCATAGGTTGCTTTTTTAGGTTAGATAAACCGGTGTATTTAAAAGTAAACAAAGTTTGATATACTCAAACAAAAAATATGCATAAAACCCAGGAATATATTTTTTAAGATATAATTTCAGGCTATCAAGATTGGTAACCTTGATGGCTTACCCACCTGCAATCACCAATTGCTAACCGGTAAAAAAGATTAGCTGACGAGCTATGAGGGAAAAAAGCCGTATGCCCGATGTGCGCAACATATCTAAGACGGGTATTAAATTATTTTAAAAACTTAAAATCATGACGCAAACAATGCAACTACAGCAAATAGGGCTTACTCCTATTAGTGAATTTGAAATGGAAGAGATAAAAGGAGGAGGTGGTGGCGGTAGCTTTTGGATATGGGTAGGAAAAGAAATAATCAATAATTGGGATGAATTTACAAAAGGCGTGAAAGACGGATGGAACTCTGTGCATTATAATAAGTAACGAAATTCCATTGCCTATTTTCAAATTAATATTTTACAGTTAAAAAGAAATCCATGAACACACAACAACTAAATATCAATTCTTTATCTGATTTAAATGAGACAGAAATGCTATTAATTAATGGAGGAGATGGTTTTTGGGAAATGATTGGCAAAGGATTAGGGGCAACTGCACATTTTCTTGTATATATGGTCAAAGATGCAGTAAACAATCCAATTAGGCCCAGTCAGTACAGATAAATAGTTAATCAGGAAAGCTGTTTGTATATGTAGGATAGATTTAGTGATAGAGTTAGTACAAACAGCTTTCCTAAAATGAAAACAATCTTCTTCATGAAAAGGATTTTCTTTTTTACAATTCTATGTTTAATAGCTTCTATTTTTAATGGATATTTATTTAATTGGCTTAATAATAATTTTTTTCACTATAGCATAAATAAATCAATTGATCATTTTGGTAAACCCGAAAAAAGTATTTTAGCGTTATTAATATCTCCAATAATTGAAACACTTTTATTTCAGTACATCCCTAATTTAATCCTATTAAAAATGAAAATTTCTAACAAATACTTATTAATAATTATACCTAGTATTTTTTTTGGACTAAGCCATACTTATCATTTTTTATATGCAATAATGGCTTTCTGTGGAGGAATGATACTAAATTATTACTATTTAGAAATGAAAAGGAAAACGAGGTATTATTATTGGGCAACTGCACTAATACACTCTCTTTATAATTTATACGGATTATTATTTATAAAATAATAATCTCTGTCAATTTTATTTTGTTCAAGTAATGTTTTTTAATACCTAATGCTACTCCTTTGTATAACACTGATATTCCATATGGACCCAAAATAAAAGCAGAAAACTATATAATTTATAGACTATTATTGATGAGTATTTTGATTGGGTTTGCAATTTTACCTTTTATTAATACTAATATTTCCACAAGGGCTTTTGGTATTACACGCCCATTTACAGAACGTACCGACATTAAACCAGTCATTACAGGTATTGTTGAAGATATTTATTTTAAAGAAGGAGATACAGCGCAGGTTAATGCTGTAATTGCAAGAATAAGGGATGATAATACTTCTGCACAAGCCACCAGTAACGAATATGATATTAATCAACGTAGGCAATTTATACACGATCTGCAATTGCTTACTACAAAACAGGGCAGTACAGATGTCAACACCCTTAGCAGCCCCCTATATAAACAGCAGTTAAATCATTATCGATATCGGCTTTCCGACCAGCAAGCTTCTCTAAAAAAAGTATTAAAAGAAGTAGAAATGAGCCGAACACTTATAAAAGAAAAAGTTATTGCTCCAAAAGAAATGTTTGATAAAGAAGTAGAAAGTGAAAAATTACAGGCAGCCTACCAAGCCTTGCAAAGAGAGCAATTAAGCATATGGCAACAGGAGCTGGCTAAGTATGAAGCAGACTTATCACAGCTTACCGCTGCCAGGTCAAAAATTGTTACAGACAAAAAAAATTATGAAATAAGAGCGCCCGTTACAGGTATTATCCAGGGAATTAATAATTTATATCCCGGCAATGTTGTGCAAGCGGGTCAAATTATTTGCACTATTTCTCCGGAAAGCGATTTAATAGCCGAGTGCTATGCCAGCAGCCGCAATGTGGGATTAATAAAAACAATGCAGCCTGTTAGATTTCAGGTTGATGCTTTTGATTACAATTATTTCGGCATTTTAACGGGTAAAATTATCAGTATTGATAACGATTATATATTAGTTAATAACCAGCCAGTATTTAAAGTGCGTTGTTCATTTGACAGTACACAACTCCATTTAAAAAACGGGTTTACAGGTCATCTTAAGAAAGGGCTGTCTCTCCAGGCCCGTTTTATTATAGCTGAACGAACATTGTGGCAATTATTGTTTGATAAAATTGATGACTGGCTAAATCCCTCCGCACCGCTAACACCCACCTATGAAAAAAACAATAAAAGTTAAACAAAGAGACATAACAGATTGCGGCGCCGCATGCCTTGCTTCCATTGCAGCATGGTATAAATTAAAATTACCGGTAAGCCGCATCAGGCAATACGCCGGCACAGATAAACGAGGCACTAACGTTTTAGGCTTGATTGAAGCCGCGGAAAAGCTGGGACTCCAGGCAAAGGGCGCCAAAGGCCCATTTGAAAGTCTTTTTAAAATACCCTTGCCAGCAATAGCTCACATAGTACTCAAAAACCAATTGCACCATTATGTGGTTGTTTACAAAATAACAAAAAAACATATTTTTTTAATGGATCCTGCAGATGGCAGATTGCATAAGCAAACGCATGATGCTTTTAAAGAAATATGGAGTGGAGTAATAGTGTTGGTATTACCAGATGAAGACTTTACAACAGGTAACCAGAAAACATCAAACCTAAAAAGATTTTGGCAACTCATAAAACCACATAGCGCTATAATGATACAGGCGCTGGTAGGTGCTATTGTGTACACGATATTGGGACTATCTTCCAGCATTTATATACAAAAGCTGATTGACTTTGTACTGATTGAAGGTAATGTTCGGCTTCTGAATTTGCTAAGTGTGGCAATGATTGTAATACTGATTTTTTCAATACTAATCGGGTATTATAAATCTTTGTTTGCTTTACAAACGGGGCAGCGTATTGACGCAAGATTAATACTGGGCTATTATAAACATTTACTAAAATTACCCCAGCGGTTTTTTGATACTATGCGGGTAGGCGAAATTATAAGCCGCGTAAATGATGCAGTGAAAATAAGAATGTTTGTAAATGATATTTCCTTAAACCTAATAGTAAATGTACTGATTGTCACATTTTCAATAGCGGTTATGTTTTTCTATTACTGGAAGCTGGCCCTGATTATGCTTTTAATTATACCCATATACTCATTACTGTATTGGATAAGCAATATCGTTAATAAAAAATGGCAACGAACATTAATGGAAGACAGTGCTGAACTGGAAACACAATTAGTGGAAAGCTTAAATGCCGCCGGAACAATAAAGTGTTTCGGGCTTGAAAATTATGCTAATGAAAAAACAGAAAACCGGTTCTACAATCTATTGAACACAATTTACAAAACAAGCATTTACAGCTTATACACCGGCAATATATCTGAGCTATTTACCAGGTTATTTACAATAATATTATTATGGGCAGGAAGCTATTTTGTTATGCAAGGGGAGTTGTCTCCGGGAGAATTGTTGTCGTTTTATGCACTGATAGGCTATTTAACGGGCCCGGCCAGCGCTTTAATAGGTGCAAACAGGAGCATCCAGGATGCACTAATTGCGGCAGACAGACTATTTGAAATAATTGACCTGGAAACAGAGCCTGATAACCATAATAAAGTTATGCTTACACCTGAATTAATTGGTGATATAAAGTTTATAGATGTTGCATTCAAGTATGGCAGCCGAACTAAGGTGTTTGATAAACTAAATCTCACTATACAAAAAGGAAAATGTACAGCAATAGTTGGGGAAAGCGGAAGCGGCAAATCAACTTTAATGTCGCTATTGCAAAACTTATATCCCGTAAAAGAAGGAAATATAAATATTGGTAGTTTTAATATTCAGTATTTAGATTTAAAAAGTCTTCGAAAGCTGATTAGTACAGTTCCCCAAAACATTGACCTTTTTGCAGGCACAATAATTGAAAATATAGCTATCGGAGACGCCGAACCGGATATACAAAAAATCCTTTTTCTATGCCAGCTTACCGGCGTTAATGAATTTATAGAAAAATTACCTGCAAACTATAATACATTACTTAGTGAGCAGGGCGTAAACTTATCCGGGGGGCAAAAACAAAGGCTTGCTATTGTAAGGGCTTTGTACAGAAACCCTGAAATCTTAATATTGGATGAAGCTACAAGCAGCCTGGATCCTGCGAATGAAGAAAAAATCCAGGCAGCCTTAAATTGGTTTCAGCAACAGGGAAAAACAATAATTATTATTGCACACAGATTAAGCACAATTAAAAAATGTGACACTATTCTGGTTTTAAAAAACGGCAACTTAATTGAAGAAGGTTCACATACCGACCTTATTCATCAAGATGGGCATTACAAACAATTATGGAAACATAATATAGATGCTATAGCATAGCAACACATCCCTCAATCCTTATAAATCTTCACCGTTATTTTTCCATCTTTCATAAACCCTCTGTACATACCTTCTGTATTAAATGGCATGGCAATATTTCCTTTGCCGTCAACAGCTATTAAGCCGCCATCGCCACCAAGTGCCGGCAGGCGCTTCATCAGCATTTCACTGGCGGCATTTTTTAAAGTCATTTTTCCAAACTCCATCATATCGCTGATGGTTTTTGCCATAACCAACCTGATGTAATATTCACCCCAACCTGTACAACTGATGGCGCAGGTATTATTACTGGCATAAGTGCCGGCGCCAATAATGGTCGAGTCTCCTACCCTGCCGAAGCGCTTGTTTGTCATGCCGCCGGTACTTGTTGCAGCGGCGAGGTTTCCGGATTGGTCTAACGCTACCGCACCCACTGTACCAAACTTGGAATCTTTATTAATGAAATGATACGACGAACTTTTTTTACCGGAATGATCAAGCTCTGTTTTCGTAGAATCTTCTTTTTTCACTTCCTGCAGCGCTTTCCATCTTTGCTCCGTAAAAAAATAAGAAGGATCAACTATTTCCAAACCAGCCTGCGCGGCAAACTTATCAGCCCCTGCGCCGGTCATCATTACATGATTGCTTTTTTCCATTACGGCCCTTGCAGCCGCTATAGGGTTCTTTACGGTTGTAACCCCGGCAACGGCTCCTGCCGCCAGGGTTTTGCCATCCATTATGGAAGCGTCCAGTTCATTTTTACCCTCGTTGGTAAACACAGCGCCCTTGCCCGCATTAAACAAAGGGTTGTCTTCCAGTAGCTTTACAGCAGCTTCTACCGCATCAAGAGATGTTCCGCCTTTTTCAAGTATGCTGTATCCCTTTTTTAAAGCTTCGGTTAAGCCATCCGTATATGCCTTTTCCAGTTCGGGGGTCATCTGGCTTTTCAGGATGGTGCCGGCACCGCCGTGTACCACTAACACTATATCCGGCTTGGCGGTTTTTATCTGTGTATAACCGCTTAAACTCCCTAAAAACAAACAGGCCCAAACAATATACTTCATAACAATAATTTGAGGTAAGTTAACGATAATGTAAAATGCAGCAATAATGCTGTTTTAAAAATGTAAAAATTGCTGTTTACCAATGGTATTGAATTTGTCCATCGGTTTGATTTACTTATTTTTACACCTAATTCTCCAGCCTGAAAACTGTATTCAAAATATTAAAGATAGTGCTGCTGTCATTGCTGTTCCTTATAGTTTTGACTGCTGTATTAATCAACACTACTTTTTTTCAAAATTTCCTGGTAAAAATAGCGGCTGATCAACTTTCAAAAAATCTCGAAACCCAGGTATCTGTCAGGCATGTAAATTTCGCGCTCTTCAATACCATGAATCTTGAAGGCGTATACATACAGGATCAGAACAAAAAAGATACACTGCTTTATGCCGGTAAAATAAAAGTGAATATCACTGATTGGTTTTTTGTAAAAGACCAGGCAGAAATTAAATACATAGCACTTGAAGATGCGATTGTAAATATGCATCGCACAGATTCGGTATGGAACTACACATTTTTGATTGATTATTTTTCAAGCCCGTCAACAGGAACAAAGAAAAAGCAATTTGCATTACTGTTAGATAAAGTTGATTTAAAAAATATCAGCTTTAAAAGAATAGATGAATGGCGCGGGCAAGACCTGATGCTTTATTTAAAAGAACTTAATTTAACCGCAGACAAAATCAATTTTCAGCAAAAGCTTATTCATGTTGATGATCTTAACATAGATGAACCTGTTTTTGCCATATACGATTATCCTGCGCTACGCCCTAAAAATCCAAAACTTATAGCTTTTAAAAATAAGATGGATGCTGCGCCAACTGCTTTTAATGAAGATGGCTGGGATATTGCCGTAAAGCAAATGGATATTACCAACGGCGCATTTAAAAGCGATAGAAAAACGCAGCGGGCAATCTATAATTATTTCGATGACAGCCACATTCACTTTTTTGCTATTAACGGTAATTTTAAAAAAGTGGCGCTTAACCACGACACACTCTCTGCCAATATAAAACTAAACACTAAAGAAAGGTCAGGATTTACGGTTAATGAGCTTACCTCCCAATTCAGGATGGAACCCGGCGCCATGATTTTTGATAAGCTTGATATTAAAACACCCTATAGCCATCTCCGCAGGTATTATTCCATGCGCTATAATGATTTTGATGATGACATGCAATCATTCATCAGCAATGTTAAGCTTGATGGCAGGTTTTATAACAGTAATGTACACACGAATGATATTGCATACTTTGCACCCGAATTAAAATCGTGGAATAAACTTATAAGAATAGATGGAGATGTAACAGGGACTATTGACAATCTTAAAGCTAACGACTTTGTTGCAGAAGCCGGCAGAAGCACCAGGCTTAACGGCAATTTAAAAATGCGGGGATTGCCTGATATAGATTCTACCTATATCGATTTCAGGGCGAACGATTTCAGAACGAATTACAGTGATGTGGTTGCGATAGTGCCTTCACTTAAAGAAATTACGGAGCCTGACATAAGCAAAATAACCGACCTGCGTTTTAAGGGAATCTTTACCGGTTTTCTCCGCGATTTTGTTACATATGGTACTATACAAACAAACCTTGGCTCCATTACGTCAGATCTTAATATGAAAATACCAGCCAAAGGCGCGGTGAGGTATTCAGGCAAAATTTCAACCGATAAATTTGATGTAGGAAAATTGGTTGGGCAGGATAATGTAGGGCTGGTATCATTTTCAGGCGATGTTAAGGGAACAGGTTTCAGTTCATCTACCCTGGATGCGGAATTAGATGGAAAATTTTCTCAACTGCAATTCAATAATTATAATTACCAGGATATAGCCGTAAAAGGAAGAATGCAGAAAAAATTATTTAAGGGAGTAGTAAACGCGAAAGACCCCAATTTGATTATTGACCTGAATGGTGATATTAATTTTACCAGGGAAAAACCCGAGTTTAATTTTTTTGCAGATATACAGAGAAGCAACCTGCAAACTTTAGGATTTACCGCTGCTGATATGAACGTGATTGGAAAATTCGACATGAATTTTAAGGGCGATAATATTGATAATTTTTTAGGAACTGTTTCGCTGTATGATGTGGCTGTTACAAAAAACAATCAAACCTTTGTATTTGATACGCTCACATTAAGCTCGCATGAAGTTGACAGGCAAAAAATATTGCAACTGCGCAATACGGAAGCTTCGGCTTTTCTTATGGGCAACTTTACTATTCGTGAATTGCCCGATGTTGTAAAACAGTTTTTGAATAAATACTATCCTGCTTATATTCCTCCGCCTAAAAAAGCTATTAAAGACCAGAACTTTCTTTTCCAGCTTGATGTAAAAAATATAGACCAGTATCTAACCCTCGTTAATCCTGCGCTTAAAGGCTTTAATAATAGTACAGTTGTTGGTTCGCTTAATTCACAAACCAACTTAATGGCTATCAGTGCCATGATACCATATGCATCGTATAAAAATATTGGCGTTCAGGATTTTCGGTTAACCGGCATAGGTAATATGGATAGTTTAAAAGTAACCGGCGTTATAGGCAATACCATTGTAAACGACAGCCTTCAGTTTCCCGGAAGTAAAATCACCATCGCATCTGCCAATAATGTTTCTCAATTAAATATCAGCACTGCTGCAACACAAACCATCAATGATGCAAGGCTGTCTGCTATTATTACCAATTTGCAGGATGGTGTTAAAATTCATCTTGACCCATCAAGTATTGTATTGAATGATAAAACATGGAAGATAGATGATGGCGGAGAGTTGACTTTGAGTAAAACGTATGTAGATGCTAAAAATGTAAAATTCAGTAATGGCGACCAGGAAGTATCTGTAGTAACCCGCCATTCAGATGTTGGCACATGGGATGATATTGTGGTGGAATTGAAAAAAGTAAACATTGGCGACTTTATGCCCTTTGTTGCAAAGCAACCCAAATTGCAGGGCGTTGCTACAGGCGCTGTTACATTTGAAGATGCTTTTCGCAATATGTATATTTCTGCCAATCTTAAAGCAGAACAATTTCATCTTGAAGATGATTCTATTGGTGTGGTTGATATTACAGGTGCATGGGATGATAAAAACAGGAAGGCTACTTATGAAGTCATTTCAAGCAACCCCAATTATAATTTCAGTATAGCAGGTTCTTATGATGCTTCAGATTCATTGAGCCAGCAAATAAATGCAGGCGCTAATTTTGAAAATACCAGTATTCATTTTCTCGAAAAATACCTGAATGTTGTATTCAGCGATATGAAAGGTTTGGCAACAGGTAACCTGCATATGGTTGGTAAGGTGAGCAGTCCTGACTATGTGGGTACGGTAAATGTAAAAAATGGAGGATTAAAAGTTGATTACACGCAATGCTATTACACTTTTGACAGCGCCAGTTTTATTTTTTCGCCAGGCAAAATTGATTTTGGTACTATAATCGTGCACGACACGCTTCACCACCGTGCAGGAACGCCTGCTAATTATGGCACGCTTACCGGGAATATTGAACATAGTAATTTCAAAGATTTTGTATACAATATCAACATCAATACAAATCGTTTGTTATTGTTGAATACCACCCGTGCCGATAACAGTACATTTTATGGTAAAGCCATTGGTAAGGCAAATTTCAGACTACGGGGACCAGATGATGATATGCGCATGTCTATAACCGGTGAACCGGTTGACAGCTCAAGTATCTATATCACTTCATCTTCATCAAAAGAAAGCGCAGATGCTGATTATATTATCTGGAAAAAATACGGGCGGGAAATGAACCTTGATTCGTTGGGCGGTTTATCTTCTGAAATGAATATTGACCTTAACCTTACCGCTAATAATTTTACCCGCATGTTTATGGTGCTTGATGAAGTTACCGGCGATATTATTGAGGCCACAGGAAAAGGAAATCTTGTAATGAAAACCGGCACCAATGCCCCCTTCACCATAAATGGTAAGTATACTATTGACCGGGGATTTTACAGGTTCAGTTTCCAGGAAATATTTAAAAAACCATTTGTTTTAATGCCCGATGAAGGCAGCTATATCCGGTGGGATGGCGACCCTTACCAGGCTGAAATTAATCTTAAAGCAAAATATTCCGCAACCGATGTTAAGTTAAGCTCCTTATATTCACAACAGGGGCAAACAAGCGATCCTGAAGTTAGCAGGCTGAAAGGCGAAAGAACGGATGTAGATGTATTATGTACATTAACCGGCTCCCTGGGAAGACCTGATATTCGTTTTGAAATAAGCCTGCCGGGCAATAGTGATGTAAGAAACAGTCAGCGATTACTGGGAGATTTTGCACGTATAAACAATGATGATAACGAGAAAAATAAACAGGTTGCCTACCTGATTGTTTTTAAAAGTTTTGCGCCCATCGGGCAATACAATGTTCAACAGGCAGATGCCACCACATTTGCGTTTAATACAATTACCGAATATATATCAGGGTATTTAAGCAGTTCTCTTAAAACCCTGCTATACGGGTTGTTTAAAGATCCTAATCTCTCTATAAGTTTTAATTATACAAGAGCATCTATTGATCCTACAGGTACAGGAACCGGGTTAGGCAATACCGTTAATCTTACACGCGATAATATCAGCCTGCAGTTTATTAAATCATTATTGAATGATAAACTGGTAATAACTTTTGGCAGTGATTTTAACTTTATAAGCAGCGGATCGCAGGCTGCATTAAATGCACAAAATACCAGCTTCCTGTTTTTACCGGATGTTACTGCTGAATATAAAATCACTCCCGATGGTAAATTCAGGGTCAGTTGTTTTTACAGAAGCAATTTTGACGCACTATCTACTACGGGTAAACGAAACCGCGCCGGGGGAAGCATTTCTTTCAGAACAGAGTTTGACCCGGAAAATCTAAAAAAGAAAAAAGAGCAGGCAAGAAAGAATGAAAATTCACCTGACTCCACTGTTGTAAAAATTTTTTAGATGACCAGGTTTATTTTAACCGGTTACTTGCAATAAAAACAGGCGCCTCAACTCCTTTTTCAGAAAAAATACAACGGGGAAAAACGTACAATTATTTTCGCTCATTTAGAAACTAATATTTCATTTATAAGTTGTTTTATATCGTCGCCACCTCAAAATATTAATTAGCCTGCTGATGAGAAAGCTATAAAAAAACCTTACTTTCCAATATCATAATTCCAACGCTGTATGATTAACAGAATAATTATTGCTTTGTATTTTTTATTACTGCCAATATTCCTTTTATCTCAATCACAGCTACCTATAAACGCTGCAATAAGCCCGCAACAATGGATTACCCAAATTTTTGCCAAAGGCAAACTACCACCGTTTTCGTTTGAATATAACGGTCAGGCTTCAGCCGGGTTTATAAAAAAATGGAAGTATAATATGATTAAAGAAAACAGCGCCGGCGCTGATGAAATAACCTATACCGTTTCATATACCGACCCTGCAAGTAAACTGCAGGTTGTTTGTAATATAAAAGGATTTAAAAAATTTCAGTCGGTAGAATGGGTATTGCATTTTACTAATGGCAGCAGCGGCAATAGTGCACAAATAAAAAATATAAAAGCGGTTGATATCAGCCTGCAATATCCTGGCGCAACTTCGTTTAACCTTTACCGTAGTGAAGGCAGCGACCATACCATCAATGATTTTCGTTTGCACAAAGTTTTACTGCAACCCGGCAGTAACCAGCATATGGAACCGGAAGGCGGAAGGTCATCCGATAAAACCGCTTTCCCTTTTTTGAATATAGAAGCAGAAGGTAAGGGCGGCGTTATTGCTGCAATTGGCTGGACGGGCACCTGGTTTGCGGATATACAGCATAACAACAAGCAGGCTTTCACGCTGCAATCAGGCATGAGAAGTATTGACTTGTTCCTCTATCCCGGGGAATCTATACGAACACCGATGATTGCTTTATTATTCTGGCAGGGAAATAATTTCATTAAAGGCCATAATACATTCAGGCAATTTGTATTGGCGCATCATAGCAGAAAAATAAATGGTCGATTTGCAGAATATCCACTTTCCGGCGGGTTTGAATGGGGCGACCCAGCGCCTTGTAATGAATACACCTGCCTCACAGAAGAAATGGCAATTGCGTTCATTAAGCGCTATAAACAATTTGGTATAATGCCGGAAGTATTCTGGTTAGATGCAGGCTGGTATGCAGGCGCAGGCGGGCCTGATTTCAGCGGCGCCAACTGGGCGAATAAAGTTGGTACATGGCGGGTAGATACTACCCGTTTTCCCAGGGGGTTTAAACCAATATCAGATGCTGCACATAAAACAGGCGCAAAATTTATGGTATGGTTTGAACCGGAAAGAGTGATGAAAAATTCGGAATGGGCAACACAATTTCCACAGTGGATGCTGAAACGAAATAATGACGCCAATACATTTTTGTTTGATTTGAGTAATAAAGAAGCCCGTGAATGGCTGAGCAAATACATAGGCGATTTTTTAGAACAGAACGGCATTGATTATTACCGCCAGGATTTTAATATGCATGCCCTTCCCTACTGGGAAGCCAATGATGAAGCTGGCAGAAAAGGCATGAAAGAAATCAGGTACATTGAAGGGCTGTATGCCTATTGGGATTATTTATTGAATCGTTTTCCAAACCTGCTGATTGATAATTGTGCAAGTGGGGGTCGCCGCCTCGATTTAGAAACCACCACCCGCAGCGCACCGCTATGGCGCACCGATTATCAATATGGTGAACCCAACGGGTATCAAAATCATACTTATGGTTTAAATTTTTATTTACCATTGCACGGTACGGGTGTATTTGGTTTTGATGAATACAGTTTTCATTCAGCGCTAAGCAGCGCAATGGTAATTAATTGGGATTTAACCGGTATGCAGGGTAATATTGGTGATATGCAAAAATATGTGCAGCAGTTTAAAGAGCTGCGTTCTTATTATTATGATGATTATTATCCTTTAACCGGATTGGGAGATTTAATTACGATGGAGGTATGGATGGCTTATCAACTCAACAGAACTGCTGATCACTCGGGCGTGGTAGTAGCATTCAGAAGAAAGGACAATAAAAATGAAAAACTAAGCGTAAAGTTAAACGGACTTGATGGCGACGGCAATTACGATATCACCAATATGCACGATAACAGTATTATTAAAAAAACAGGAAAAGAAATGATGGAAGGGTTTGAACTGGAACTAAAAAAAGCACCAGGTTCGTTGGTACTGAAGTATAAAAGACAATAAGCGGTACGTTGTATAACCATACACGCACATCAGGTGCAAGTCATTATTTTAAATTAACAATTCGACGGAAAGTAGTTAATAAAATTTTGAAGGGTGCATTTCAAATTGTCGCATTGGGCTTCATGTGGGCAGTGAAGACACTGCCCACGGCAGGCGCCCTGGCTGGTGTCTCACCAGCCAGCGACAATTTGGAATGCACCCATTTTGAAAACAAAAGATCGTCTCTCTTTTCTCAAATCTACATCATCTTTATATGGCACAAACTTTAATTACAACCTTTGATTCTCCGCCTACCGCAGAGTCCTGCCAGCACATATAGCCTGGAGGAGAGAGTCCGCGGAGAAACCCTCACTCTGAGGAGAAGTAAAGGATAGTTCAATCAAACTAAAATAAAGTCAGCTATCAAAGTAAATGCAGTTCTTTATAGCATAAAAATAAAAGGTCGCTGATTTTCAGCGACCTCTGCAAAATTTAGTGATCCGGATTGGATTCGAACCAATGACCCTCAGCTTAGAAGGCTGATGCTCTATCCAACTGAGCTACCGGACCTTTTTTAAGGCTGCAAAGATAATTTTTTTTAGTTTGCATCCAAACACTAATTACTGCATATGGATGTAAAGATTGAAGAAAGTTGGAAAGAAGCCTTAAAAGATGAATTTGCAAAACCGTATTTTGAACAAATCGTTTTTTTCCTTAAAACAGAACGACTTGCAGGTAAAACCATTTATCCCCCCGGCCCGCTCATCTTTAATGCGTTTCAGCAAACACCATTCAATAAAGTAAAAGTAGTTATTATAGGGCAAGACCCTTATCACGGTCCCGGCCAGGCACATGGCTTATGCTTTTCTGTTCAGGATGGCGTGCCACCGCCCCCATCGCTTGTAAATATTTATAAAGAAATTCAATCCGATACCGGCGTAACAATGGATATTAAAAAAGGTAACCTTACCTATTGGGCGCAACAAGGTGTATTATTACTCAATGCATCGCTAACGGTAAGGGCTAACGAAGCCAACAGTCACTCTAAAATAGGCTGGACAACATTTACAGATGCCGTAATACAAAAAATTGTACAGGAAAAATCAGGAATAGTTTTTTTATTATGGGGAAAATTTGCGCAGGAAAAACAAATTTTAATCGACGAAACAAAACACCATGTTTTAAAAGCTGCACACCCTTCGCCGCTTTCTGCACATAACGGATTTTTCGGTTGCAAACATTTTTCCAAAACAAATGAATATTTAATTAAACAGGGGCAGGATCCTATTGACTGGAAAATATCATAATAAATAAATTTTTTTTTTATTGTTGAGCCGGCTACAGTACTACTATTAAGCTTCAATTGCGTCGCACCCTTCATCGTTCTGTACTTTATTCAGCAACAAACCCTCCTGTATTTATGCACTCATAATATCTGCATTTTATAGTATACTCTCATATAAACGCTATAAATTGCAACCATGTCAACACAAAATTTATCCGCAGGCGCACGCTTCAAAAAAGCCATGCAGGAAGAAAACCCTTTGCAAATTGTTGGAACAATAAATGCCAATCATGCATTACTTGCTACACAATCCGGCTTCAAAGCAATTTATCTTTCAGGTGGCGGTGTTGCAGCAGGCTCTTTGGGTATTCCTGATCTTGGTATTACAACACTTGAAGATGTTTTAACAGACATTAACCGTATCACCAATGTTACAGCCACACCCCTGCTTGTAGATATTGATACAGGATTTGGTCCTTCTGCATTTAATGTGGCAAGAACAGTTAAATCACTTATTAAAGCTGGTGCAGGCGCATTACATATTGAAGACCAGGTAGGCGCCAAACGCTGTGGTCACCGCCCGGGAAAAGAAATTGTAAGCAAAGATGAAATGGTTGACAGAATTAAAGCTGCGGCAGATGCAAGAACAGACCAGGATTTTGTAATAGGTGCAAGAACAGATGCTTTAGCCAGTGAAGGCCTGGAAAAAGCGCTGGAAAGAGCCGTAGCTTACAAAGAAGCAGGCGCTGATTTTATTTTTGCTGAAGCGGTAAAAGAATTAAGCCAGTACAGTGCGTTTGTTAAAGCCACAGGTATTCCGGTGCTTGCCAATATAACCGAATTTGGTATGACGCCAATGTGGACAGTTGGAGAATTAAAAAATGCCGGTGCAGGATTAATATTATATCCGCTATCCGCTTTCAGGGCTGCTAACAAAGCAGCATTGAATGTTTTTAATACCATCAGGAAAGAAGGTACGCAAAAAAATGTTCTTGATACAATGCAAACAAGAACTGAGCTATATGAAAGCATAGGATATCACGCCTTTGAACAAAAATTAGATACACTTTTTTCAAAGCATAAATCATAACATATGAGTACAGATAATACAGTTGCAGGGTTTAAACCTAAAAAAAGTGTAGCGCTGTCTGGTATTGCAGCAGGTAATACTGCACTTTGCACAGTTGGTAAAAGTGGTAATGATTTACACTACCGGGGTTACGATATACTTGATCTTGCTGAAAAAGCAGATTTTGAAGAAACCGCATACCTGCTTATTCATGGCAGCCTTCCTACAGAATCACAGTTTACAGCATATAAAAATAAATTACGTTCGCTAAGAGGGTTGCCGGCTGTAGCTAAAAACATATTGGAACAAATTCCCGCAGCGGCACACCCTATGGACGTACTGCGCACCTATACCTCTGCGTTAGGAATCATATCACCCGAAAAAGAAGATCATAACCAGGCGGGAGCTAAGGATATTGCTGATAAATTACTGGCTTCCTATAGCTCTGCATTACTATATTGGTATCATTTTTCGCACAACGGAAAAAAAATAGAAGTAGAAACAGATGATGATAATATTGGTGCGCATTTTCTGCATTTACTCCATGGCAAAAAAGCTTCGGAAGGCTGGCAAAAGGCAATGCAGATATCATTGAACTTATATGCTGAACATGAATTTAACGCGTCAACTTTTACGGCAAGAGTTATTGCAGGCACAGGTTCAGATATATACGCTGCCATAACCGGTGCTATCGGCGCTTTACGCGGACCAAAACATGGTGGTGCAAACGAAGTAGCATACGATATACAAAGCAGGTATACATCACCGGAAGAAGCGGCTGCTGATATTAAAACAAGACTTGAACGCAAAGAAGTTATCATTGGCTTTGGTCACCCGGTATATACCGTTTCTGATCCAAGAAATAAAGTGATCAAAGAAGTAGCACATAAGCTCGCAGAAGAAGCAGGAAATACATTATTATACCGCATTGCTGAAAAGCTGGAATCGTTGATGTGGAATGAAAAGAAAATGTTTCCTAACCTGGATTGGTTTTCTGCTGTATCATATCATTTAATGGGCGTGCCTACGCTTTTCTTCACACCACTATTTGTAATATCACGTATTACCGGTTGGAGTGCACATGTTATTGAACAGAGGCAGGACGGCAAGATCATACGCCCAAGTGCAAATTATACAGGCCCGGAGAACAGGGAGTTTGTGGAAAGAAAAGAGAGGATTTGAGATTTCTGATTTCTGATTTGAGATTTCTGATTTGAGATTTGAGATTTCTGATTTGAGATTTTAAATCAGGAGAAGCGCACAAATTGGAAGAGGCTAAATATTTTTTGCTTAAATGCCGATCTATGAATAAATATGATCTTCAAAAAAGAACAAAACAATTTCATATTGCTGTTCTCCGGTTATGTGAAAACTTTCCGCGGAATGTTACCGGCTTTGAAACTGCAAAACAATTAATTCGCTCGGCAGGCTCGGTAGGGGCAAATTACAGGGCAGCATGCCGGGGGAAATCCAAAGCGGATTTTATTTATAAAATCGAAGTTGTAATAGAAGAGGCAGATGAATCTTTATACTGGCTTGAAATAACAAAAGAAATTTCATTAGCGACCTCAATTTCGCTAATTGATGCTTTAATAAAAGAAGCAAATGAATTGGTTAGTATCTTTACCGCGATAGACATCACTGCAAAAAAGAACAAAATCAAATAAATACTATAATTATTATTTTTAAAGTTGCTGATATTTAAAATCAGAAATCATAAATCAGAAATCAGAAATCTCAAATCATAAATCATAAATCACCCCTTTTATGTCTTCCCACATTTCTAATGAACGCCCCCCTGTAGATAAAGTAATCAGTGATATAGCAGATTATATTTTGAATTATGAAATTAAAAATGAACTGGCCTGGCAAACAGCGCATTACTGTTTGCTGGACACATTGGGATGTGGTTTTGAAGCATTAACTTATCCTGCATGTACCAAATTACTGGGCCCGATTGTGCCGGGCACTATCGTTCCCAACGGCGCAAAAGTGCCGGGAACAGCTTATCAACTTGATCCTGTACAGGCGGCGTTTAATATTGGTGCAATAATACGCTGGCTGGATTTTAATGATACCTGGCTTGCTGCAGAATGGGGACATCCCTCCGATAATCTCGGAGGCATACTGGCAACAGCAGACTGGCTTAGCAGAACTGCCATAGCCAGTGGCAAAGCGCCTTTAACCATGAAAGCCGTATTGGATGCCATGATCCGTGCACATGAAATACAGGGCGTGATGGCCCTCGAAAATTCTTTTAACCGGGTTGGCTTAGATCATGTATTGCTGGTAAAGCTGGCCTCAACAGCGGTTGTCGGAAAACTGATCGGGCTTACAAGAGATGAATTAATTAACGCCATATCACTTGCTTTTGTTGACGGACATTCATTACGTACCTACCGGCATTCACCAAATACGGGCAGCCGCAAATCATGGGCAGCGGGCGATGCAACTTCAAGAGCCGTACGATTAGCGCTGATTGCAAAAACCGGCGAAATGGGATATCCCTCAGTACTGACTGCAAAAACATGGGGATTTTATGATGTATTGTTCAAGGGAAATGCATTTAAATTCCAGCGTGGCTATGGCTCTTACGTAATGGAAAATATATTGTTCAAAATTTCTTTTCCTGCGGAGTTTCACTCGCAAACCGCGGTTGAAGCAGCAATGACGCTTCACCACCTGCTGAAGTCAGTGAACAAAACGGTGGAAAATATTAAATCATTACGCATACGCACACACGAAGCTGCCATCCGTATAATAGATAAAAAAGGACCATTGCATAACCCGGCAGACAGGGATCATTGCATTCAATATATGATTGCCGTACCATTAATTTATGGCAGACTTACCGCAGCGGATTATGAAGATAATATAGCATCTGACCCGCGCATTGATATATTGCGCGATAAAATGTATACCGAAGAAAACCTTCAGTTCACCAAAGATTACCACGATCCGGAAAAACGTTCAATTGCCAATGCGCTGACTATTGAATTTAACGATGGAACTAAGCTTGAAGAAGTGGTTGTTGAATATCCTATCGGGCATAAACGCCGCCGCGACCAGGGTATACCTGTCCTGATTGAAAAATATAAAACCAACCTGGCAAGAATATTCTCTGCCAAACAACAGCAAACCATTTATAATGCTTCTATGGATTTAGATAAATTAATGATGCTGCCCGTGAATGAGTTTGTTGATCTGATCGTTTAAAGCAACTTAATAAAAAATCCCGATATTTCTAATAACGGGATTTTTATTGCTATTAAAGAACAAGCTATCATATATGCTTCAATACCTCCTCTCCCATTGCACTAGTTCCTAAAACTTTATCAGCCGGGGTTTGTGCATCCGCTATATCTCTTGTGCGGAAACCGGCTTTCAATACCTTATCAACTGCACTGATTATTGTTTTAGATTCTGCTTTCATTCCGAAAGAAATATCCAGCAATAAGGCAGCAGACAATATAGATGCTAACGGGTTAGCAACGCCTTTGCCTGTTATATCGTGCGCGGAACCATGTATAGGCTCATATACCCCTGTACCATCGCCTACTGATGCTGAAGCCAGCATGCCCATTGAACCTGCAATTTGTGAAGCTTCATCGGTTAATATATCGCCGAATAAATTAGCGGTTACCACCACATCAAAACGGCGGGGATCTTTGATCAATATCATAGCGGCAGCATCTACAAACTGGTGCTCCACTTCCACATCCGGATAGTCCGGCGCTATTTTCTGTACTACTTCACGCCATAAGCGGGAAGTTTCCAGCACATTGGCCTTATCAACTGAACATAATTTCTTTCTTCTTGTTCTTGCTGCTTCAAATGCTTTGCGGGCAATGCGCTCTACCTCATAACGGCTGTATTCTGCCAGGTCAAATGCAGTATCTCCGTTATTCTTCCTTCCTTTCTCACCAAAATATATATCGCCGGTAAGCTCTCTGAAAAACAATATATCCGCGCCTTTCAGCACTTCCGGTTTTATGCTCGAAGCGCCCAGCAATTCATCAAATAATTTTATGGGGCGAAGATTGGCATACAGCCCAAGCTCTTTGCGCATTTTCAGCAAACCCTGCTCCGGCCTGACTTTGGCTGTAGGGTCATTATCATATTTAGGATGACCCACAGCGCCAAATAATATGGCGTCAGACTTCTTCATTTTCGTCAATGTTTCATCGGGCAAAGGATTGCCGGTGGCTTCAATAGCTACATGACCGATCAGGGCCTCATCATACGTAAAAGTATGCCCGAACTTTGCTGCTATCTTATCCAATACTTTTTTACCAACTGCTGTTACTTCCTGTCCTATTCCATCGCCGGGAACAATGAGAATGTTTTTTGTCATTTTATTTGTGGTTACGGGTTTCAAGTTACAGGTTACAAGTTAACTTTTGGAAGGAAACTCGTTCCAATTATTTTCAACCCAATCTATAAAACTGTTTATTTGTTTGCTAAGTTTTGAATATTCAGATTTCAGTATATCATATTTTTCATTATCATTAAAAGAGCCTGTTTCAAAAAGAAAATCAAGATGCTCTATTGTTTCATCGCATTCAGATTGGGCATAGGTAAGAAATCGCAAAAAATCAGCTTTGTTTTTTTTTCTTCCATATCCCTCTACTATTGCTGCTGAAACTGCTTTTGAAGAACGCCTTATCTGGCTGCCTTCTTCGTATAATTCAAATTTTGGAAGCAGTAAACTCAGCCTGTGTATTTTTACAGCAAGCTGATGCGCATCCTTATAGATGTTTAAATCACGGTAGCTTTTCATGGTGCAAGGTTGAATTAAAAGTTTCCAATTTTAGGTTACAAGTTTCAGGTTGCAGGTTTCAGGGGTTGTGCATGCAACTTGAAACTTGTAACTTGCAACCTGCATAACCAGCAAGTAACAACCCGCAACCACCTAAATTATATTCAACATCTTCTGCGTGGCCTTTATCGCCGAAACTGTTTGATCGCTGTCAAGTCCGCGGGTTTTAAATTCTTTATTATTAAAGCGCCAGGTTATTACCGTTTCACATAGTGCATCACTCTTACCGCCGGGCGGAATCCTCACCGTATAATCCGTTAGAAGCGGAAGTTCCTGCTTTCTTTGTTTATATACTTTTTTCAACGCGTTCACAAAAGCGTCGTACTGCCCATCGCCCTGCGCATGTTCTTCATAAGAATCTCCCTCCACAGTAAGTTTTATGGTAACCGAAGGGCGCATACTTTTAGAATGGGTGAGTACATAATTGTCAATACGTACCTTGTCTTCAATGGCATTATCGAGTATATCTGAAATAATATATGGCAGATCTGCCTGCGTAACTACTTCTTTTTTATCGCCGAGTTCAATAATGCGTTGCGTAACTTTCTTTAAATCCTTATCAGAAAGCTGTATGCCTAACTGCTGCAGGTTATTTTCAATATTGGCCTTACCGCTTGTTTTGCCCAGCGCGTAATTGCGCTGGCGGCCAAAACGCTCCGGCATAAGATCGCTGAAATACAATTTATTTTTTTTGTCGCCATCGGCGTGTATGCCCGCGGTTTGTGTAAATACGTTTTCTCCAACAACAGGCTTATTTACAGGAATGCGGAATCCGGAAAAAGTTTCTACCAGCTTACTTACAGTATATAAGGATTTTTCTGCCACAGATGTTTTAATGCCTGGCATAAAATCGTTAAGCACCGCAATGGCGCTGGCAAGGGGGGCATTACCTGCTCTTTCGCCCATACCATTCACGGTAAGATGTAAACCATGTGCGCCGGCTCTCACTGCCTCCAGCACATTGGCTGTGCCCAGGTCATAATCATTATGCCCGTGAAAGTCAAAATGTATGCCGGGGTAACGTTGCGTAATGGCTGATACATATTCATATACTTCCAGCGGAATCAATATACCCAATGTATCCGGAAGCATGATCCTTTTTACGGGTTGTGTTACCAGGAAATCGAGGTACTGAAATACATAATCTTTTGAATGACGCATGCCATTGCTCCAGTCTTCGAGGTATACATTTATTTCAATGCCTTTCTTTTTAGCCAGTGCAATAACTGCGGCTATATCAGCAAAATGCTGCTCGGGCTTTTTCTTTAGCTGGTGGGTGAGATGATTAAGCGATCCCTTTGTTAACAGGTTCATCACTTTCGCTCCGGACTTCTGCATCCAGTCAATAGATGTATCGCCATCTACAAAAGTGAGCACTTCTACCTTGTTTAAGAGATTATTTGCTTTAGCCCAGGCGGTGATTTTTTTTACCGCATCAAACTCGCCTTCCGATACACGTGCGGAAGCAATTTCAATGCGATCAACCTTTACTTCGGTGAGTAATAACTGGGCTATCGTTAATTTTTCTGAAGCTGAAAAAGATACGCCACTGGTTTGTTCACCATCACGCAGTGTTGTATCCATTATTTCGATGTATCGCTGTGCTGCAGGCATAATTATTTAGTATAGGCTTGCAGCCGCAAAAGATTGAATATCGCCTTTCATAGCCTGCAGGTAATCAATATCATCATAACCATTCATCAGGTTATGTTTCTTGTAACCGTTTATATCAAATTTTTCCCGCTCACCTGTAGCAAGCAAAGTAATGGTTTGATCCGGAAGATTCACTTCAATCCGGGTATTGGGATCAGCTTCAATAGCCTTAAATATTTTATCCAAAAACGCTTCGCTTACAGTTACCGGCAGTATGCCGACGTTTAAAGAATTTCCTTTGAATATATCTGCAAAAAAGCTGGACACTACGCAACGAAACCCATAATCGTAGATAGCCCATGCCGCATGTTCGCGACTGCTGCCACTGCCGAAATTTTTTCCACCTACCAGTATTTTTCCTGAATAAACGGGATTATTCAATATAAAATCTTTCTTCGGTGTATCATCGCTGTTATATCTCCAATCGCGGAAAAGATTATCACCAAAACCTTTACGTTCTGTTGCTTTTAAAAAGCGCGCCGGAATAATCTGGTCAGTATCTACATTTTCAATCGGCATTGGCACCGCTGAACTTCTTAACACTGTGAATTTATCGTAAGCCATGAGAGTTTTTGATTTCTGATTTGAGATTTTTGATTTGAGATTTGAACCACAAAGCCACTGGGGCACCAAGTAGCACAGAGATTTTTTTATTTGTTACTTACCTTATACCCTACACCCCATACCTTACGCCTCCGTCAATAGTTCCCTCGGGTCTGTTACCACACCGGTAACTGCTACAGCCGCTGCCACATATGGGCTTGCCAGCAATGTACGTGCACCAGGGCCCTGGCGGCCTTCAAAGTTTCTGTTACTGGTACTTACCGCATATTTGCCTGCAGGAATTTTATCATCATTCATAGCCAGGCAGGCGGAACAACCGGGTTGCCTCAATTCAAAGCCTGCTTCTGTAAGAATGTCTAATATACCTTCCTTTCTTATCTGTTCTTCAACAATATGAGAACCGGGCACTAACCAGGCGGTGATGTTGTCTGCCTTTTTCCTGCCTTTTACCACCCTGGCAAATGCGCGAAAATCTTCTATACGTCCGTTGGTGCAGCTTCCTAAAAACACATAATCTATTCTTTTACCAAGCAAAGGCTGGCCTTCCTGGAAATCCATGTAAGCCAAAGATTTTTTGTAGGAAGCCTCACCATCCTTAACCTCAGTGGCTTTAGGAATAGAATGCGTTATACCTGTTCCCAGGCCAGGGTTTGTACCATATGTAATTTGGGGTTCTATATTCGCTGCGTCAAATACCAGTTCTTTGTCGAACGTAGCGCCGGTATCAGTTTTTAATGTTTTCCAGTAAGCCAACGCCTTATCCCAGGCTTCACCTTTAGGCGCTTTATCTCTTCCTTTTACATAATTGAAGGTTGTTTCATCAGGAGCGATCATGCCTCCACGGGCACCCATTTCAATACTCATATTACAAACCGTCATACGGCCTTCCATACTCATGTTTTCAAAAACTTCGCCGGCATATTCGCAGAAATAACCGGTAGCGCCGCTCGCAGTAATCTGGGAGATCATATATAAAGCCACATCTTTTGGCAACACAGCTTTTCCTAATGTACCATTGATGGTGATGCGCATTTTTTTGGGTTTGGGCTGCATGATGCATTGTGATGCAAGCACCATTTCAACCTCTGAAGTACCAATACCAAAAGCAATACAGCCAAAAGCGCCGTGTGTGGAAGTATGGGAATCGCCGCAAACTATTGTCATACCAGGCAGCGTAATACCATTTTCAGGGCCTACCACATGTACGATACCATTTTTAGGGCTGCCTAATGCCCAGATGGAAATACCATATTTTTCAGCATTGCTGGAAAGCGCAGCCAATTGTTTTGCAGAAAGCGGGTCTTTAACAGGCTGGTCCTGGTTGAGCGTTGGAGTATTATGATCTGCCGTAGCAAAAGTACGTTGCGGGTATAAAACCGTGGTGCCACGGGTTTCAATGCCGAGGAAAGCTACGGGGCTGGTAACCTCGTGAATAAAATGGCGGTCAATGAACAATACATCAGGCCCGTCAGGAATGCTTCTTACCACATGAGCGTCCCAAACTTTATCAAACAAGGTAGCTGACTTGTTACTCATAACTGAATAATTTTTAAGAGAGGCGCGAATTTCCTAAATATTAGCCAGATAATAATATTTTATTTGGCTTATTTAGGCTTTTGTATGTGAAAATTCAGTGTAAAGCTAACGATTGTTTGTGTTTTTGGGAAGAAATTGCCTTTCAGGGTGCATTCATCCAGTATATTATTTATTTGTTTGTTCTGCTGATCTGCCGGTATATCTTTCCCCCACAATTTTAATTTTTGAAACTGCGTCATTCAGTTGTTTTAATTCTTCGTTGTTGAATACATAATCAGCCGCCCACATATTTTCCTGCAGATGCGCCAGCTTGGTAGTACCGGGTATTGGCACGATGAATGGCTTTTGCGCCAGCAACCAGGCTAATGCAACCTGTGCAACCGTCAACCCGCGCTGGTCGCCAAATTCTTTTAATATATCTATTAATGGCCAGTTAGCAACAATAGCATCCCGTTGATAGCGCGGCAGCGTACCCCTGTTATCGTTTGATGCATTGTACCTGGTACGTTCATTTATATAGCCTGTAATCAATCCGCGGCTGATGGGGCTATATGGCACAAAGCCGATCTCCAATTCTTCACAAACTTTTATCACGTCATTTTCAGGCTGACGTGTCATTAATGAATACTCGCTCTGTAAAGCCGTTACGGTTTGAACTGCATGTGCTTTGCGGATAGTTTCACTATTTGCCTCACTCAAACCGAAATGTTTCACCTTCCCTTCTTTGATCAGATCCTTCACCGTGCCGGCAACATCTTCTATTGGTACGTTCGGATCAACGCGGTGCTGGTACAGCAAATCAATATAATCTGTTTTTAAACTTTTTAAAGAATGTTCAACAACCTGTCGTATTCTTTCCGGGCGACTATCCAACCCTAACGCCGGCTTACCCTCTTTAAATCCAAACTTAGTAGCAAGAATAATCTGTTTCCGGAAAGGTGCAAGCGCCTCTCCTACCAATACTTCATTGGTTAATGGGCCATATGCTTCTGCAGTATCAAAAAAATTAACCCCCAGGTCAGGCGCTTTACGAATGAGTTTTATCATTTCTTTTTGGTCTGGTATAAAACTGCGGTGATAACTCATGCCCATGCAGCCCAATCCCAAAGCAGATACTTCGATACTGTTACTGCCTTTACCCAATACGCGCTTCTTACTGTTTGAAACAATTCCTGTCATTTTATCATCAGTTGTTTTTTTCGCAAAATTTACAAAAGGAGTAAGTGCCAGTGTACTACCTAATAATGTGCTGTTGCGTATAAAATTTCTACGGTTGCTATTTTTCATAATGTAATTTTTTTATTTTGATTATTGTATCAATCCTGTTTTCTCAGTAAACTGGAAATTTGATTTTCTGTGCGCAATTAACCATCTTCCATTTTCCTTCACATAATCATCATGATAAAAAACCCCCATTACCGTTTTCATTTTTTTCCCATTCTCCTCTCCTATTAACGTTACCATACAATATGCAATACCAGAAGCTTTGTTGCCATCTAATACTACTGTTTGCTGCCCGTTAATATGATATACCACTTCAAAATTTTTGAGAAACCCGGCAAATGCATCTTCAATTTGCTTTCTTCCTGTATAGCTGCTCCCTCGCTTTCCATCTCTGTATGATTCTACTATGGCATTTTCCGTAAACAATAATACCTGCGTTTTTATATCTTTCACATCAGCTAAAATGGAAAAAGTATCCACAAGATTTTTCAGTGCCATGCGGTCTTCTATCTCCTGTATGCTCATTTCCATTGTTACTTTTTTACTGGATTGCGCATTAACTGCCATAACAATCCCAAACATTGTTAAGATCAACACGAGCTTTTTCATATAGTATATTTATTTGTTTACCCTGTTTTGTAAATGCGCAGGATATCTTGCCCCAACAACTTCTATCTTCGATGATGCTTCTGCTATTTTTTGTAAATCTTCTTTTGATAATATTATATTTTCAGCGCCAACATTTTCCTGCAGGCGATGAATTTTAGTTGTTCCGGGTATAGGCGCTATCCACGGTTTTTGAGCCAGCAGCCACGCCAAAGCAATTTGAGCGGGAGTAGCATTTTTTTCTACTGCAATTGTTTTAACCAGGTCTACCATTGCCTGGTTCAGCTTCCTGTTTTCTTCTGAAAAACGTGGTACCACATTCCTGAAATCCGTACTGTCGAATTTTGTGGTTTCGTTGATGGCGCCGGTTAAAAAGCCCTTACCTAATGGACTGAAAGGCACAAAACCAATTCCTAATGCTTCCAGTAACGGCAGAATTTCTTTTTCAGGTTCACGCCACCACAAAGAATATTCACTTTGCAATGCAGCAACAGGCTGTACGGCATGAGCTCTGCGGATACTTTGTACGCCTGCCTCACTCATACCAAAGTGTTTTACCTTTCCTTCTTTTATCAAATCCTTTACCGTTCCTGCCACATCTTCCATTGGTATGTCAGGATCAACCCGGTGCTGATAAAACAAATCAATTATATCGGTATTCAAATATTTTAATGATGCTTCAGCCACTGCCCTTATTCTTTTTGGATGGCTGTCTACGCCTTTGCCTGCATCACCATCCTTAAAGCCGAATTTTGTTGCTATCACCACTTTATCACGAAAAGATTTTACAGCCTTACCCAACAGCGTTTCATTTGCGCCCTGGCTATACGCTTCGGCGGTATCGAAAAATGTAATGCCAAGCTCATATGCTTTTTGAATGAGGGCAATAGCCTCTGCTTCGTTGGTGGCAGGGCCGTAACCAAAAGTAAGCCCCATACAACCTAAACCCAGTTCAGAAACAGCTAACCCGCTTTTACCTAATATTCTTGTTTTCATATTTTATGCTTTTGTCTTAAAAATGATAATGCAAATGTCAACACTACAAATGGGTGTATACTTATACAGATTACTGCTTCAGCTACCATTATTACTTATCGGCGATGGAATATGTGCATTGCCTTTTAGGAATGTTTAGATTTGCAGAACGAAAACAGTAATAAAATGAACGAGACTGTATATTTTAATTCCGTTAACGACTATAACAATATTTGCGGATGGAAAACACTGCATCCACTGGTGAGTATTTTGGATTTATCAAAATGCCCGCCCCGCAAATGGAAAGCCGGCACTACGGTGAAAATGAATTTTGGTATCTATGCTGTTTTCCTGAAAGATGTGGTTTGTGGTGATATCAGGTACGGACGTAATTACTACGATTACCAGGAAGGAACACTGGTTTTTATAGGTCCCGGGCAAGCATGGGATGTGGAATATGAAACATCAAACTATCAGCCTCACGGGCATGTATTGATATTTCACCCCGACCTGATACATGGAACTGCTTTGGGTAAAACTATACAGGATTATAAATTCTTTTCCTATCAAATGAACGAAGCCTTACACTTATCTGAAAAAGAAAGGCAGATTATACTGGATTGCTTTGCGAAAATTGAGTTTGAACTACAACAAACGATAGACAAACACAGTAAGAAACTGATAGCTTCAAATATTGAATTGTTTCTACATTATTGCGAACGCTTTTACGACCGCCAGTTTATTACAAGAGATAATGCCAACAAAGGAATTTTAGAACGCTTTGAGCAATTGTTAAGCGATTATTTTTCTTCTGAAAAACCTTTTAATATCGGGCTTCCCTCTGTTGCATATTGCGCTGATGTATTGCATTTATCAGCCAATTACTTTGGAGATTTAATCAAGAAAGAAACTGGAATATCCGCGCAGGAATACATTCAATCCAAAGTAATTGATATAGCTAAAGAACGGATTTTTGATATTGATAAATCAATCAGTGAGGTTGCTTATAATTTAGGATTTAAATACCCCCAGCATTTTACCAGGTTGTTTAAGCAAAAAGTTGGAATAACGCCGGTGGAATACAGGAATTTGAATTAAGCAGCAGGAAATCAATTTTTATTATTGTGCCTAACGGTTAAGCTTTTATTGCGTTTTTGTAATCTTCAAATCTTTAAAATAGCCCTCAGTTCCCTCACCAACCCAAAACCCAACAGAGCCTGAGGATGTGGCACCATGCTTCATATCGTTAACTATTAACGATGGTTGAGGATTGTCATCAATATATAACTTCGCTTCCCGGCCTTTAACTATAATCTTCATTTTAATCCACCTGTTCATTTGCATATCTGCATAGGATTCATATTTTCCCGGCTCTTCTTTTCTTAATCTGTCAAATTTGAAATCCGGGTAAGCAAAATATTGAATGGTATGGTTTCGTCGTACCTGGTCATTGGTTCGGCCATTATCCGGGCGGATATAAATACTCTCAAATTTTGAATTATCATGATTGATTCTGAATGCAACCCCGATAAAGCCACGCGCCCATTCCGGAGCATTAGGAAGAAACTTGCTAAACACGTTTACCTCAATGGCGCCGTCAGTAAATGTAAAGTCCTGAAGTTTAATAAATGTTGCTTCGTCAAATAAGGTAACAGTTGAGTCCATTATTACTTTTAAAACAGTTTTGCCATCCATTTTTTTCAGCCACATATCTGCTCTTCCTTTCTCGAGCTTAGCCTTATTAAAATCAATGTTTTGAGCACTTATCGACAGCGCAATAAAAATACAGGAAGCCAGGCACATCAATAATCGTTTCATGTTCTTTGGTTTATTTTAAAGATGATTAGATTTTTTTAAAGCATGGGTAAAAATCTTTGCTTATAGTTCTTGCTTTAAAAAAATCCGTAATTAATCCTTTCTCCTCCTTATTCAAAGGAATAAGTTCCTGCAAATATGAAAGCAAAGACTCTATAGAAGAATTATTAACCGGCATAATTTATCAGGCAATTATACCAAATAAAATAATATGCTGTTGCCACACATTCTCTTTGGGTGTATTCCAAATTTTCACTCGTTTAGAATTAAGCGTAAAGTTGTGGTTTGCGGTAATCTTTGCTCATTTGTAATCGGGAACCAGGCAGACCCCTCGTGCCTTATGATGACATTATTACGAATAAATTGAAAATCAGGTCTTTATTTTTAACCATGACCTTGCCATATTGCAATCAACTGCAACCGGGAAGTTCTTATGTTTGAATTAAAAAATGTAAAAATTAGTAAATTACTTTAAGCAATCTCCTCTTTCAAAAACTTATAAGAGATTGTTTCTTTCACCCCTTAAGGATGATGCTTTTACGGCAAGCTACTATGTCATCTTTATATTTTTCCTGACAACAGGTTTGGTACTCGGGGTGACAGACCGCGGAGCAATGCTGAACTATGTATAATTATTGAACATTTATCCTAACGCCGAACAACGTCTTGCCGCTTTATCACCCCGAAGCACGAGGGGTCTATGCGTTAAGTTAAATTTGGTGAATATCGCTTAAAATACTTAACTTAACTGCAAACACCATCAAATGAAAAGTGCTAACCTGCTTGTTCTCCTGCTATGCTGTATTTGCATGCATAGCCAATCGCAAAACTCACGTTCACCAATAGTTGCCTGGTATACTTCCTCCGGCGCTTACAGCAAAAACTTTTCAGATGTATTTTCAATCAACAATAATATTGCTGCGCTTGCAACAGTAAAAAATTTTAGTGCAGCGGTATATGGCGAAAAAAGATTTATGCTTTCAGCTTTAGGGCTTTATTCCGCTGTTCTTGCCACATCAACCTCTTCCGGTAACTTCTCTTTATCTGCCAATTATTACGGCTATGCAGCATATAATGAGTCAGAAATATCCATAGGTTATGGCAGAAAGCTGAGTGATAAGGTTGATATCGGTGTAAAGTTCAATTACTTCAGCCTGCTCATTCCATCATATGGTAAAGCCGCTGCTTTTAATTTTGATGCGGGCGCTGTTTTCCATATCACGGAGCAATTACATTCAGGTATTAATATTTACAATCCGCTCAGCAGCAAATTAGGCAAACATACAGCAGAAAAACTGATGCCTGTATATAAGGCAGGATTAGGCTATGATTTTTCCGCATCATTTTTTACCGGCGTGGAAGTAATAAAAGAACAAGGTGGGGCAACAGGTATCCATGCTTCATTTCAATATAAACCCATTACACAAATTTTTGCAAGGGCTGGTATTGTCACTTCAAATCACCTGTGGTATGCGGGTATAGGTTATTTATTTAAAGATTTGCGTGTAGACATTACTGTTAGTATGCACCAGCAACTCGGTATTTCGCCCGGCATTTTACTGCTGTACACTATTAAAAAACAGGAAAAGGAATGAAGTGCCTGTTTGTTATAATATGCCTGATTTTAGAAGCGGCTGTATATGCCCAAACACAGCCTCCTACTGGCATGGAGCAACAACTGGAAAATATAACCGAACAAAACGAAGATGCAGAAACAACAGATGATAGCTGGATGCAGCAAATGGAATATCTCAAAAAAAATCCTGTCAATCTAAATACGGCAACGGTAAATGATTTACAGGATTTTCAGATTTTAAACCCGTTGCAAATTGAAAATTTTGTTAGCTACAGAAAATTGTTGGGAAAACTTATCAGCATATATGAATTGCAGGCCGTGCCGGAATGGGATATCCCTACCATACAAAAACTACTTCCCTATATTACCGTAACGGATGCTGTTACCATAACAGGCGATTTTAAAAACAGGCTCAAAAATGGTGACCATAGTATGTTAATGCGTTATTCCAGAACGCTTGAACAAAGTGATGGTTACTCAACCAAAGACTCAGGACAAAGCTATTATGCCGGCGATCCGTCGCGGATGATAATACGATACAAATACCAATACAAAAATTTACTGCAATATGGCATAACCGCCGGCAAAGATGCCGGTGAATCTTTCTTTAGCGGAAGTTCAAAATATGGATTTGATTTTTATTCCTTCCATTTTTTTGCAAGGAATATCGGCATTATTAAATCTGTTGCGCTTGGTGATTATACCGTAAATATGGGACAGGGATTGATTTACTGGCAGGGCCTGGCTTTTGGCAAAGGCGGCGACGCGGTAAATATTAAACGGCAATCTGCAACACTAAAGCCTTACAATTCATCCGGCTCATATTATTTTAACCGGGGTGCTGCACTAACGGTGGGTGTTAAACGATGGCAGGCAACAGGTTTCCTTTCTTTCCGAAAATTAGATGCCAATCTTACCAGCACAGATACGCTTGCTGAAGATATTGTCTCATCTATCCATGTATCAGGTTATCACAGAACACAAAGTGAAATGGAAGACAAAGCAGCTTTGCGACTGATTAGCTATGGCGGTAATGTTAAGTATGTAAATAATAAATGGCAGTTAGGTATAAACGCAGTACAATATCAGTTCAATACACTCATCCATAAAAAAGAAGTACCTTATAACCTTTACGTTTTTTCCGGTAAAAACTGGCTGAATTACAGTGCTGACTACAGCTTTACTTACCGCAATCTTCACTTTTTTGGAGAAACCGCTTTTGACAAAAATAACAATATGGCTACAATAAACGGTTTGCTGGTTAGTGTAGACCGGAGCGTTGACATGATGTTTCTTTACAGAAATATTTCTGAAAAATATCAATCGCTGTATGGCAACGCGTTTACCATAAATACATTACCAACCAACGAAAAAGGTTTATACGCAGGCATAAGCATCCGCCCGGTTTATAAAATAAAACTGGATGCATACACTGACTTATTTTCTTTTGCCTGGCTTAAATACAGGGTTGATGCACCTTCACGCGGGCAGGAATATTTTTTACAATGCACATATACACCTTCAAAACAGGCAGAAGTTGTTACTAGATTTCGCTCAATAAATAAACCGCTGAATAATACAGCAGCGGGCAATGCATTAAATGAGGTCATCAATTTTGCAAACAAAACATGGCGCACACAAATTAATTACCAGTTAAATAACACATGGAGCATCCGGCAGCGATTTGAATTATTATGGTATACCAGGGAAAATGAAAACCCGGAAAAAGGTTTTCTCAGTTTTTTTGATATTTTCTTTAAGCCCAAAATGAGTAAGCTGAGCTTAAATACCAGGTTGCAGTATTTTGAAAGTGATAGTTATAATTCCCGGTTATACGCGTATGAAAATGATGTTTTATACTATTATGCTGTGCCGGTGTTTTATGATAAGGGCGTACGGTATTATCTCAATATCAAATACAATATATTAAAATCGGCAAGCGTATGGATAAAATGGGGGCAATCCATCTATAGTAATAAAACCAGCATTGGCAGCGGCTTGGATGAAATTGCAGGTAACAAAAAATCTGAAATCAGGATATTATTATCAGTAAATTTTTAAGAGAAAAACAGATTTTTATATAAGTTTTGATTGCACTCAATATCTGTTATATACATTTGCACAAACTTCCTTTATGGCAGACCAACAACAACCGAACCAGTTAAATATAGAAATTTCAGAAGAAGTAGCTGAAGGCATATATGCAAACCTTGCTATCATTACACATAGTCACGCCGAATTTGTAGTGGATTTTGTAAACGTAATGCCCGGCACACCCAAGAGCAAAGTAAAATCAAGGATAATACTCACACCACAACATGCCAAGCGTTTTATGAAAGCGCTTATTGATAATGTAAAACGTTTTGAAGCTGCCAACGGCACTATACAGGACATTGAAGAAATTCAGATACCAATGAATTTTGGCGGACCTACGGCGCAGGCGTAAAGTACATTTTACGAAATGCAGTTTTTGATTTCAAAAGCACTATCTACAATAATAAAGCTATAGCCATTATAGCGTAATAGCGGCATTATCAATCACCTTTCCTTTTTCTGTACGAATTGTTCTTGCAGGAAATTTACTGATTACCCTGTAATCATGTGTTGCCATTACAATAGTAGTTCCGAAGTCCCTGGAAATATGGAAAAGTAATTGCATAATTTCATCAGAAGTTTCAGGATCAAGATTGCCTGTTGGCTCGTCTGCAAGAATAAGTTTTGGAGAATTTAATAAAGCCCGGGCAACATCAACACGCTGTTGTTCTCCTCCTGATAATTCAAATGGAAATTTAAAGCCCTTTGTTTTTAATCCTACTTTGTCTAATACATCAGATATCTTTTCCTCAACCAGTTTTTCATCTTTCCAGCCGGTAGCTCTTAAAACAAATTTCAGATTATCATGCACATTTCTATCTGTTAACAATTGAAAGTCCTGGAAAACAATGCCAAGATTCCTCCTTAAAAAAGGAATTTTCTTCCAATCCATATCCCTTAATTTATATCCTACCACTGTTCCCTCTCCTTCCCGTAATTTTAGTTCACCATATAAAGTTTTTAATAAACTTGACTTGCCCGTTCCAGTTTTTCCTACCAGGTAAACAAACTCACCTCTGCCTATACTAATATTTACATCCTGCAAAATAAGCGACTGCCCCTGGTAAATATTTGCATGTTCAAGTTCTAAAATAGTTTCAGCCATAGTAGATTATCTCTAGTAATTAAAAGAATTGATAATACTTTGCAAAGAACGTATAGTTTGCCCTAAGATGATACAGAAAATGAACTTTTTTTGAAATTAACTCTTTGTACGATGTAACTAATGGAGTTTTATCTTTAACAATACATCATCTGCTGTTACAAAAAGGATTTTTTTTGATTCATCAAATACACAATTGGAACATGAACGACCATACACTTTAATTAATCCAAGCAATTTACCCTGTGGCGAAATAATGTTTATTCCATCAGGGCCTGCACTGAATATATTGCCTTCATTATCTAATTTAAAGCCATCAGGGCCTTGTTTAATATCAGCCTTGCTTTTAAGAGGAATTGCATCCAGCAAAATACCACCGCTCAATATTTTCCCATTATCATCAAGCTTATAGGCATACCATGCCGGTTTACTGTCATCGCTGCTGGCTATATACATAACCTGCTCATCGGGTGATAATGCTAATCCATTGGGGCGTGATATGGAATCTATTAACAATTCAACTTTCCCATTTGCAATCCTGTAAACACCTTCAAACTTTAACTCCCTTTCAGGATCTCTCTCTCCTCCAGGTAACCCGTATATAGGATCCGTAAAATAGATTTTGTTTTTGCTATCAGTAATAATATCATTAGGGCTATTGAACCTTTTTCCATTATAGCCTTTTGCCAATGCAGTATATACTGCTAATGGTGAATCAAGTGCTGCATTCATGATAGCAACCTGGCGGTTTCCAGATTGACATAACAATAATTTACCTTCCCTATTCAACGTTAGCCCGTTGGAACCTGTTTCACCTTTTCTTGGCGCTGTGCCTGTATATCCTGAAGGGCTGAGATAAACTGTGCTCATAGTATCACCATCCTTCCATTGATATATTTTGTTTTGAGGCACATCAGAAAAAATTAATTTCTTCAATGACGCAATCCAAACCGGCCCCTCAGACCAGTCAAACCCCCTGCCTATTATTACAGCAGTTGCGTTAGTATCAATCAGCGGAGATATTGTTTTATCATACCATTCCACTTTTATCAGTGCATCTTTATGCGCACTCGTAGTATCAGGTATCATCGTTTTATTTTCAGCAGGTTGGTGACATGCCAAAATGCTATAGCAAAAAAATAAAGCGGTAAAAATATATTTCATGTGTATGGCTTTTGGGTACCAATATATTCGTATTTTATTCAATTCCTGCACCCTACATTCCGCATCACTACCATTCTGCCACACTTCCATCCTTGTGCCGCCAAACGGGGTTTTTCCAGTTATGACCTTCCCGGTCCATTTTTATAACATGTGCTTCGTTTATAGTAATTCCCAAACCAGGAGCAGAAGGTATTTTTACAAACCCGTTTTCATAACTGAATACAGATTTATCAGTTATATAATCCAGCAAATCGTTGCCATGGTTATAATGTATGCCAAGACTTTGCTCCTGTATAAATACGTTATGGCAGGTAGCATCAACCTGCAAACATGCAGCTAAAGCAATGGGGCCAAGCGGGCAATGCGGCGCGGCCGCAACATCAAATGCTTCAGCCATAGATATGATTTTCTTACACTCTGTTATACCGCCGGCATGCGACAAATCAGGTTGTATAATATCCACATATCCCCCCTTCAATAAATCTTTAAACTGCCAGCGGCTGAACATTCTTTCACCTGTGGCTATTGGTATTGATGTATGCTGTGCAATTTCTTTTAACGCTTCATTATTTTCCGGTAATACAGGTTCTTCTATAAACATTGGATGGAATACCTCTAATTCTTTTGCCAAAATTTTTGCCATTGGTTTATGCACTCTTCCATGAAAATCTATTCCTATTCCAATAGATTTATTTGTTGCTTCACTGATAGCCGAAACACGCTTTAGTACTTCTTCCACTTTTGCAAACGAATCAATATACTGCAGCTCTTCAGTAGCATTCATTTTAATGGCTGTAAATCCTGACGCTGCGGCTTTTTTTGCTGCATTGGCAACATCAGCAGGCCTGTCTCCACCTATCCATGAATATATTTTTACCGAATATCTTGCTTTGCCACCCATTAACTGGTAAACCGGCGCATTAAAAAATTTCCCTTTTATATCCCATAGTGCCTGGTCAATACCTGCTATAGCACTCATTAATATAGGTCCGCCACGGTAAAAGCCCGCCCTGTACATTACATTCCAATGATCTTCAATATCCATAGGATCTTTACCTGTAATATATTCCATAAGTTCATGCACAGCAGCTTTTACAGTTGCAGCACGTCCTTCAATAACAGGTTCTCCCCAACCTGTTATTCCTTCATCGGTTTCAATTTTTAAGAATAACCAGCGCGGTGGCACCTGGTAAAGTGAATAGCTTTTAATTTTCATAGCAATCAATATAACATTCAATTTAACCTGGCAGGTTAAGCACAATAATAAAAGTAGTGCCTTTACCTAAAATACTTTCAACATTAATACTTCCCTTATGGCTCAAAATAATATTCTCTGTATTAGTAAGCCCAAGACCTGTTCCTTTCGCCTTTCTGCTATAATATGGTTCAAAAAGCTTTCCAAGCGCTTCTGCATCCATTCCGGTGCCATTATCTGTTATTTCGATATAACATTTTTTTTGCCGGGTATATGTTTTTATTGTTAGCACGCCTTTACCTGGCTCCATAGCTTCAATACCATTAACAATTATGTTAAGAAAAGCTATCTTAACTTTCTCTTCATCAACCTTAATATCACAAATATCTGTTCCGTATTGTTTTACAATTTGTATGTCATTAAGCATTATTCTGTCTTCAGCCAATACCAGTGCCTCATCAAGCAATTTATTTATAGAAATAGTCTGCGACTTTAATTCAATAAATCTCGTAGAATCAAGAAGCTCTGTAATCAATAGATTAATCCGTTGGCTGTTCCTGGTAATCATATCATAAAATATATTGCGGTCTTCATCGCCTAAATCCTGCTCAGATTTTAACTGGTCAACAGAAAGATTAATATTGGTTAGAGGATTTCTTACTTCATGTGCTATTGTTCTTGCAATACGCCCTGTTGCAGTAAATTTTTCAAAGCGGCGCATTTCTACAAGCTCCTTATTGGCTTTATCAAGATCATCTATTCGCTTTTCGAGTTGTTCTCTGTACTCTTCTGCCTTTTGATCAGAATAACGCCTTGCTTTATTTTCTGCTATATAAGTAATAAAACCAAGTATAAATAATAAAAGCGCCACAATTAAAGAAGCCGTTATAATTCCATTTAATGTTCTGTATTGCCTCTGCAAATCTTTACTGTTTTTGTTTAATATTTCCTCTTCAGCATTTTGCATTGTGGTGATCACATTGCGCAAACTATCCATTATGGTTTTCCCATATTCTTCATTTGCAAGTAAACTGTCAGTTAATACGTGATTATTTTTTTGTAACGCAACAATATTACTATCAATAACAGAAAATTTTTTATCAAGCAAAAACTTGGCTTTTTTCATAAGCTGCTTTTGCTGGGGGTTATTTGTTATATTAGAGTCTAAATTATAAAGTAAGGAATTGGAGGCATTTCGGCTTTGATAATAAGGGTTTAATGTGCTTCTTTGTTTAGTAAGCAAGTATCTTGTTGAGCTAATTTCAGCATCTTTCATTAAAGAAACAAAGTCATTAAACTTTGTTATAACCATATTTGTTTTCTGAACAGATTGCGTTTGTTTATCTGCCTTAATATTATAGAACAATGTAAGTAAGTATGAAAAAAGCAAAATAACAAAGGCAGACCCATACCCTGCTCGTATACGTTTATCTATTCTGAATTTTTTTATAATACGTTTCATAATACCAGGCTTATCTCCTTAACTCATTTTGCTATATGCAAAATAATAAATAATTAATCGTTAAATCCCCCCGAACAATATAAGGTGCATTCAAAATTGTCGCTGGCTGCTGTTTCACCAGGGCGGCCCGCCGTGGGCGGTGTCTTCACCGCCTACGAAGCCAGGCAAAGCGACAATTTTAAATGTACCCACAATATATTATAACCCGTGAATAACCAAACATGGCACTGCAATTGTTTGCAGGTAATATGCAGTTACATTGTTAATTAAAAGGAAACCTGATTTTATTTCTGTAACTTTAAACAAAGCCTCTACTATGATCAAGCCAACAGCCTTCCGGCTTCCGCAATACCTTGTTGATAAGGTTTCATTTTTAATGAACATTCTTAAATGCGAAAAGCAGAAATATGAAATTGCTTCTATATCGATTCAGGACAAACAGTTAAGAGATAGTATAAGTTGGCTTGCCCAGGAGAGCAATCAATACATTTGTGAACTAACCTCACAATTAAAATCTATAGGCGCTATAGTTGCTATTGATTCTGAAGAAGACAATCAATCAGCTGTGCCTGCTCCCCCCGTTTTTACAGAAGCACAACTTTCATCAAATGTTATCCAGTTCTGTAAAGACAGTGAAAAAATGCTCATCAGTGCTTACAGGGTTGTTTTAAACGAGCCTTATCTTGTTGAAGGATTAAGAACGCTTATAAGGCAACAATTAAATGGTATTATGTATGCTTTTCTGCAACTAAAACTTTTGTATAACTTAAAAAAATAGAAGTAATATTACAAGTATAAGGTGCGGATTATAGTATTGCCCGGTTTAATTTTATTCAGGTAAAATTAAAGATTATTGATTTGAAACCTTTTTAAAAAAATATAAGATTTAAAAAAATCTTCTGTAAAAACAGATGACCTTAACAATTGCTTGCCATATGAAAATTCTTACATCTCTTTTTTGGAAATGATACTTTAATGTAATCGTTTTTTATGCCCCTTTTTTCCTCACTCCTGCTACCTTTATCAAAAAGATAAATAAAATCTCTACATTCCTTTGCGACAGTGTATTTCAGTAAACACACTTATGATGTTCAACAATTTAAGTGTGAAGCAATATTTCTGTTTTCGCTATAATTATGTTTACTTTTGAGCGATGAGTAACCGGAGAAAAATTATCCGTAAATTTTAAAAGGTAAAACAGCGATTTATCAAAAATTGAAATTCGAATAACAAAAAAATAATTATGATTCAGGCAAAAGGCTATGCAGCTCAAACGCCGGAAAGCAACCTGGCTCCATGGAATTTTCAAAGGCGCGATGTTGGCCCCAACGATATTCAGTTTAACATTTTATACTGCGGTGTGTGCCACAGTGATTTGCACCAGATACGCAACGATTGGTTTAAAGGAATTTTTCCTATGGTACCCGGGCATGAAATAGTGGGCAGGGTTGTAAAAGTAGGAAATAATGTAAAAAAATTTAAAGCTGGAGACCTGGCAGCAGTAGGATGCCAGGTAGATAGTTGCCGTGAATGCGAGAATTGTAAAGAGGGATTAGAAAACTATTGCCTGAATGGAAATTCACAAACTTATAACGGGCTGGAACAGGATAAAAAGACACCCACGTATGGAGGCTATTCCAATACAATTGTGGTAAATGAGCATTTTGTTTTGCACGTTAGTGAAAAATTAAACCTCCCTGCTGTGGCACCCCTGTTATGTGCGGGTATTACCACATGGTCGCCGCTGCGCCACTGGAAGGTAGGCAGGAAACATAAACTGGCTGTGCTCGGTTTAGGCGGGTTAGGGCACATGGGAGTAAAGTTTGGGAAAGCCTTTGGGGCAGAAGTAACAGTATTAAGCACATCTGCAAAAAAAGAAACTGATGCAATGAAATTAGGCGCCCACCATTTTGTAGTAACAACTGATAAGGAACAGGTAAAAAAAGTAAAAAGCTCATTTGATTTTATATTGGATACGGTAAGCGCAGAACACGACCTTGCATTTTATCTTAATATGCTAAAAACAAATGGAGTGCATATATGCGTAGGCGCACCTTCTCAACCTTACACATTATCTCCTTTTCCACTTATAGTTGGGCGTAAAAGTGTGGTTGGCTCAGGTAATGGCGGAATACCTGAAACACAGGAAATGCTCGACTTTTGTGCAGAACATAATATTGTATCGGATATTGAAATGATAGAAATGAAAGACATTCATATGGCTTATGAAAGAATGCTTAAAGGTGATGTTCGTTACAGGTTTGTAATTGATATGGCATCACTTTAATTTAATACGGAAAAATATATTATACTTCTGCTATAAACATTCATACCCCAACCGGCAGGATTATATTAATTATTTTGGAAAGTAAAGCGCAGAGTGCACTTCAACATAAACTAAAATCCCTGTATAATGATAGTATTATGCAGGGATTTTCCTGGTAGAAAACAATTTTTTTTAGTGTTGGTTTAAAAAAACGGCTACTTGGCTTTAGCAATGGGCTGTTGATCTTCTTTCATTTCCACAACCTCTGCAACAGTACCTTCTCCAACATGACACTGTCCTTTAAATGTAACTGTAGGTTCTACCTGTAATTTGCCGGCACTGATATTACCTTTAATTGTAGCCTTACCCCTTAGGTTCAATAAATCTTTAATAACAATTTTACCGGTTACTTTACCAAGTATATCAGCCTGTTGCCCTTCCACATCTCCTTCTATCAGGCCTTCGGCGCCAATAAGTACTTTTGCAGAGCCGGTAATATTGCCTTTAAGCGTACCATCAATACGTATATCGCCACTGCTTATAATATCACCTTTAATAATTGTACCCGCACCAATCAGGCTTGTACTTGAGGAAGATGGGTTAATTTCAATTTCAGATCTGGATTTTGATGAAAACATAGTTATTGGTTTTTAGTGAATTAATCTTCGGTTTTATCTTCCTTAGGGATGGTTAGTTGGGTTGTATCTGTAATAATCGCTGTAGCATTTCCTTTTAATACATTTTGAATATTTTCAAAGTATTTGTCTCTGTATTTCATTTCCTGCTGTAGCGAATCAACCTGCATTTTCAGAGTTATCAATTCCCTACGCTCCGATCCGTTTCCATATCCCGGCACATAATACCTTAGGGGTGTAAATACCAGAAGTGCAACTGTTAAACCTACCAACAATACAAAAACTGTGCACAAAGTAATATATACGCTCAACCTCGAAAGCCTGAGGGTAACAACCTCCTCATAGGTGTCATCATTCATAATCACCATCCTGTACCTGTTCCTTAGTCTTTGAAGTGTTGCGTCTGCGTCGAATATTTTTGCCATTATCCGTTATTTCTGTTAAAAATAACCACTTTGACCAAGTTGTAAGAACTTATGCTTGAAAAAATGTATAATTGAAATATTTTCGCTGAAAATTAGTTTATTATACTTCCGAACTACAACTTCATGTCCTATCGTAAAGAAGCTTTAACGACATTGTTTCTTATTTTATTTTGTTGTGGTTTTATTTCATCTGCAATAGCACAAAAAGATGCTACGCTGGATGTAAAGAAACCAGACAAGTATGACAAACGTATATTAGGTTCAGACAAGACTTTTACTACAAAATATACTATTCCCCGAAGGCTGCTCCAAAGCATGGGTACGCATTACAATTTCTTTTTTAATGGTAATATTAAATTAAACGACGTTATTACCAATGCCAAACAATCTTTCAGGGATGATTATACTGCATTGCTGCCGTTTTACAACTACACCATTGAGGCTACAGCCGCCCAAAAAATAGAACTGGACTCTGTATTGCAGAAATGTAATGCAGCCATTATGCTGCACGATCTGCGGAATGAATGGATTGATGATATGTATTTCCTGATGGGTAAAGCATATTTTTTTAAAGATCAGATGGATTCTGCCGGCATTGCCTTTCAATATCTCAATTATTATTTTCAGCCCAAAAAACCAGAAGAACTGGGTTTTAAAAAATATGTAGGCAGTAACCTGAATGATGAGGGTAATGTATATAACATTTCCACTAAAGAAAAAAACAGCATTGTTCAGAAAATATTTAGTGAACCTCCGCGACGTAATGACGCGCTGCTATGGCTTGTACGAACTTATATAGAGGATAGCGCTTATGGCAAAGCTTCCGGCTTAATCCAAACATTAAAAAGAGATGAACTTTTACCTGAACGTTTAAAGCCCTCTCTGCATGAGGTTCAGGCTTATTGGTTCTATAAGCACAATATGTGGGATAGTGCTGCAAATCATCTTGTACAGGCATTGGAAAACGCGGCTAACATGGCTGAAAAAGCAAGATGGGAATACCTGATTGGCCAGTTATATGCATTAAGCAAAAATAAAACGGAAGCAAATAAATATTTCGATCTTACTATAAAACACGCTATTGATCCGGTAATGGCGGTGTATGCAAGACTCAATCAAATAAAGCTGGCTCATGGAAATGATGATAAAACAGTTATAGAAAATAATATACAGGAATTGCTGAAAATGGCTAAACGCGACAGGTATTACAGTTACCGTAGTATAATTTATTACATGGCAGCGCAAATGGAAATGGAGCGCGACAATTTTGACGGAGCAAAAAACTGGTTGCTTAAAAGTGTATCATATAACCCTGAAGATCTTACTCAAAAAAATCGATCTTATTTATATCTTGGAGAACTTGCATTTAAGTACCGCCAATATGAACTTGCAGCAAAAGCTTACGACAGCCTTGATGCAGGCAGCCCGATTATTAAAAACCCTGAAGAAATAGGGCAAAGAAAGGCAGTTTTGTCTGAAGTAATTGCTAAACTTAAAACTATTCATACACAGGATAGCCTTCAAAAAATAGCTGCAATGCCGGAACTGGAAAGAGAAAAATTTTTGAAAGCTACAGCAAAACGTTTACGCAAAGAAAGAGGATTAAAGGAAACAGACTCTACAAGTTTCAACTCAAATAACCCATATGCCAACAAGGGGCCTGTTGATATTTTTGCCAATAACGGAAAAGGAGATTGGTACTTTTATAACAATGCTTTAAAATCAACAGGATTTTCAACCTTCAGAAGCACCTGGGGTACCAGGCCAAATGTTGATAACTGGCGGCGCATTACAGATGTATCGCTGCAGGTAAAATCGCCCAATATTAATCCTGGTGTTAATGGTTCTTCCACTGATCAAAAAGAAGAAAAAATTGCCGACATCAGTTATGAAGGGTTATTAAAAACACTTCCTTTAACGCCGGAAGCTCTAACAGCATCAAACGATTCTATCGACGCGGCGCTATTCTTTCTGGGTAAGATTTTTAAAGATAAGTTTGAAGACTATGGAGAAGCCGTAAAGAAATATGAGGAATTGCTTAACCGTTTTCCTAATACACCTAACCAGGAAGAAGCTATTTTTGATTTGAATTACTGTTACACCAAATTAAACCTTCCCGTAAAAGCAAAGCAATACAGGGAAATACTGGCACAAAATTTTAAGCAAAGCAAATACCTCCGTTTTATTGACGATCCTAAAGCTGCCAGGGAAAGTCTTAATAAAATGCAAACAGACGCCACTAAAAATTATGAACGTATATATAACATGTTCCTGGAAGGAAATTTTGAGCAGGCTGTAATTGAAAAAATTAAAGCAGACAGCCTGTTTGGCAATGTATACTGGACGCAACAGTTATTGTATATAGAATCGATTTATTACATTAAACAGCGGGATGACAGTTCTGCCATAAATGCTTTAAGAAATCTTATAAAAATTAATGCGGAATCGGGTATGGCTAAAAAAGCCGAAAATATTATAGATGTTTTAAGAAGACGTGCTGCTATCGAAAAATATCTTACAAATTTGAATATTGAAAGAGCAGGTGAAGACTCCACCATTATACCAGAGGATAAGAAGACGGAACAAAAAATTATTGAAAAGCAACCAGATTCTGAATTAAAAGCTCCTGGCAAAGAACAGGTAGCCCAACGAAAACCTGAACCCCAAACTACTGATATTACAGCACCAAAAGGAACTGCTGCAAGACCTGCAATTGATTCATCTGCACTTAAAAAGCCTGTTATAAAACAATCCGGCTTCACTTATAATCCTTCTGAGCCGCATTATGTTGTGATTGTGTTAAACAAAGTAGATGTAGTATATATAAATGAAGTAAAAAACGCATTCAACAGGTATAACCGGGAGTCGTACAGGGCACAACCTATAGAAATGACTATAGAGACATTAGATGAAAGCAATAAATTTATTTTGATGTCGGATTTTGCCGATGCAGCCGCGGCACTGGAATATGTAGAAAAAACAAAAAAAATAGCAGGTGCGCAAATTGTACCCTGGCTGGCTGCAGATAAGTATTCTTTAACTATAATTTCACCATCGAACCTTGAGGTTTTAAAAACAACCAAAAATCTTGACCAGTATAAAAATTTTGTGCAATCAAGCTATCCCGGGCAATAGTACAGCATTCGCAGTATTTCATATGGATTAGTGGCATTAATTTTTAAATATGTGCATGAAATTTGCAAAAGCATATACAGTTAATATTTTTGAATAATAATTTCACCTATGGCTAAAGCAAAAAAATATTTGTGGAGAATTTTCTTTATTGGTTTAGGATGCATTATTCTATTTATACTACTCATCATTTGGGGCGTTTTCGGTAAACTTCCGTCACTTTCTGAGTTAGAAAACCCGTCTATATTATCAGCTTCGGAAGTACTTGCCGTAGATGGAAGGCTGATGGGAAAATATTATATCACCGATAGAACAAATGTACCATACAAAGATATTTCACCCAATGTATTAAATGCGCTTGTTGCCACTGAAGATGAGCGTTTTTACGAGCATTCAGGTATTGATGGAAGAAGCCTTGCCCGTGCTGTATTTTATTTTGGTAGTGAGGGGGGAGCGAGTACCATTACACAACAGTTGGCTAAAAATATGCTTGGCCAGGGCAGTAAAAATAAGCTATCGAGGATGATTGAGAAGTTCAAAGAAATGATCGTTGCTATAAAACTCGAAAAAAACTTCACCAAAGAAGAAATTATAGCTTTATACCTGAATACGGTTGAATACAGCGATCACGTATATGGCATAAGAAATGCATCAAGAACATTTTTTCAAAAAGAACCCGACAGGCTCACCGTAGCTGAATCAGCGGTTTTAATTGGTATGCTTAAAGCTACAGGCACTTATAATCCAAGAACAAACCCCAAACAATCATTAGACAGGAGAAACACGGTAATAGACCAGATGGTAAGGAATAATTACATATCTGAGGCTGAAGCTGCCAAAATTAAACCTACGATCATTAACCTCAAGTACGAAAAGATGACGCAGAACACCAACCTGGCTCCTTATTTTATTGATGTTTTGCGCAATGATTTAAGAAAATGGTGTAAAGAACATAAAAATCCAAAAACCGGCGAGCCATATGACATTTATAAAGATGGATTAAAAATTTATACAACCATTGATCCCCGTATGCAATTATACGCGGAAATGGCTGTAGCGCGGCATATGCCCAATCTTCAAAAAGTTTTTGACAGTCAGAAAAACATTAAAGATGGGAATGTTTGGAAAACAAAGGAAGGAAAGACTGTTCTTGAAAATGCTATGAAATCGAGTGATCGCTGGCAGAAAATGGAAGACGACGACATTAAAGAAGCTGATATCCGCAAAGCTTTCAATGAAAAAATTCAAATGAAAGTATTTGCATGGAACAGCAAGCGGGAAAAAGATACAATGATGTCTCCGCTTGATTCTATAAAATATTGCAAACAAATGCTACAGGCTTCTTTTGTGGTAACGGATCCGCTTACAGGTGAAGTAAGAGCATGGGTTGGAGGCATTGATTTTAAAACTTACAAATACGATCATGCCAACTATTCAACAAAAAGACAGGTAGGTTCTACATTTAAGCCAATATTGTATACTCTTGCCATCATGAATGGTTATACGCCTGACACGCCAATTCCGCTTGACCCCGTAAATCTTGGCGGGAAAGTGATAGTAGATAAAAAATATTCAGGAACCCGTCCATTAAGCTATTGCCTTGCAGCTTCAATTAATACTGCTGCGGCAAAACTGATGAACGAAATAGGTGTGAACAGAACGGTTGAATTTGCACACCAGGCCGGGATACAAAGTAAAATTCCTCCCTACCCTTCTATAGCCCTTGGCGCGGCAGATCTTTCCCTGCTTGAAATGGTGGGCGCATACAGCATGTATCCTGCCGGGGGAATGCATACAGATCCCATCTATATTTCAAGAATCGAAGATCGTAACGGTAATGTACTGGAAGCTTTCAATACTACGCATAAGGAAGTAATCAGCGAAGCTGACGCGTATATTATGACTAAGATGATGCAGGGAGTAGTAGATTTTGGTACAGGTAAATCAATGCGGAGTGCATATAATATAACAAGCGAGGTAGCAGGAAAAACAGGTACCACCAACAATAATGCTGATGGCTGGTTTATGGGATTTACGCCACAGTTATTAGGTGGTGTATGGGTTGGAGCTGATGATCCGATATTACGCATTTCAAATAATTATGTAGGGCAGGGTGCCCAGATGGCTATGCCGATATGGGCCTATTTTTTCCAGGAAGTATATAAGGATAAAACGCTTGGTATTGATCCTAAACAAAGATTTGTTGTACCTGCAAGCATCAAGAGCGAAATGATACAGGATTGGAGTGAACCTGCCTCGGATACTCCATTTGTTGAAGGAGAGAATGTAGGACAAAGTGAATCTAACCAATACATTGATGTACCGGTGAGCGATGGAAGGGAGAAAATTCCTACTGAATCTAAACTTACTTCTGAAGAAGAAAAAATAAAAGTTGAAGCCCAGGGAAATAAAAAGGAAGAAAGAAAAATTGATTCTGCAACCAGTGAAAAGAAAAAAGGATTTTTTAAACGGCTATTTGGAAAAAAAGATAAAAATTAGCAGCTATACCTGCAAAACAAATGCATTATCGTAATCAGCTTCACACAATTATACTAATCTTTTATTGCTTAATTACAGCATGCACTTACACTAACAAAAGCAGCCGGCGATTGCTTAATAAGGCTGAAACAAATGCTCCATATGATGCTATCATTATTCCCGGCATTCAATTTAAAAATAACAAATGGGATACCGTTATGAAAGGGCGGGTATATTGGTCTAAATTTCTATTTAACAAAGGTATTGCTAAAAATATAATATACTCAGGCGCAGCCGTATATACGCCATATTATGAAGCAGAGATAATGGCATTATATGCTGAAGCTATTGGTATTCCTAAAGCAAATATTTATACAGAAACCAAAGCAGAGCACAGTACTGAAAATATATACTACGGATATAAAAGAGCATTGCAGCTTGGTTTTAAAAAAGTCGCATTAGCATCTGATCCATTCCAAACAAAAATGCTCAGGAAATTTATTCGTAAAAAAGTTAACAGGGAGATTGCAATAATTCCTTTTGTTATTGATACACTAAAAATGCTGCAGCCATCTATGGTTGATCCCTCTATTCCTTATGAAAAAGCATTTAAGCAGGATTTTATTTCCATAAGGGAAAGAGACAGTTTTTGGCGCCGGCTCAGGGGCACCATTCGGGGAAATATTGATACCTCAGTGTATCACTGAAGTAAAATCCTTAAACGCCCTGAAATTGATTACCTGTCAATGTGAGCATCCGCAGCCATGTCCGCAGCTTCCATCTCCTTTGTGTTCGTGATGATGCGTATGCGCATTATGTACATGCCCGTGTGAAAGTTCTTCCGCACTGGCTTCACGGATATTTTTAATCGTTACTGCAAACTCCAGGGTTCTGCCTGCAAAAGGATGATTGCCATCCAGGATAATTTTATCGCCATCAATATCTGTAACAAGTAATTCCTGCCCGTCAGATGCCTGAACCATTGTTCCTAACTGCAAACCATCCGCACCTTCCGGAAATTGCTGACGGCTCACTTCAAATACCAGCTCAGGATTAAAATCTCCATAGGCTTCACCGGGAGTAAGCACAACTTTCTTTTCTTCATCTATCTTTAAGCCGGTCAATGCATTTTCAAGGCCGGCAAGAATATTATCATGACCATGCAGGTATTCAAGCGGTTCAAAATCCATATTGCCATCAACTATATTTCCCTGCTCATCGCTGGCACTATATTGAATACTTACTACTTTATCTTTTTCAACAACCATATTTTTATTTTTTATTGCATTACTGTAAAGTTGATCTTTTTTGCAAGCCAGCTTTGTTTAATAGGAATAATCCAGTTTTGTTCAAGTTCTCGTTTTGTCTGCACTGTATTATTAAAATAGAATGTATCCGGCTGAATAAAGCTGTTTTCTACAGCATATGGAATTTGAGATAAAGGCAAAAGCTCTATTTTATCATTTTTTATAAAAGCCAGTAGTTGCCTGTCGAATAAAGTGATATTGAACCTTTGTTCCAAATCCTTTATAACTCTTACAGAACTATCAGTACTACAGCCGCTGACACCGGTTTGTGTTTCGTCAGCCATTAATATAACAAACTGTCCATAAAATATGGTTGCAAAACCTTTTACCGGCGAGCCATGTGCATTCCATTTTCCAACAAATTCATTCAATATTTCTTCGGCTGCCAATACTTCAGAAAGCATAAACTTCCTGTTTGCCTGGTAAATCCATACCCTGGAATAGGGAGCAAAATCTTCAGGAAGTAATTGTTGATAATCTAAATCCATCCTGCAAAAATAAGGAAAGGATTGGAAAAGCTATCTGTACCCGGGCAGGTGTACTAAAAATCCGGAGTAACTATAGGATGCATCTCAAATTTTCGCTTCATATGTAGTTTGCCCTCATGCTGCTTAACCCATAGACCCCTTGTGCCTCGCGGGGATACAAAGCGGCAAAACGTTGATTTTAAAGGCTGTTTACCGGAGGAGTTCCGGCTTTTCTTTCAATTTCTACCAATTCTGCTTTCCGCATTTCATCACTGTTATATAAACCTTTTCCCAATAATTGGAGGTCATCATTTGAAAAGGTTTCAACGCGGCCCAGGTCAAATTCATTTAAAAAAACATCGCTCACATTCCAGGCGCTCAGCTTGCCCCGGTAAAAGGTTACTTCATCTTTTGTAACTTCCGCTACCCTGAAATATCTTACGGTGCGGTTGTTGTTATAATCTGTATACCTGATTTTGTATATATCGCCTGTGCGGGGCTGATTAAGCAATAGCTGAATGCTTTCCTTTCTTTCTTTATTTATATAACGAATATAAAAGAACAGGAACATCCCTATTACCAGTGTAAGAATCAGTATGTTTTTTCCGTAACGCATATTATTAAAAGACTATCCCTCCTTCTCCCTTTCCAAAGAGAAAGGGTGCGGCACTACAAAATAATTCCAAACTATATCATTACCACCAAAGCCTCATCCTCTTATCCTTCTCCTTGCAGAGAAGGGTGGTGCTACAGAATAATTTCAAACTTTTTGTCCTACCATATCAAACAAACGTCTCTACATTTTCAAACTAATTTTCACACTTCCACATTTTCATATTCCCACATCATTCTTCTTTGTGAACCTTTGTGTCTTTGCACCCTTGTGGTTCTCCACATTCCCACATTTTCATATTTTCACATTGTTCCCTCATTTTCCCTGCCTGCCGGCAGGCAGGAAATTTTCAAATTGATTAATTTTCAAATTATTCCATCGCCATCGCCACCAGTTCCGCAATATCAAGCACTTTTGTCTGGTCTTCTTTTTCGTTGCTTTTTACACCATCGGTAAGCATGGTATTACAAAAAGGGCAGGCCGCTGCAATAACAGCAGGCGAGGTTTCCAACGCTTCACTTGTTCTTTCAATGTTGATTCTTATCGTTCCCTTTTCTTCCTCTTTAAACATTTGTGCGCCGCCGGCGCCGCAGCATAAACCTTTGCTTTTACAGCGCTTCATTTCAACAAGCTCGCTATCCAAGGCTTCAAGCACTTTTCGTGGCGCTTCGTATATATTATTGGCTCGCCCCAAATAGCAACTATCGTGATAAGTAATCCGCTTTCCTTTAAAACTACCATCCTCTTTCATCTTAATCTTTCCCTCATCAATCAGTTGCTGAAGAAATGTAGCGTGATGTATTACTTCATAATTACCACCCAACTCAGGGTATTCATTTTTGAGCGTATTAAAACAATGCGGGCATGCGGTTACTATTTTTTTGATGTTATAGTTATTCAGTACCTGGATATTCTGGTAAGCCATCATCTGGAACAAAAATTCATTGCCCGCTCTGCGTGCAGGATCCCCGGTACAAGCTTCTTCTTTGCCGAGGATGGCATATTTAACTCCTGTTTTGTTGAGAATGGTTGCAAATGCTTTAGTAATTTTTTGTGCACGCTGATCAAAGCTGCCAGCACAACCTACCCAAAAAAGTATTTCAGGATTTTCCTGGTTTGCAAATAATTCTGCCATTACCGGAACCTGCATAAGCAATAATTTTTATTTCAAAGCTAAACGAAATTTATTACTATACTATTGCAACGCTGAAAGTTGTAGCAACCAAACTGATATTATCCTAAAATAATTTCCATGCTTTAAAGAATATATTAACAAATAGAAAAATATCTTTGTTTAAATCAACAATCATGAAAATATTCTTTACAAGCATCCTTCTCCTTTTTGTAAATCTGAGCTTTGCCCAGCAATTTAAACCCGTTGATGAAGGCTCGGAAGTGAAATTTAAAATCAGAAATTTTGGAGTAAATGTGAGTGGAACATTTTCAGGATTGAAAGGGCAAATAGTATTTCACCCAGACAATTTGAGTACCGCTGAATTTGATGTAACGATTGATTCCAAAACCATTAAAACCGGCATTGATCAACGTGACAATCATTTGAAGCAGGAAGAATATTTTGATGCTGATAAATATCCCCGGATACATTTCGCTTCTACAAAAATTACTACAAGCACCGATAAAGCCTATTTATTTGTATTTGGAAAACTTACTATTAAGGGTGTAACAAAAGAAATTTCTTTTCCCTTTAAAGCAACCCCCAAAGGCGATGACTATTTATTTGAAGGAGAATTTAAAATTAACCGCAGAGATTATACTGTAGGTGGTGGCAGTATTACCATGGCAGATGAATTGACAGTGATTTTAAGTGTGATGGGGAAGAAAGAATAAATGGCAATAGGGAAACAAGCAACTGATAATCAATACCGCTTTCTTAATGATAACAAATAAACTTTGCTAACAGCCAGGTTAGATTTCTAAAAATCTTTGCGGATTGTATGGTACAAACACCTGATAAAAGTCTACATTTGCCCATTGGCAATTGTAACATATTAAATTTTATATTAGTATAAGCATTATCCGTTAAATAAATTATGGCAAGAATAATAGGTATCGCCAATCAAAAAGGTGGGGTAGGAAAAACAACAACGGCTATAAATTTAGCCGCCAGTTTTGCTGTACTTGAAAAGAAAACCCTGCTTGTAGATGCGGATCCGCAGGCTAATAGTACAACAGGTACTGGTTTTGACTTGCACAACATCCAGAAAAGTTTGTACGACTGCATGGTGAACGATGTGCCTGCGCGGGATGTTATTCTGAAATCAGAAATTCCTTTCCTGGATGTGATGCCTTCGCATATTGACCTTGTGGGTGCTGAAATTGAGATGATAAACTATCCCAACCGCGAAAATGTGTTGAAGCATATCCTGGAACCGGTTAAAAACGATTACGATTTTATAGTGGTGGATTGTTCTCCTTCTTTAGGATTGATTACCGTAAATGCCTTAACCGCCGCTGACAGCGTGGTGGTGCCTGTGCAAACAGAATTTTTTGCCCTTGAAGGATTAGGCAAACTACTCAACACTATAAAAATTGTACAGAGCAGGTTAAATCCGGAGTTGGTGATTGAAGGTATTTTGATGACGATGTATGATGGCCGTTTACGGTTATGCAACCAGGTAGTGAATGAAGTAAGGCAGCATTTTGAAGAAATGGTTTTTGATACTATTATTCATCGTAATACAAGGTTAAGCGAAGCGCCGAGCGTAGGTAAACCTGCTATTTTGTATGATGCGGAAAGCAAGGGTTCTATTAATTATCTCAATCTTGCCAAAGAAATATTGCAGCGCAATAACATGACCCAGATACCACAGGAAGAAAGAATTTTAACTCTTGACAATGAGCACACCCAATAATAAGAAGGACGCCCTGGGAAAAGGCATCCGCTCACTTTTGCAAAGTATTGACTCAGATTTGAAAACAAGCGGCGGCGAACATCTTAAATCGGGTGTTGTGGAAAAAGCCACCACTACTTTGCGCATACCCATTGACCAGATTGAGCCTAACCCCAAACAGCCACGCCGCGATTTTGATGAAAAGGCTTTACAGGAGTTAGCAGAATCTATAAAGCTGCATGATATTATTCAGCCGCTTACCGTTGCTAAAATTGCAGGCGCTGAAAAATACAGGTTAATAGCAGGTGAAAGAAGATGGAGAGCTTCAAAACTTGCAGGTATAAAAGATGTGCCGGTATATATACGCCAGGCAAACGATCAGCAATTACTTGAACTCGCCCTGCTCGAAAACTTACAAAGAGAAAATCTTAACTCCATTGAAATTGCACTTAGCTATAAGCGTATGATGGAAGAACTGGATTACACGCAGGAGCAGGTAGCTGAAAGAATGGGTAAGGAAAGAAGTACCGTTACCAACTATATACGTTTATTAAAGCTTCCGCCGGATATACAGGTTGCTGTTCGTAACAACGTGATAAGTATGGGGCACGCCCGTGCCATTATTAATGTAGATAATATTGAACAGCAGTTATACATTTTTAACGAGATTAAAAATAAGGGACTTTCTGTTAGGCAAACAGAAGACCTGGTGAGAAACCTGTATAAGAATGTGCCTGTTAAAAAATCGGTAAAAGCCAACCTTGCTGCACCGTTCAAAAAAATTGAAGATAACTTGGCCTCACATTACGGCACCCGTGTAAAAATGCAGCACAACAAGAAGGGGCACGGTTCTATCACTATTGAATATTTTTCTGTACAGGAACTAAATGCTATTCTTGAGAAAATGCAGGTATCTGCCGGATGAGTAACTGCAATTATGCGTAGCTATTACTTTTTATTTTGCTGCTTTATTTTTTTGAGCGCAGTGCGTGCAAACGCGCAGCAGGATACTTTGCCTAAACCACATGATACAATACCTAAAGCTATTGTTGACACATTACATAATGATAGTGTAATTATTACTCATGCTCCATCTATAAAAAGCGACAGCCTTACAAAGCTCAAAATTGATACTGCAAAAAAAGTAAGCCCTGCAAGAAGAGCAGCTATCCTATCAGCTATACTCCCCGGTGCAGGGCAGGCATATAATAAAAAATATTGGAAGATGCCGATTGTATATGGTGCTCTTGCTATACCGGCATATACATTTTCGTATAATGTAAAATGGTTTAACCGAACAAGGTTTGCTTATAATACACTATATAAAATAATGAGCCCGGCAAAAGATTCAACTGGCTACGGGAATGTACATCCTTTATTAAAGCCCTTTGTTGATGGGGGGGATCTTTCAGGTTTGAAAAATTACCGTAACGAGTTCAGAAAAGATGTTGATTATTCCGTACTTGCCTTTATTGCGCTATGGGGATTGCAGGTGATGGATGCTGCCGTTGACGGGCATTTAAGAGATTTTAATGTGACTGACGACCTCAGTATTCAGTTAAAGCCCGGCTTCTCTCCCATGGCTAATACAGCAGGGCTGAGTATTATGTTCAATATCGGCAAAAATCATATCGCATCTACTTCCCCGCCACGCCGCAAAACGCCTATATTTGCCAACTAAAAAAAACGGATGAAAATAGCTTTGATAGGTTATGGAAAAATGGGTCATGCCATTGAAGAAATTGCGCTGCAACGCAAGCATGAAATAGTGTTGAAAATCTCTATTGATAACCTGGAAGATAATACTATTGAGAACATTCAAAAGGCAGATGTAGCTATTGAATTTACCGGCCCGGAAAGCGCTTTTGAAAACATCAACAAATGTTTTGAAGCAGGCGTACCTGTTGTAAGCGGTTCAACCGGTTGGCTTAAACAGTATGAAGAAGCCGTTTGGAATTGTAAAGAACAAAACGCTGCTTTTTTATATGCAAGTAATTTCAGCATTGGTGTAAATATATTTTTCGAGATAAATAAAAAGCTGGCAAAGCTGATGGCTTCGCAGGCAGAGTATGAACCTTCGGTAGAAGAAATACATCATACGCAAAAACTGGATGCCCCAAGTGGCACAGCCATTACGCTTGCAGAGCAGATACTGGAAGTAAGCCCTTTTAAAAAACAATGGGTGCTGAATAAAGCGGAAAAGAAAACTGATTTAGTAATTGAAAGTAAACGTGTAGACCCGGCGGCAGGTACACATATTATAACCTACAAATCTGCTATAGACGATATTGAAATAAAACACACCGCTCATAACCGCTCCGGCTTTGCTTTAGGCGCTGTTTTAGCCGCTGAATTTATTTATGGAAGAAAGGGAGTTTTTAATATGCAGGATGTGCTGGGGTTGTAAAGCATATTCATTGAAATGAATAGCCACTATATTATATTTCAAGCTCCTATTTTAGGCGTTATCGGAACTGAAATAGAACAATTATTCAACATTACCAATTGAATTTTTCAAACCAAATCTTTATACAAAAATTTACATAAGTTATGTAAATTGATGCATGTTCCTCTCCTATCGCTCATACCAAAAAGAATTATTGGATGAAGATCATATTCCGTTTGAAGACATCAAACAGAATATGAAAGAACTGAATTTTATTAATACCTGGCTTGGTGGTCATGCTATTACCATCGCGGGATTGAAGAACATACTTTCGGCGGAAGAAAATAAAAACAAAGCATATCATATCTGTGAAATTGGTTGTGGCGGCGGAGATAATCTTATTGCCATAGATAAATGGGCAAAGAATAATGGTTTTGCTATAGTGCTCACAGGTATCGATAAAAAAAAAGCATGTATTGATTTTGCAAAAGAAAAAATAAGCGATCCAAAATATCAATGGATATGCAGCAGCTACGAAACGGCTGACTTTGGCACTAATAAACCAGATATTATTTTTTCCTCCCTGTTCTGCCACCACTTTAGCAATGATGAGCTTGTATATATGATGCAGTGGATGCATAATAATAGTAAGAAAGGATTTTTTATCAATGACCTTCACCGGCACTTTTTAGCTTTTTTTTCAATAAAAGGCCTGACAAGATTATTTTCAAAAAGCTATCTTGTAAGGCACGATGCTCCCCTGTCTGTTGCAAGAGGGTTTACCAAAAAAGATTGGCAGCATATCATGCAACAGTCGTGTGTGAAACAATACTCAATTAAATGGAAATGGGCTTTTCGCTGGCTCATAATAGCAAAATGACAGAACAACAAACATATGATGTAGCCATAGTAGGTGGAGGGTTAGCGGGGTTATGCCTGTCTATCCAACTTTCCCGGCAGGGTCATAAAGTAGTTGTTTTTGAGAAAAACAAATATCCTTTTCATAAAGTATGCGGTGAATACATCAGTTTTGAATGCTGGAATTTTTTGGAGGAACTGGGTGTGCCATTGAGCGATTGGGATCTGCCTCATATTATGCAGCTCACTGTTTCATCTCCTTCCGGCAAAACCATTGAACACCGGTTGCCCCTGGGTGGTTTTGGTATTAGCCGTTATAAGCTGGACGCCTATCTTGCAAACCTGAGCAGAAGCATCGGTACGGAAATAATAGAAGAAACAAAAATTGACAATATCTGGTTTAATAATTCCAGCTTTCATGTACAGTGTGACAATGAAATGTACAAAGCAAAACAGGTTTGCGGCACTTTTGGTAAACGCAGTAATCTTGACATCAGAATGAAAAGAAGTTTTGTGCAGAAAAAACCAAGTAAGTTCAATAACTATGTAGGCATTAAATACCATATTAAAACAAACTTTCCGGCAGACCTTATAGCGTTGCATAATTTTGAGGATGGTTATTGTGGCATCTCTAAAATAGAAGATGATAAATATTGCCTGTGTTATCTTACTACAGCTAAAAACCTTAAGCGTTGTAACAACTCTATACGGGAGCTGGAAGAAAAAATACTTCGCAAAAATCCACATCTCAATAAAATATTTTCAGAAGCAACATTTTTATACAGCGCGCCGGAAACCATAGCACAAATAAGCTTTGATAAAAAAACACAACTGGAACATCATATGCTTATGATTGGCGATGCAGCCGGTGTAATTGCACCACTGTGTGGTAATGGCATGAGCATGGCAATGCATGGCAGTAAAATAGCTTTTGAAGAAATACATCCATTTCTCCAGGGAAAAATCAGCAGGGATGAAATGGAAAGAGCATACCAGGCTAAATGGAATGAACATTTTAAAACCCGGCTCACGGCGGGCAGATTAATACAGGGTATGTTTGGAAAGAGATGGATAACCAATTCATTCATCAATGCGCTGCATCCTTTTCCAAATGTAGTGGACAAGCTCATCAGGCAAACACACGGCGAGCCATTTTAAATTGAGGCTTTTGGCGGTCAGCCATCAGCTGTGGGCTATCAGCTGTGAGTCCATCAATTTTTCAGTGCAAAACCTATAAGGTTTGCAGCGCTGCAATGCCGCCCGGCAAACCTTATAGGTTTCAGCCATTAGTGTAATGTCTCATTTTTCTTTTCGCCTCCGTACTTCTTACTATTCATTACAGATTCAGTTTTGCATAAATACGATAACCTCCCCACTTCTCACTCCTTACTACTCCCTGTTATTCCCATCTTCTTCATTAAGAAAGAAGCATTTTTATTTCTTGCAACGCCACGGCGTAACCTGTAATCAAAATGTAATGCACCATTTTCAATCACGCTTTCAAAACACCAGTTATTGATGATGCCTTTATGAGCATTTTCCAGTGAAGCGAGCATCAGGTCATGTGTGGCAAAAAGGGTGATGCAGTTGTATTGTATAAGCTGCAGAATAAACTGTTCAGAGCCGTGGGTTTTATCTTCTGAATTTGTTCCGCGGAGAATTTCATCAATCAATACCAGGTATGGTTTGCCTGTTTGCAGCTTATGTATGATCTGCTGCAATTTTTTCAACTCAGCCATAAAATAAGAAGTATGCTCCTGCAAAGAATCACTCACCCGTATGGAAGTCAGTATTTCCATGGGTGAAAATGAAAATGAAGCTGCACATACAGGGGCGCCGCATTGCGCCAGTATAAGGTTCACGCCGAGTGTTCGTAAGAAAGTGGTTTTGCCCGACATATTTGAACCTGTAACCAGCAACAGCTTATCAGGATTGCCGGCTTCAAAATCGTTGGCTATTCTTTCCTTTGCCGGAATAAGCGGATGTGCTACCTGTTTGGTTTCTATTGTTAAAGCATCTCCCCCCAACAGTGAAGGATAAACGAAGTTTTCATTATTAAAGGCAAAACCTGCAAAAGCGTTCAAACTTTCTATTTCCCCAACCGTATACAGCCATTCATTAAAATGTGCTTTATTTTTTGTTTTCCATTTTTCAAGCTCAAGTATACACTGCAGGTCATACAGCACAATGCTGTTCAGCAATACATTTACCAGCAGGTTAAGCCGTTGATCAAACATAGCAGATAATTTTGCCAGTGCCTTAATTGCCCGGTGCGCCTGCACAGCAGATTTTTGCAGGCGTTGCAATAAACCGGCATTGCCGCTATCCGCATCTGAAAATGTTCTTAAAATATCAGCATATTGGTCAAGCACTGCCTGTTTTTTACCAATAAGCTCGTGTTGCTTATGAATATATTTTGCATGACGCCCTGTTATCAGCCACCCCACCCCAACTCCCAACAACAAATACAATAACTGGCCATTGGCTATATACAGCAATAAAAAGATGGTATTATATACAGGTAAAACCCAGCGAAGTACCTGCAGCCATTTCTTTTTATACAATCTTTCTCCTTCTTTAAGCCATTCATGCAGGCTGTTCAGGTTCCCATCTTCTTCCATCCGCAATAAACCAAATGCCGTAATAAGATGGCGCGCATCTGCCTGGCGGGCAAAAACTTTTACTGCTTCCTGTCTTTCCTTTATAATGTTATTGTCAGTTGGAGGAGATATCAGCAGGTTGGCAAGCCGCTCCTTACCGTGAGAAGTATTGCTCCTGTTTAATAAATGAAATAATGATCCCGGGCCAAAAATATCAAGATCAGCGGCATAGCCTTCTCTATCTGAAAAAGCTTTGCCATCATCCATTTTATTGAGCACATTATTGATGATGGCCAACTCGTTTTCATTTACAAATAACAATTTTTCGTGCAGGGTTTTCTGCTCATTCAGTCGAACGGCATGCTTAACGAAAAATATAAAGAGCAACAGCGATAAAACGACAGCGGCAATAAGTAAAAGATGGAAATGTTGTACAAGAAAATATACAGATGCAGCAAGTGCAGCAAATGCTGCTACCCGGTAAATTGCAGATAAAACAAGTTGCCTTTTGAACGAATGGATTAGCCGGGTGTAATGCCTGATCTTTTCTTCGTAAATTGCTTGTTTAGTCATTGCAAAATAAATAATAAATGGTCAAATTAGAGAAAAGATGATGTTGAATTAACAGCAATCATCAACAGGAATTGCTTTTGATTGGTAAGTTTTGGAATTGCCGCGCCGCGCATTAATCCTTATTTTTGAGTTGCTTCGGCGGCTCGTAAAAACAACAGGAGGTTGGGTAATTGTAAAATTTGTTTAGTGTTGACCAAAAATGAAACCCTCCCGCATCACCACAATCCCGCCAAGATGAAAATTTGATTTAAAAATACTACGGCAGGAGAAGCCGTCTCCGAATAGCATTAGAGTTAACTGTTTAGTTATTTAGTAATACTTTATTGGAAGACTAAATAATGTCCAGTGCCTTCGCAAAAAAGTAACCCATAAAAGGAAGGACAACAGTAATAAAATTTCCGGCAAATGCATACACCACAAAAAACATCACAACAGATAATAAAAACAATATCCAGAAAAGTCCTTTTGATTTATTGCTTGCGGAATCCATACCTTTTTTAAAATTTGTGGCAAATATAGCAAGGATTTCTTTTGTTTGAAAGATATTGGGAAATTTTGCCTTAGACTTTAATTTTTTACATATATATTTTCGATAGCTTAGCCGTATGGTTAAAATCCATTTTTATATACGTTTCAGTACCAAATTCGGTCAATCGCTGCTGCTTTCAGGCAATATTCCTGCTCTTGGAAACAAACAGGCAGGCGCGGCTGTGCTGATGCAATACCTCAATGATAATTTCTGGTATTATACACTTGAACTGAATGATACAGATAATCTGCCCGCACAAATAAACTATTCCTATCTTTTTAAAGATGTAAATGGCGCAATAACGGAGGAATGGAATGACAATAAAACCATTAACCTTGCAGCAATTTCAACGCCTGAAATCAGCGTAACAGATACCTGGAATTTTTCCGGGCAGGAGGAGAATGCTTATTATACATCTCCTTTTCTGCAGGTATTATTGCCGCAGTCAAAAAATGCGGCAAAGCTTCAGCCCTACAGCGGTTACACGCATTTGTTTAAAGTAAAAGCGCCCCTGCTAAAAAAAGATGAAGCGATATGCATATTAGGCAGCACAGGCGATTTGGGCAATTGGGATACAGCGAAAGCAATTGTACTTCAAAAAGAAAGTGAATGGTGGACGATTAAAATAAATCTTTCAAATGCTGATTTTTATATTGCTTATAAATATAGCATTTACAACACAAAGAAAAAAGCCTTTGTACGTTATGAAGATGGCGACAACCGCCTGATGTATAACAATAACGGCAAAACGAAGTTCAGTATACTGCATGATGGCTTTATACATCTTAACACCAATAATTGGCGCGGCGCGGGTGTAGCTATACCGGTATTTAGCCTGCGCAGTAATAAAAGCCTGGGTACAGGTGAGTTTACTGATATAAAATTACTTGTTGACTGGGCGAAAAAAACCGGCATGCACCTTATACAACTGCTGCCGGTAAATGATACAACAGATACCAATACCTGGAAAGATTCATATCCTTACAATGCTATTTCCGCTTTTGCATTGCATCCGTTGTATCTTAATATTGAACAAATCACGCCAAAAGAAAATACTGAACTCCTAAAAAAGATTAAGGAGAAAGCCAAACAGTTAAACAAAAAAACGGATGTTGATTATGACGCCGTTTTATCGTTTAAATGGAAAGCGATAAAAGAAATATATAAATCGCAGAAGAACGGTTTCTTTCAACAGAAAGATTACCGGAAATTTTTTGAAGCCAATGAGCAATGGCTTTTGCCTTATGCGGTATACAGCTACCTGAGAGATAAAAATTCAAAGGGTAAGGAAAAAACCATACCCTATCGTGAGTGGGAAGAGCATGTTGCTTTTAACGCTACGGCAATTAAAGCGCTTGCCAGCCCTGAACAAAAACATTTTGATGGTATAGGCATTTATTATTTTGTGCAATATTATTTGCATGTACAATTAAAAGCCGCTGCTGATTATGCACACAAAAATGGCATCATTGTAAAAGGTGATATACCTATTGGCGTAAGCCGTAACAGTTGCGATGCCTGGATGGAGCCTGCGCTTTTTCACATGGATATGCAGGCCGGCGCGCCGCCAGATGATTTTGCAGTACGCGGGCAAAACTGGGGCTTCCCTACCTATAACTGGGAGCGCATGAAGAAAAATAATTTTGAATGGTGGCGCAGGCGTTTTGCACAAATGAGTGAGTACTTTGATGCTTTCCGTATTGACCATATACTCGGTTTTTTCAGAATATGGAGTGTGCCAACACATGCGGTTGAGGGATTGATGGGACATTTTGTTCCTGCCATTCCGGTTCATATTACTGAGTTTGCTAAAAATGGAATTTCATTTGAGTACAGCAGGCTTTGTCAGCCTTATATAACAGATGCAGTACTGGAAGAATTATTTGCCGATAAGAAAAACCTGTTGAAAGCATTTCTTGATGAGCATACAGAAGGCACTTATACCCTGAAAAAAGAATATACAACGCAGAAGCAGGTAGAAGCATATTTTGCCGCTGCCGGAGGCATAACCGAAGATAATGTGATGCTGCAATCAGCGTTGTTCACGCTTATAACGAATGTTATTTTATTTGAAGCTGAAGGTTCAGAGCAGCAAAATTTTCATTTCAGGATTGATATAGAAAACACATCATCTTTCAGGCATTTAAACCAGCACACGCAGGCTGCGCTCAAAAATTTGTACATAGATTATTTCTACCGGAGGCAGGATGATTTTTGGGCGAAGGAGGCGTTGGAAAAATTACCGGCGCTGAAGAAAAGTACCAATATGCTTATTTGCGGAGAAGACCTGGGTATGGTACCCGGTTGTGTTCCGGAAACAATGCGCATATTGGGTTTGCTGAGTCTTGAAATTCAACGTATGCCCAAACAACTTGGTCGTGAATTTTTTGATCCCGCATCGGCGCCCTATCTTTCTGTCATCACGCCTTCTACCCACGATATGAGCACCATCAGGGCCTGGTGGGAAGAGAACAGGGAAAAAACGCAACGCTTTTTTAATAATGAAATGCAGCATCCCGGCGCAGCGCCATATTATTGCGAACCGTGGGTTGATAAAGCCATCATCATACAGCATTTATATTCACCTGCCATGTGGAGTATTTTCCAGTTGCAGGATCTGATGGGTATAGATTTTAAAATACGGAGAGAAAATCCCAAAGAAGAACGCATCAATGATCCGTCTATCGCACGATATTACTGGCGTTACCGCATGCATATTACGCTGGAACAATTATTGAAAGAAGACGATCTGAATAGTGAACTGTCAAGCTATATTCAGTCGAGCGGAAGAAATGAAAAATGACAATATATTTTTTCTCAGAAATCAGTTAATCCAATGCCACTCAACATACGTTACCGGAAAACGAACCTTAAGTTCAGATACCCGTTCACTATTTCAAAAGGAACAAAAACGCATCAGCCTGCATTAATAGTTGAATTAGATTTCAATGGTATTAAAGGTTATGGCGAAGCGCCGGCAATAGCTTATTATAATATTCCGGTTGAAAAAATGATAGAAGATATTGAACAGAAGAAAAAATTCATTGAGCAGTTTTCGTTTACGCACCCTGATCGTTACTGGCATTATCTTCACCACCTTTTTCCTGAAAATAATTTTTTGGTTGCAGCGCTGGATATTGCCGCATGGGATATTTTCGGCAAGCTGAAGCAGCAGCCGTTATATAAACTATGGCAAACAGATATATCAACCGCCCCAACTACCGATTACACTATTGGCATTGACGCGATAGATAAAATGGTGGCCAAGATGAAAGAAAAGCCCTGGCCGGTATATAAAATAAAGCTGGGTACCAAAGAAGATATCCCGATAATGGAAGCACTGAGAAAAAATTCTGATGCTGTTTTTCGTGTAGACGCTAATGCGGGATGGAGACTTGAAGAAGCGCTTGAAATATTACCGGTGTTAAAAGAGCTGAATGTAGAACTGGTTGAACAACCGCTGGCAAAAGATGATTGGGATGGAATGAAAGTATTGCATGAAAAATCTCCGCTTCCGCTTTTTGCAGATGAGAGTTGCGTGTATGCTTCGGATGTAAAAAAATGTCATGGATTTTTTCATGGCATTAATATTAAGCTTACCAAATGCAGCGGTATAACGCCTGCATTGAGCATGATAAAAGAGGCAAGACAGCTCGGCATGAAAATTATGTTGGGCTGTATGAATGAAAGCACCGTTGGCTCAGCGGCAATTGTTCAGCTTGCGCCGCAGGTTGACTGCATAGATGCAGACGGGCCTTTGCTCCTGGAAGAAGACATTGCAAAAGGGCTGGTATATGATTTTGGTAAAATAACTCCTTCAGCAAACGCTGGACTGGGAATAGAGATTGACCGGGATACATTTTAATAAACGGAAACTTCACTATATATAAAAACGCCCGGTAAAATTTTACCGGGCGTTTGTTAAACAAGCTTTCATAAGAAAATCCATTTCACTAACTATAACACAAACACTATTTAATTATAACCGGTATTTTGTGTAATTGATTTGTTGCTGTTATCAATTTCCTGCTGTGGATAAGGCAGCAGGTTATTTTTAGGAGCAACAAAAGTTCTGGCAGGTTTATCAGTTCCTTCTGCAGGCAAAGCATTATATACTTCAGCAGCCAGTCCCCATCTTACCAAATCAAAATGCCTGTCGCCGCCTTCAAATGCCAGCTCCATTTTTCTTTCATACATCAGGTCGTTGAATGTAGGAGCAGCAATAGCTGCCAGCCCGGCTCTCTGCCTTACAAGATTGAACGATTGAGCCGCGGCGGCAACACCTGTTGTCCTGTTTTGAGGTCCGCCGCCATTCAGGTTCATGATCGCTTCTGCATGCAGCAATAATATATCGGCATATCTTAATGCCGGCACATTTAAGCCGGCTGCCCAGCCGGTATAACTTTGTGCATAAGGCTGCATAAATTTTATACAAACCACATCTGATTGATTGTTGGGCGCTATAAGTGTAGCAGTAATGCCATTATAGGTAACTTTATCTACATTTCTCCTGGCAACCGTAGCTGTTTTTCTTTTATCGCCCGGCTGATAAGTACCATAAAAAGCATTGGTAGCGCTTACCAGGCGCCAACCCTCTCCCACCGGCTCGTTATTTTCCGGCTGCGTGCCACCCCATACGTTGTTTGGTAAATATAATACAGGGGTAATAGGATATGAATTGAGCCTTGCTCCCAACACCCAAAGCATTTCACTTTCGTTATCATGCTCTAAAGTAAACAGGTCGCTGTATACAGGATACAGGTTGTGCTTACCAGAGCTTATCACTTTTTCAGCAGCATCTTTACAATCCTGCCATCTTTCCAGGTGTGCATATACCTTTGCCAGTAGTCCCCAGGCTGCTCCCTGTCCGGGGCGGCCTTCTTCATGATCAAACGACAATTGGGTAGCAGCGTTTTTTAAACTTGTTTCAATAACAGTCCAAACTTCGTCTGCTGATGCACGTGTTAACGCAGATTCAGTATTGGCAGGATCATAAATGGGCACACCGCCATACCTTATCACTTCCTGGAAATAAGCAAAAGCCAGCAAAAAATTTGCTTCGCCCAGAATCCGTTGTTTCTGCGATTCGTCCATTGCTATATTGGGCACATTATGCAGCACATCATTAGCCCTTTTGATAACCTGGAAATATTCCCTGTAGCTGTTAAGACTAAGATCATTTTCCGTATTCTGCACAGCCCTGAATTCCGTCATCGCAATAAAGTCTGAATAATTATCATTCATATAACCAATATCGCTGAACGCTTCCATACCACACCATTCTTCTCCACCCAGCGCTTCTTCACCCTGTAGTGGCGTATACACACCGCCCAGCGCAGATTCAGCCTGCGCTGCTGTTTTCCAGAAAACCGCGTCTGTAAACTCATGCGGTTCTTTGTTAAGAAAATCTTTTGAGCAAGCCGTTAAAAGACTTACCATCAATATATATACCGTATACTTCTTCATAGCAAAAAATTAAAAATTAAAGTTTATGCCCAAAATGTATGCCTTTGCCTGCGGATAAGCTCCCCTGTCAACGCCATACATATTGGCATTGACTCCAACATCGGAGCCAATTTCAGGATCAAATCCTGAATATCTGGTAATAGTGATCAGGTTCTGGAAAGTAAGGAATACCCGCAGCTTTGAAATATTGGGGCCCAGGAATTTGTTATTTAACGTATACCCAAAGGATAAATATTTCATGCGTAAAAAACTTCCGTCTTCTATATAAAAAGTACTGTAAGTATGATTACTGTTCAGATCTTTAATAGAAACCCTGGGAATATCTGTATCAGTATGATCCGGCGTCCAGCGGTTTAATATATCCACACTGTTATTATAACCGGCGCCCTGCATTAATTTGCCGCCAAGGGTTAACCCGTTAAATATTTTATTACCCTGGCTGCCACTCCACATCATATTCATATCAAAACCACCATACGTTAAAGAGGCATTTAACGAATAAGTAAACCGGGGAAAGCTATTACCTGCATTAATGCGGTCGTCGGCACTGATAACTCCGTCAGCTTTGGTATCCTGGAATTTTAAATCCCCTGGAACAGCGTTGGGCTGAATTTTATCACCATTTTTATCTACATAATTATCAATTTCGCTTTGTGTTTGAAAAATACCGAGCGATTTCAATACATAAAAATGACCCAGCGCTTCACCCTCCGCCATTCTGCCTACCTGGGTATTTTTATAATCTGAAGTAAATATTTGTTTGGCTCCTGTTACACCAAGCGTTTCCAGTTTATTTTTTACAGAAGCAATATTCGCGTTGATTTCATAGCCTAATTTTTTTGTACCATTATCTCTGAATGTAGCACTGAATTCAAACCCTTTGTTAGATACCACACCTGCATTTTGAAAGGGAGCAGTGTTCACGCCATATGATGACACTAACGGTACCTGCACCAGGATGTCGGTGGTTTTCTTATTATAGTAGTCAACGTTAACCAACAACCTGTTGCGCATAAAACCCAGGTCGATACCTATATCTGTTTGTGTAGTTACCTCCCATTTGATGGTGGTATTTGCCAAACGGGTTTGGGCTACAGAAGTATAATCCACACCATTTAAAGTAGGGGATTCAACACTGCCGATGGTACTGTAATATTGATAGTTGGGAATTTTATCATTACCTAACTGGCCCCAGCTTGCCCTGATCTTAAAGTCAGATACCGCATCGTTGATTGACTTGAAAAAATTTTCTTTTGAAACTCTCCATCCGGCAGAAACAGATGGAAAAGTACCCCAACGATATTCAGGCGCAAATTTTGAAGAACCATCTCTGCGTATATTACCAGCCAGCAAATATTTGTCTTCAAAGGCATAACTCACTCTTCCAAAATATCCTATCAGCGAATAATCATCTGCACTGCCGCCTACATGATTAGGAAATGAGCCGGCGTTGTTGAAATACCGAAGTGCTGCATCCTGGTTGCTGAAATCGTTAGCTGTTCCGCTCAATGTCCAGTCATTATACCCGGCTTCAGACGACATACCAATAAGCGCTGAAACATGGTGCTTACCAAAGCTTTTATCAAAGGTGAGGGTGTTATTCCATATCCATGTATTGTTTGTCCTAAACTCTTCCGACAAAGAATTCTTTTGGTTAAGCCCTCTGCCTCCACCTTGTGCAATCGCTACAAAATTTTTGTTTTTGAAATAACCAAGGCTATAGGCGAAATCTGTTTTGGCGGTAAACATGCCGAGGAATTTATATTCGAGGTATGCATTTCCGCCTATTCCCAGGCTTTTGTTCCTGTTATCCCTGCTATTAAGCGATGCTACCGGGTTAGGGAAATCACCGGAAGGTGTACCATAAATATTGTTTGCTTTATCTGTATATACCGGTATATTTCTAAAGTTGAACAGCGCTGAACTTAATACCCCGTCATATGCGCCGCGAAACTCTCCTGCCTTTTGATCTGTTATTACTGCAGAAATATTTTCACCGAAAGTTAAATTTTTAAACAATTCATGCTGGCTGTTAATCCGCACATTATACCTTTTAAAATTGGTGCCCATTACAATACCGTTGTTATCTAAATAACCCAAGCTGAAGGAATAATTAGAGCGGCTTGATCCTCCCCTGATAGCCAGGTCATGGCTGGAAATATAAGCAGGCTTTAATACTTCTTTAAACCAGTCTGTCCTGGTAACAGCATTCTCCGGGTCGTTATAATAATTCCACACGGCATCACCGGGGTCAGTGTCATCATTGGTCAACGCCTCCTTATGAATAAGGTTTCTCTCTGCTGCATTTAAAGATTCAGGTATTCTCCACGCCTGTTGAAAACCCTGGCTGGTGTTATACGAAATACTTGTTTTCTGATCTCTCCTCCCCTTTTTAGTAGTTACGATTACCACACCATTAGCGCCACGAGATCCATATATTGCTGCAGAAGCGGCATCTTTCAATACAGAAATACTTTCTATATCAGCGGGATTTAAACCATTAATATCTCCTGATATTATACCATCTACCACATACAGCGGGCTGTTGTTGTTAATAGAATTGGAACCTCTCACACGTATTTCAACACCTTCACCCGGCGCGCCTGAGTTTTGCATAACGGTTACGCCTGCTGCTCGTCCCTGCAATGCATGCGATACAGATTGATTGATACCCTGGTTTACGTCAGCCGCTTTTATAGTGGAGATAGCGCCGGTAACATCTACTTTCTTTTGGGTACCGTAACCAATTACCACTATTTCTTCTGCGGTATTTTCTTTAGCAGTAAGCACAATGTTCACAGGGGTAGTACCCGTTACCGTTACTTCTTTTGTTTCGTATCCAACAGATGATATAACAAGGGTAACCCTGCTTTGCGAAGTCTGCAACCTGAAATTACCGGATGCATCAGAGCTTGCCCCGGTATTAGTGCCTTTAATTACAATGGAAGCGCCCGATACCGGCTCGCCTTTATCATTCACAACCCTACCTGTAATATCTGCTGCTTTCGTGGTTTCAGGAGATTTATTTTGAACAACTGCCTTTCTCCTGAGAATGATCGTTTTGTCGTCGATAACAAAGTCAAGCCCTTCGGGAATGATGCATTTTTCAAGCGCTTCGCGAATGGTTGCGTTTTTTAATGAAATATCAATGCGTTTATCTGAGCGCAATACTTCATCTGAATACAGAAACTGGTAACCCGATTGTTTCTGAATTTCTTTGAGCACTTTTGAAAGAGGAACATTTTTTAAAGAAAGGTTTATTTCCTGCGAATAAGCCTTTCCGTCTACCCGAAGACAAAGCGCTACAATCAGGAAAGCGGTAAACTTCAATACCCGCATTGTACGCAGTAGTCTGCTCCCTGAGCAGCGGATTGGAATAGAAGATCGATCCATAACCTTGTTAGTTTTGTTTACATTAATTTTAGGAATAACACAATCTTTATAGAGATCAGGGCAGAACCGTTATCCGTCCTTTTTCGATCTGGAAATGAACTTCATTGGTGAGCTCCAGTTTTCTCAGCAATTGCGATACATTCACAAACCTGCTGAGCTCACCGGTAAAATGTAAATCACCCTCACGCTCAAAAACCACATCAACATCATACCAGCGTTCTACCTGCCGCATAATTGTTTTTATATCCGCACTATTAAAAGAAAACTTTCCGTTTTTCCATGCCACCGCTTCTTCCACATCAGCATCAGGAATCAATTGAAAATTGCCTTTGTTATTTAACTTAGCCTGCTGTCCGGGTTTTATCAGTTTTGAATTTTCTCCGCTGCTTACTTTCAATGAGCCTTTCAGCAAAGTAGTATTGATGGATGTTTCATCATTATAAGCCATCACATTAAAACTGGTACCCAGCACATGCACATACATATCTTTTACTTTTACCCTGAAAGGCTTCAATGCATTGTGCGCTACTTCAAAATAAGCTTCACCGGTTATTTCTACCTCACGCAAACTATCCCTGAACTCAGTGGGAAATTTTAAGGAGGAAGAAGCATTCAGCCAAACTACAGAACCATCAGCCAGCACTACCTGGTACTGCCCTCCTCTCGGTGTGGCAATGGTATTATATACCACTGCATTATTGTGCGCTCCATTTTTTCCTTTCAGGTATTTTAACTGCCCGTTATCCAGCTTTATCACTTTTGTATTGCCCTGCACACCTAACTGCCCGTTTGAGCTGCTGTCTAAAACAATTGTTGATCCGTCGCCCAATGTAAGCGTAGCTTTAGTGCTGCCAGGCGAAACATCTTTAATGGCTTTCATCTCAGCAACTGCCTGCAATGTTTTTTTTTCTTCACGTTGATCAGCAATAAAATAATATACCAGGCATGATACACTTACCAGCGAAACCACTACTGCGGCCCTCAATAAGGTTGATTGTTTTTTGTTTCTCGCGGCAATGCGTTCATAAACAATATAGTCATCCAGCCTGGTCTTCACTCTTTTACCAATGCTGTTTTCCATTTCCTCTGAAAACATCATCATCTCTTCCGGGGAAAAAGTATAATACCATGCATCCAGCATCGCCTTTTCTTCCATAGTAATAGAGCCATCCAGGCTTTTCTGAATCAGGGACTGTATGTGATCGGGCACATGCTTCATGTAATGTTATAGTGCCTTGAGCGGGTAGCAGCACCCATGAACAGGGGAAATATTTTTTTTGGTTGCAGGTTACTGGTTCCGGGTTGCAAGTTTCAGCTGAAACTTTGTACCTGAAACTTCAAACCATAAACTTCAAACCGTATAGCGGATACTGGTATAGAAATATAGCAGGCTGCCACAGGGAGTTTCCAAAATTTATTCATGGATAAGTAGTTTGATATAACCACTTGTTATACAGCAAACCGGTTTCGTATATGTTGTTTTATTTCATCAGCACCTCAAATTATTAAGTAGCCGAAAAATAGCAACAATGCTATTGCAAAAGCAATTTATATATCATACATTAGAGCTTCCGCCCTGTTAAAGCTTTCTTCCAAACTTATTGAACCTCCTGTTTTATAACCGCCTTATCTCTCATAAAAGGTTAGCTTATCCTGACCCAATGATGGCGCCGCAACAATTACCGGATTTATAAACCGGCATTTAATAAAAGTAAATTATACCATAATGACTCTTCAACAACATTTCGCTCCCGGTTCACCCAAACGTATACTTGCGCTCGATGGAGGCGGAATCCGCGGTGCTTTAACATTAGGATATTTAAAAAGCATTGAAGATGTTTTGCGAAAGCAGCATGGCGGCGACCCTGGTTTTCGTTTGTGCGATTATTTTGATTTGATCGGGGGAACGAGTACAGGTTCTATTATAGCTTCCTGCCTGGCAATAGGAAAGTCGGTTGATGAAATCACGCAAATGTATCTTGACCTTGGAGGCAAAATATTTGACCAGAAATATAAATGGTGGAACCTGTTTACGATAAAAAAATTCATTAAAGCCCAATACGACGCAGCGCCCCTGGAACAGGAGCTGAAAAATGTGTTTGGCGATATAACGCTTGGAAGCGATAAAATAAGAACAGGCCTGTGCATTGTAGCTAAACGTGCAGATACCAACAGTGTTTGGCCTTTGATCAATCATCCCAAAGGCAAATATTACGACTCTGCATTCGGAACAAATAAAGATATATTGCTTTGGAAGGCTGTACGCGCCAGCGCAGCAGCACCAACGTATTTTCTTCCACAAATCATAAATGTGGGCGGAGGATTAAAAACCGCGGCATTTGTTGATGGTGGCGTAAGCATGGCCAATAATCCATCGCTGCAACTGCTTATGATCGCAACGCTGAAAGGTTTTCCGTTTGGATGGAAACCGGGTGCGGAAAATATTTTTCTGGTGTCGGTAGGAACAGGCATGAGCCGGTGGAGTAAAATTCCGCAGAAAGTTACAGAGCAACATTTACTTAACTGGGCGCAGCAGATACCTGACATGCTGATGCAGGATGCCAGTTGGCACAACCAGGCTATCCTTCAATGGCTTTCTGATTGCGCCACTCCGTGGTCTATTGATGGAGAGATAGGAGATTTAAGCAATGACTGTATAACAGGAGAAGAACAGAAAAAAGGACTGCTTACCTATTTGCGATACAATTTATGGATTGATGCGCCTACACTTAAAGTACTAATGAACAAGCATTATACCGGCAGCCAGATTGATGACCTTGTTGAAATGAGCAATGCCGACAGCCGGTTTGATTTGTATAAGCTGGGAGAAGTTGCTGCGGCAAAAGGTGCAGAAGTTGAGGGGGTCACTACCGCGACCTGTGTAAAAGAAGAACATTTTCCTGCTGCATTTAAGCTGCAATCATAAAAATCAGCATCAGTCAAGCGCTATTGTAATGTATTTTGAATTGATGTGATCAGATCAATTAATTTCTTATGCTGCTTTTCAAAAGTTTCTCTTGAGAATGTATTGTTTATTGCTTCTGTTTGCGACAGCAGGGCGGCTATTTCTTCGTTTATTTTTCCATCATTCAAGCCTGCCAACGCTTCAGCCTTAGACTGTAATATCCATACCTGGTCTTTATTGGTACCGCCTTCATCAATTTTCCTGATCTCATTGTCGCAAATTTCAACTACTGATCTCCATATCTTCTTAGCATTCATATAATCGGCGATACGCTCCATTTTATCTGTCGCTTTAGATGTCCGTAACACGTACATATAGGCGCAATTAATTCCATTATAATAATCATTCGCAATAAGAAACCCCTTTTCATAATACCTGAGCGCCCTGGTGATATTCTCATTTTCGTTCTCTGATTCTGCCAACCGTTTATATATTGCCCCTGCCAGCCCTAAAGTTTCTACATCTATTACTTCATCCGGTCGCAAATGATCTCTCAGCAGTTGCTCTGCAAGCTTCAATGCTGTTAATGTATCAGGGCTTTCAAGCTTGTACGTCAGCAGCACTATCCGCTGTATGATAAAAATATTTGCAGGATCAAGATCCAAAGCCAATGCGAAATATGCCAGCGATTCCCGTAATTGGTTTTTCTTTTTGGCCTCTTCCGCTTTATCAAGCAACTGGGATAAAGAAAGTTTTTTTTCGGATAAACTTTGCTTCAGGTCATTTATCATCCCTGTTATTACAGGAGAAGCCGATATACGCTTCTCATCCATGCCTTTGGCTTTTTGAGTGTTAACTTCTTCAGAGAGTGATTTGATGATGGCGGAGGTATTGGCAAAATTTACTTCTCCTATATTATCAAACAATCCCTTATATGGGCCGTAAGCATTAACCGCTTTATGCTGAAGCCCTATTGTATTGAACGCGGCTGCATACATTTCCTTCAGAATATCTTTCCGGTTAACCGGGGTATTGAGATTTTCCCCGGGAGCCGTATCAAGCATCTGCTCTACTTCAGTTTGCGACACTTTGTTAAGCAGGTTATTTTCTGCCACCTGCTTAATATCACTGCTTTTAATAACCTTAACCAGCATCGGGTCCCAGGCTTTTCTCACCTGCTTTTTCTTTTTCATTTTGGGAGGGAAAATATCATTCCTCAGGTAATCATATACCGGGCTGTCATTCGTATCTTTTACCTCAAGCATCGGTATAATATCTTTTAACAACTGCCTTAGCTTATCAGTAAACGTTTTTACCGCCTGCTCATCTATGTCGTTGCCACCATGCTTATAAGTATGTATCAGCACATGATTAAAATCGAAAGGAAATTTTAGCTGATCTTCTGAAATAACAATGGTGGAATACGGCTTTAATGCATACCGCACACCCAGCTCATAAATGGCATTGGGATTTAAAGTGCTGATATCCGCTATTGCGATGTCTGCCTCAAAGATCCACCTGTACATAAATGAATCTATGGTTCCTGTATACAATTTATCGCATGCCCTGAAACAATCAATCGACGGATCTTTAAATTCATCACAAACCGGTTTAAGCATTTTTTTATACACCAGGTCCATATCAAGGGTACGCTGTGTTAATAAATCCGCCTTTTTACCAAAACCCGTTATAACAAAACAAGTTAATGTACCTGCCATAAAAATAAGTTGAGATAAAAAAATTGCTAAGCCAAAGTGCTTTGCTTAAGTCTGCAATAGTTATGTTTTCAGGGCGGAAGATGCTGGGGTGTATATCCGGCTAAAGGGAGATCGATAAGATATTAAACGCTTAATGACGGTACTAAAATAATGATTTAAGCTGTTGATAGCAACAGTTTACGGCTAATTAATAATTTGAGGTGCCGGGCGGATATCTCTTCAGGGATTTCCTTTTTGCTGACATTAAACCCAACACACTTCCGTCGTCGTTGCGATCCCGCCCTGATGAATATTTGAGATAAAAGCATCTTGCGGCGGGAGAAGCAATCTCTCACAAGTTCAAAATATTTCATTTAAATTATCAACTGCTTTTTTTTTACAGGTGGGTGTCACCACCCACCTGCAAAAATTTGAAATGCACCCCGTTCACTTGCAGCATAATTGTTCTTATCTTCCTTTTTTATTTTACAAACCAGGATAATAATATTATGTCGTACTGCAAGGCTATTGAATCAATGACAGAAGACCGCAAGGTATTGCACAAAAACTATCATGATCTTTATTATGGTTTTCCTATTCACGACGATAATGAATTATTCGGACGATTAATAATGGAAATAAACCAGGCAGGATTAAGCTGGGAAACAATCCTGAAAAAAGAAAAAAGCTTCAGAAAGGCCTATAGCAATTTCAATATAAAAAAGGTTGCTGCATATACGGAAAAAGACAGGGACCGGCTGTTGGCCGACGCAGGCATCATCCGCAATAACTTAAAGATAAACGCCGCTATTGAAAATGCTAAAACAATATTGCAATTACAAAAGCAATTTGGTTCTTTTGAAAAATGGCTTGAACATCATCATCCCAAAACAAAAGAAGAATGGGTAAAATTATTCAAGCAAACTTTCAGGTTTACAGGCGGGGAAATTGTAAATGAATTTTTGATGAGTATCGGTTATTTACCCGGCGCGCATACCGGGCAATGTAAAATATACAGCAAAGTAATAAAGCAAAAGCCGATGTGGTTAAAGAAGAAATAACAAGGTATGGATATTGGGATACTAAAGAAATAGCCTTAATTTATGTATCTTTTTGTATAAAGTTGTCAAAGTTGCTTATGCCAATCATTTTCTCTGTTCTAAAACCTTCTGCATAAGATACACCTACCATTTTTCCAAACATAGCCAGGCGTCCAACGATTGCATTCAGAAATTCAGGCGTTGAAATATAGGTTTGAGGCTCATCAATATTATATTTTGTTGAATGAAACTGTGAACTGTACGCTTTAATAGATTGGATTTTTCTTTCAAATACATCTGTTATATCATATACAAAATCCGGTTCGTAGTACCTGTCCTGTATATAATGAAATATATATTTGGGGCGCCAATGCTCCTGCAGGCTACCATTGTCATCCATTGTTTCAATTTTCCGCAATCCACTTAAAAAGCATGCATCTTTAATAAGATGCCCGGCGCGTCCATGATCCGGATGCCTGTCATCTAATGCGTTCGACAAAACAATCTCAGGCCGATATTTGCGAATATATTTTATAAGTAATCGCTGATGAGCTTCATCATTCCTAAAAAAACCATCTGCCATTCTAAGATTTTCCCTTACGTCAATACCCATAACCTTAGCAGCAGCAGCGGCTTCAATATCGCGGGTTTCGGCGGTTCCTCTTGTACCCAGCTCTCCACGCGTTAAGTCCACTACTCCTGTTTTTTTACCATTCTTTTTTTCCATCATTAATACACCCGAGCAACCCAATTCTACATCATCAGGATGCACAGCTATGGCCAGAATATCTAATTTCATGGCGCTAAATTAAAGTAAAAGTATATGTAGTGTATCATTATAAAAAACAGAACAAAATATTTGAGTATATAGTTAATTTCCAATAGCTCTGTTATACCCGACATAACTATCTTGCAATTCTTTAAAATTATTTACTGGTAATGAATGATATTGATATTGTAATGCAAAATGCGGCAAATGCTTTTAAGAAGTATGCTCTTTTAACTCCTGCTGCTAAAGCCGGCTTTTTGAATGAGATTGCTGTACAAATAGAAAACGACAGAGCATCTCTTGTTAAAGTTGCGAATGAAGAGAGTAATTTACCTTTGCCGCGGTTAAATGGCGAACTTACACGTACAACAAATCAGTTAAAATTGTTTGCCAATTTAATTAAAGAAGGAAGTTGGGTTGAAGCAGCTATTGACTTGGCAGATGTGCAGAGAACTCCTCCAAAACCTGATACAAGGAAAATGTTATTACCTGTTGGCCCCGTTGTTGTTTTTGGGGCAAGTAATTTTCCTTTTGCATTTTCTACCGCAGGAGGCGACACTGCAAGTGCACTTGCTTCCGGTTCAACGGTGGTTGTGAAAGGTCATTCTGCACATGCTGAAACTTCAGGTAAAATGTTTGATGCTATTAAAAAAGCAATCGTTATATCTGGCGTTCCGGAATACACAGTTCAACATGTGTTGGGTTCCGGCAGCACCGTAGGTAAAGCCCTGGTGCAACATGCTGAAACTACCGGTGTTGGTTTTACCGGTTCGCTCAGTGGTGGAATGGCGTTGTGGAAATTGGCAAACGAGCGTGAAAGGCCAATACCTGTTTTTGCTGAAATGAGCAGTATAAATCCTGTTGTTTTTTTACCTGATACTTTAGAAAAGAATGCAGAAACTTTAGCCAAAACATATGCAGCGTCTATCACTTTGGGTATGGGGCAATTTTGTACAAACCCCGGCTTACTACTTGCAGTAAAAAGCAAAGGGCTTGATGACTTTCTTTCCTTACTTGGCAAAGAAATAGCAGCAGTTATTCCGCAAAAAATGTTGCATAAAGCAATACAGGAATCTTTTGCCAGGGGGTTAAACGAAGCGCTTGCGCAGAAGGGTATTCAAAAAATTGGCCAATCAGTTCAACAACCTGGCGAAGGCGAGGCTTATCCAACTGTGGCTAGTGTTAGCGGAAAGGATTTTCTGCAAAACCCTCATTTGCGTGAAGAAGTTTTCGGACCATATTCCCTCGCTATTATCTGCGATAGCAAAGCCCAATTGATTGAAGCGCTCACTGCGTTGAAAGGTCAGCTAACTACAACTATTATGGCTACTGATGATGATATCACAGCGCATGGGGATATTATTCACCTGCAGCAAACATTGGCCGGTAGAATAATTTTAAATGATGTTCCTACAGGAGTAGAAGTTTGTGCCAGTATGGTTCATGGAGGGCCTTTTCCTGCAACCACCGATGCCAGGTATACTTCCGTAGGTACCACTGCTATTAAACGCTGGGTAAGACCAATATGTTTTCAGGGTTTTAAAGATGATATGTTGCCAGATGCCTTAAAGGATAATAACCCGCTGAATATATGGCGTATTGTAAACGGTGAATGGAAGAAAAATAATATTTAATTATAAATTTTTTAAAAGAGTTCTGAATTTTTTAAGCGTTTAGGATTTGTTATACCTTTCTGTATGAAGAAGACTTTTTTTTGTATTGATGCGCACACTTGTGGTAATCCCGTTCGGCTTGTAGCAGGTGGCGGTCCTGTATTGCAGGGCAGGAATATGAGTGAAAAGAGACAACATTTTTTAAAAGAATACGACTGGATACGAAAGGGATTAATGTTTGAGCCGCGGGGGCATGACATGATGAGTGGTAGCATATTATATGCACCACATGATCCGGCAAATGATGTTGCTGTTTTATTTATTGAAACCAGTGGCTGTTTGCCTATGTGTGGGCATGGAACTATTGGTACAATTACTATTGCATTGGAAGAAGGACTAATAAATCCTAAAATACCAGGAACAATAAATATGGAAGCTCCTGCCGGGTTGGTAAAAATTGAATATACGCAGGAAGGACAGAAAATAAAAACAGTAAAGCTCACCAACGTACCGGCATATCTTGCGGCAGAAGGGCTGACTGCGGAATGCACTGAATTAGGAGAACTGGTTATTGATGTTTCATACGGCGGTAATTTTTATGCAATTGTGGATGTTCAGAAAAATTTTAAAGGTATTGAATATTATACAGCCGACAAGTTGATTGCCTGGGCAAGAATATTACGTAAAAATATTAATGAGAAATACAGTTTTGTTCATCCTGATGATCCAACAATAAATGGTTGTTCACATATACTCTGGACCGGAGCAGTGATTGATAAAACATCTTCTGCACGTAATGCTGTATTTTACGGCGATAAAGCAATAGACAGAAGCCCTTGTGGTACAGGTACCTCCGCACGTATGGCGCAATGGTATGCCAAAGGAAAATTGAAAAAAGGGGATGAATTTATACATGAAAGTATTATTGGATCAAAATTTATTGGCAGAATTGTTGAAGAACTTGATTTGCATGGTATGCCTTCTATACGCCCAAGTATAGAAGGATGGGCAAGAATTTATGGATATAATACAATTTCTATTGACCCCGAAGATGATCCTTATGCTTATGGATTCCAGGTAATCTGAGTACTGGTACGCTGTTTACTATTCTCCTCTGCAAGTGGAAGGCTCTTTAGAATTGAATTGTTGTTACAGCGTGGAGAGATTTAATTTCCTGCTAATTTCTTACTTTGTAACCAAAACATTTATCATGCAATTTGGAAAAGTATCCAACCCGGGAAAAGTTGATTTTGCTTTGCCAAAAGATACGCCGGAAACCACAGCACTTTTAAAATCGCACAAAAACGATAAGCCTTTTGAAGTATATGTTGGTTGCGCCAAATGGAACAGGAGTGATTTAAAAGGGTTTTATCCAAGAGGCACCAAAGATGAATTGAGTTATTATTCCCGGCAGTTCAACTGTATTGAATTGAATGCCACTTTTTATAAAATGCCGGATTTTAAACAGGTAAAAACCTGGAAAAGCAAAACGCCGGAAGGGTTTAAATTTTTTCCAAAGGTTACAGATTTAATTACACATTATCGCCGGCTTATTAATGTGCAGGAACCGGTAGAAAATTTTTGCAATGCTATCAGCAATTTCGAAGAAAAGCTTGGTATGGCTTTTTTGCAATTGCATGATAATTTTGCGCCAAAAGATTTTGAACGCCTGAAATCTGTTTTGAAAGATTTTCCTAAAGGAATTCCGCTTGCAGTGGAAGTACGCAATGAAGCATGGTTTAACGATAAGAAAGCAAGCAAAGCATATGGTAGTTTACTGGAAAACCTGCATATGACAAATATTATTGTTGATACCGCAGGGCGAAGAGATATGCTGCATATGCGGCTGACAACACCCGCAGCGTTTATCCGGTATGTGGGCGCTAATCACTCATCTGATATTCCCAGGCTTGATGACTGGATAACACGTATTACCAAATGGCGTAAAGCAGGGCTTCAAAAATTATATTTTTTTGTGCACCAGAATATTGAAAAGGAATCTCCATTATTGGCTGCACATTTTATAAAAGAAATAAACCGGGTGTTTAAGCTGGATTTGAAAGTGCCGGATAAGCCCGTCGGTCAATCGTCTTTATTTTAGGGCATGCTTCAGTGTTATAAGAAAGTATAATTATGTTCTGGTGAAATTTTCATGTTTGCCGTCTGACTTTTCACGCTTAACATACAGTAGTGGGAAATTCCTACTCATAGCCCGCTACCTATTTATACCAGTATCCACGTTAGGCGCCTGCTTTTATGCGGGATATGCAGTATGGCTGATTAAAGGAAATGCTCAGGTAGCGATATACAGTTCACAGGTCTCCTCAAAGTAAAAGTGAGCACTTCCGCCTGGCGGGAGATACGATGCCACACCGGCATGAGGTGAAAAGCCATAAACTAAATGAATTTGATAATTTACAATAAAATAATAATTTCAAAAACTACAGGTCTTTTCTACTCTTGTTTAGCATCTCAAAATAATAACAATAAAACAATATCTTTAACATGAGCGTTTTATTAAAAGTTAATCTTATAATAATGAAAACATCGTTTAATCTTTCTTTCATCATAATAATAGCTGCTATGTCCATCTTAAGTATATTCGGTTGTTCCAATAGCCATAATGTGTATGAAACCATCTATAAAAATGAAAAAATTATAGTAAGCAGTGTGGAGAAAAAAGGATCCTCAACCAATACCGTAACATATAGTGTGCAATTAGGCAACCGGAAAAAAATATTATTCAATTATGAAACACTGGATCTACATGATCGTCCTTACAGCAATTATATTTTCCAAAAAGCATTCCATTACTTTTTTACTGATACGCCTGCCTATAAAAATGAAATAGATTTTGACAGGAAGGTAACACCTTCCATGCTATATATTTCTCCTCAAAAATATAGTAAAGAAGATTTTGAAGCATATGCTGATTTTCTAAAAAACAAGTGGCCGGAAATTATTACAGCGATTAATAAAGACTGGATTTATTTTGACCAGCTCATTGTGGGCGTTGTTTACGGAAACCGCGAAGATTTTGTACAATATTTTACAGGTATTTATAACGGGAAGCCATATTATTTTGATATTCATCCTGATGGTGAAATTCTTTTTCATGAAGGAACACCATCTTCTAATACAGGCTTTGAAAATATTGGATTGGCAAATAAAGTGCAAATGCCAGGCAAGCGTATAGTATTTTTAAATACTGCTATTTTCACTCCTGAAAAACTTAAAGCATTTAAAGATAAAAATGGTAAATCAATGGCAGATTATTTTACCATTGAAATTAAAAGCGAATAGAATTTACATAGCTGCAAATACAGGTAAACTTTTGATCCCGGTTAAATTTTCAATTTATTTTATTGTTGTAACAATAACCCTTCTCAAAAATAGTTTCTTTACCTGCCCCAATCTTATACCCTATGGTAGCCGTAATTCCTCCTAAACCCGAATACAACAGGTTTGTGATTCCTGATAACTTTCGTAAGAAAAAGCAGTTCGAAAAATTTGTATTGAATAATTTATTTCCGCCGAAGTTATATACGGTGATCGATCGTATTGGTTTAAAACTAAGAGACAATGCAACAGGATTGGAATTTCATCTTAAATGCAGGCATCATTACAGTTTGATATCGAATAGTTTTACATTCACCCTACAGAAGAAGCGTAATAATGATTTTTTTGTGTTAGGGCTTGGTGGTTCAGGCGAATCACCTAACGAGATATATCTCGCTAACTTCCAGGACTGCCCTTATATGCATCTTTTTAAAAGACATTTAAAAAATAAAGCAATAGCTACCAATCAACCGGTAAGCTCTGCCACTTTGTGGAAACATACGTTACAACTTGAAGTAGCGGAGAAAAAAATTGCTTAGCATTTTGAAATTATAAAAAATAATAAGGCTGCCCGTATAGGGCAGCCTTTGCTTTTATCCGGTAGGAGTTTAGTGAATAACATAACCATCTTTCCAATGAGGATTAGGTCCTCTCCTATCACCATCAAAACGGGCATATATCATACGGATGCGATCTCTCCTTTCATCTTCAAGCCTGTTAATCTCTCTTCTTTTTTCGCGCAAACGCATGCGGCTTTCATTTACCCAGCAAATGCGCTGATCATACTCATAATTCACTTTAGCAATCATATCATTTCTGCGCTGTATATCAAAATTGTTTGAATAGCCAGGCTTACCATGATTATATTTTTTGTCTCTGTAAAAATCATTATTACCGTGCTGTGCAAAAGCAGCAGAAACCAAAATCACTGAAAACATAAGTGTCAAAATCTTTTTCATAATCATTCAAGTTTAAAAGTTAGTAATTGCAGTATAAGATTATTTAAAAGCCTGCAGGTTTATAAAAGCTTTGTTAATTACTTAAACCATTTTTTACCCTTACTTTTATCTCATCATTGAGTTTAAAAGTTTATTATGCGTGAAAAAATTTTAAGCGTTTTATTATTGCTTGCGGTATCAGTGTATATGGCAAATGCACAGCAGCCAAATATTGTAATAATATATGCAGATGATCTTGGTTACGGAGATATAAGTTGCTATGGAGCATCAAAAATCAAAACACCCTATATAGATAAATTGGCAGCAGCGGGTATACGTTTTACCAATGCGCATGCTACTTCGGCAACCTGCACACCTTCGCGCTTTTCGCTTATGACGGGTGTATACGCCTGGCGCAAAAAAGGTACAGGTATAGCACCTGGCAATGCATCATTAATTATACCTGTTGATAAAATAACATTGCCGGCTGTACTGAAAAAAGCCGGTTATGCAACAGCTATTGTCGGCAAGTGGCATCTTGGGCTTGGTGGCGCCGCAGGTCCTGACTGGAATGGAGAAATTAAACCCGGGCCAAATGAACTGGGTTTTGATTACTCATTTATACTTCCGGCAACGGTTGACAGGGTGCCTTGCGTATACGTAGAAAATCACCAGGTAGCAAATCTTGATCCTGCAGATCCGATAATTGTAAGCTATAAGGAGAAAGTAGGTGATTGGCCTACGGGTAAGGAGCATCCTGAATTATTAACACTTCACCCATCTCAGGGTCATGATCAAACGATAATCAACGGCATCAGCCGTATAGGTTATATGGCGGGTGGTAAAGCTGCCCTTTGGAATGATGATGATATTGCCGATAAGCTGATAGAAAAATCAACTGCATTTATTTCTTCCAATAAAACAAAACCATTTTTCCTGGTGATTACAACGCATGATATACATGTGCCCCGCGCACCCCATAACAGGTTTAAAAATAAAAGCGGCTTAGGTTCAAGAGGTGATGTTATTCTTCAATTGGATGCTACCGTTGGTAAAATACAAAGCACATTAGACAGTTTAGGCATATCAGATAATACGATGATTATTTTCAGTAGTGATAATGGGCCGGTGGTTGATGATGGCTATGCCGACAGTGCGGTAATAAAGCTTAATGGTCATACACCTTCAGGGCCTTTGCGCGGCGGTAAATACAGTGCCTTTGATGCAGGTACAAGAATTCCGTTTATTGTGAAATGGATTAACGGCATAAAGCCAGGCAAAATCAGCAATGCATTATTCAGCCAGGTTGATCTCCTCTCCTGCTTTGCCGCACTAACCCATCAGCAATTACCTGCCACTGAAGCCGGCGACAGCTTTAACGAACTGGATGTATTGCTTGGTAAATCAACTAAAGACAGACCGTATGTTATAGAACATGCAAATGCGCTTTCTATCATCAAAGGCAAGTGGAAATATATAGAACCTAATGGCGGACCGGCTTTTGACAAATACGTTAGTATTGAACTTGGCAATTTGCCCAACCCGCAATTGTATGATTTGCATAAAGATATTGGTGAGAAAAATAATCTTGCAGAGCAATATCCCGAAATAGTTAAGGCGCTTGCTGCTTTATTGCAAAAGGTAAAAGATAACCCACAAACAAGGGAGATGAAAACAGAATAACCTTATATGACCCCAGTCATAAAATAATAATTTAGTAAGATGGAATTTAGATTTTGCTATATTCACCTGTATCAGGCAAATATTCCGATAAATTACATGTAGTTAATTTTTAAAAAACCTTTGTATATATTGAAAGATGTTGAGAATAGTATTAACGATTGTTTTATTAGTTACTGGTTTAGTTATTATTGTTGAGGGGTGCAAATCTCCCAAAGAAGAAGACAAACCTGTGAAAACTAAAAGCGCTGCAGATGATTTTGGAAAGATTGATGCATTGCCGGTTGAATATAAATCTCCAAAAGATAATCTATCCACACCGGAAAAGATAGAATTAGGCCGGTTGCTTTTTTATGATCCCATTTTATCAGGAGGAAAAGATGTTGCATGTGCCACCTGCCATCACCCGGAGTTTGGTTATGCAGAAAGCCTGGAAATATCTATCGGCGTGAATGGAAAAGGATTAGGTGAAAAAAGGGTATTTAATAAGCACAATGATATTCCTTTTACTAAACGCAACTCACCATCATTATTGAATGTAGTATTTAATGGTATAGACAACGATGGGAATTATTTTCCTGATAAGGCCCCTATGTTTTGGGATTTACGCGCCAAAGGCCTGGAAGACCAGGCAACATTCCCTGTGAGGTCTTTAGAAGAAATGCGCGGACATTCATTCAAAGAAGACAGTATAGCGGCAGAAATTGCGAAGAGAGTAGATAAGATACCTGAGTACAAACAACTATTTAAAAAAAGTTTTTCAGAGTGTGATACGGTAACGATAGGATATATTACAAAAGCGATTGCCACATTCGAAAGATCATTGCTCGCCAATAATTCAAGGTTTGACAAATATATGCGTGGCGACAAAAATGCTTTATCAGGCAGGGAAATTGATGGCATGAAAGAATTTATTAAGGCCGGTTGTGCCCGATGCCACAACGGCCCTATGCTTTCCGATTTTAAAGTGCATGTATTAGGTGTGCAGGACAATGAAAAAAATGTCGTTCCGGATTCCGGATATAACAAAACACTTGCTTTCAGGACGCCAACGCTGCGCAATTTACGCGTTACCAGGCCATATATGCATAGCGGTAAGATACAAACCCTGGATAATGTATTGCTTTTTTATGAAGACCTGCGCGGCAAACCACCTCCCAACAAAAGTGTAACACAGGATAATCTTGATTCACTGGCTAAAATGGTTAAAGTGGAGTTTAAGAACATTGATGCGATAGTTGAGTTTCTGAACACCCTTAATGATGATAACTATGACAGGAAAATTCCTGACAGGGTTCCCAGCGGATTGCCTGTTGGTGGAATGATAAAATGATATATCACTAAAATGAAAAATGCGGAGTTGCTTACCCCGCATTTTTATATTCTAACAATAATCTTACTATTTACCATCCTGCTCAAAATCAAAATCAGGGCCAGCAGGGTTTTTAGGGTCTTCGCCATATTCGTTTGTGCCACGTGTTCCTTCAGTGAAAAACCAAACCAATAATATTATGCCCCCGATAAATGGTATTAAACCAATAAGATAATACCAACCGCTTTTGCCTATATCATGCAACCGTCGTACTGCTACAGCTAAGGATGGAAGAAATAATCCCAGTGCTGCTAAAAGGTAAACCATACCACAGATTGTTGTTAACCATCTACTTTCGGAGAGGGCGCCTATTAAAGCAAGTGCATAAAAAGGTAAAATTAAAATGAGCGTAGCCAATGTAAAATACCAATACTCTGACCGGCGTGCCCTGCCATTAAAATTGGAGTAATTTTCAAATACTACTTTTTTCCACCATCCGAACATTCCGGGATTTGTGTTTTGTTCCATAATTATTGTTTAGAAGTTATTAGAATAAATAAATATAACAATTTAAACGAAATGAACAACTATATAGTATTATGTTTCTAAACAATACAATTCAATACCAACAGTCGCTTTATATTAATTATCCTATGTAACCTAACAATATTATCCAATTTCTTTTACCGTTCCATCAGCAAAACCAACAATTACTTTTGATGCTACTTTCACAAACAAGCCACTTTCTACCACCCCTGAAATAGTATTTATCTGCTGCTGCAATGCAGCAGGGTCAGCAATCACATCAAAATGACAATCCAAAATATAATTACTATTATCAGTGATGAATGTTTTTCCCTCTTTAACACGCAATATGGGTTTGCAACCCAATGCGGCAAGTTTTTTTGCTGTGTGCGTAGAACCAAATGGAATTACTTCTACCGGTAAAGGAAATTTACCCAAGGTTTCAACCAATTTACTTTCATCTGCAATTACAATAAACATTTTACTTGCAACTGCTACAATTTTTTCACGTAGCAGTGCACCACCGCCGCCTTTAATAAGATTAAGATTTGTATCTACTTCATCCGCGCCATCAATATCAATGTCCAACATATCTACCTGGTCTAATGGCTGCACATCAATATCAACTTCCCGGGCTAATCTTTCTGTTTCGTCAGAAGTAGCTACTGCCGTTACTTTCAAGCCTTGTTGTACACGTTCACCCAAATACTGAATAGCCCAATATGCGGTTGAGCCTGTTCCAAGCCCAACAATCATTCCATCCTTAATATAACTTACTGCTTTAAATGCTGCTGCCTGTTTCGCGTTCATTTTTGTTTATTTTTTGCTTTGAGCTGTCAGCTATCGGCTGTCAGCTATCGCTGCCGGGTTTTATAAAAGTTTATCACTTTAATTAGAATACGAATCAATCCGATTGGCTGATGGCTGATAGCCCACCGCCGATAGCCCACCGCTTCTTTACTCCAATCCCCAAATTTTCCCTTTCATTGTTGCGGGTACGCCTTCTCTTAACCATTGTGTTGGTTTTTCATCTTTTAGTAACCAGTCAAAAAATTGCTGCTCACGTATCTGTATATCCTTCCTGTTTTTCCGTTGAATAAGATTATGCGCTTCGCCATTATAGTTTAATAACCAAACCGGTTTGTTTAAACGACGCAAGCCGGTAAACAACTCAATGCCCTGGTACCAGGGTACTGCGCCATCATTATCATTATGCATAATTACCAGCGGCGTTGTAACTTTTGGCAGATAGAACAGCGGTGAGTTCTGCATATATAGTTGCGGTTTTTCCCATAAAGTAGCGCCTATCCTGCTTTGCGATTTTTCATATTGAAACTGGCGGTTCATACCGCTTTCCCAACGTATACCACCATAGGCGCTGGTCATATTAGCTACAGGTGCTCCGGCCCATGCCGCTTTAAATAGCCTGGTTTGTGTAATGAGATATGCCGTTTGATAACCGCCCCAGCTTTGTCCTTGTAAGCCAATCCTCGTACTGTCAACCCAGCCTTTTTTTACCAATGCTCTTGCACCGCTTACTATATAATTATAAGCGCTCCTGCCTGGATAACCATCAGTATATGAAATATCAGGAGCTAAAACAATATAACCCCTGCTCACAAAAAATGAAATGTTTAAGCGGCTTGGTGTAGGCGCAGGTGGTATATACTGAAATAATCCATCACTCAATTTTTCATAGAAGTAACAAATGGCAGGATACTTCTTTTTAGGGTCATAATTCTCCGGTTTGTACACAATGCCTGTTGCTTCCTTTCCATTATATGCCTTCCAGGTAAACAGCTCTGCCGTTCCCCAATTGTATGCAGATTGTTGCGGGTTGATGGCACTTAGTTTTATTTCTTTGTTCCAGTTTGCATTGGTATATAAATCAGGAGGTGCAATATATGTTTCTTTCGTGTAGGCATACACGTTGCTGTCTGCTGCTTTCAACAAGTTTCTTTCAATTGAAAATGGGCCGCTGAAAATGGGCTCAAGCTTTCCATCACTTACAAAGTTTAATTTTGCCAGCCCGGAGTTTTTGTTTTTTTCATTAAAAGCGTAGAATAGCAATTCCTGGGAAGGTGTAACAAATAGTTCGTCCTCATCGGTTTGTATATACCTGTACCTGGTTCCCGTTTTTCTGCCTGTTTTAGTAATATTTACCGGCGCTATTACATCAGCCGGATCAACCTGCCACACGTCAAAACGATCATATATTAAAACAGCAAGGTCACTTTGTGTCCAATCCATTATACCATAGGCTGTGGGGTTAGACGGCATATCAAAATCTTCCTGGTAAAGTTTAACCGGAATTTTTGCTGTAAAATTTTTCAACGTGCCATTCTTCCATGCGAAATAGTTTTTTGCTTTGGCATCATACCAGAAAATATATTTTCCTGCGGGTGATATTCCTATCTGTCCCTCAATATCTTTTTTTATGATTTGCCTTGTTCCGTCATCGGCTTTAATACTATAAACATCTTTTAGCGTATTGCCTTGCCACTGCAAGGCAATTCGGTTATTGATGTCTGTTATACCGGCAAAAACACTGCCATCGCCATCCGTATCAGTAATCACTGTTGGTATTTCTTTATCAGCCAATTGAATAAATCTTTTATTGCTAAGATTTATTACAGCGAGATAATTTCTTTTCAATTCCAGGTCAAGATTTTTTAGCTGCATTGTTTGCAGGTAATCGTCTTTATAATTCCATACATCTACTTTTACCAAGTCTATATCAATAAGTGAGGTGTCTTTAGGCGGTTGTATAGGAGCCGTGCCTGCAAATAATCTATTGCCTGATTTACTGAATTTCAATGCTGCATTTTCACTTATCCCCCAGCCTATCGGCATGCCTGCAATGTTTTTATCAGCAAGCATTTTTGCCGTATCCTGTCCGTTTTTCCAGTACCAGAGTTTATAAAATTTTTGCAACGATTTGGCGCTGCTGTCTCTTTCTGCCACAAAAGCTACCTGTGTTCCATTTTCATCTATCGTAAAATTTTTAAAATCATTTCCGCCTCTTGTAATAGTGTCAAACCTGTTTTCTGCTGTTCTGAAAACTTTTACTACCGCTTTGCTCAAACTATCTTTTTTATTGCGGGTAGTTTCAATAAGCAGAATATTACCATTCCTGCTCCAGGTGTATTCATTTACCAATGGAACCACTTCAGCAGTAGCCGTACTAAGATTGTATATGGATAAAGGAGTGCCTTCTTCCGTTTTTCCTTCTTCATTTCTGTCGTCGTCAGCATAATCTCCATCTGCTTTTATTACAGGAGGGTTGGTTATTTTTTGTCTCTTTTTTGCCTGTTCAGGCGTAGGTGCAGTTGTATTTTTCTTAGTAGAATCTATTTTAAGCGCAAGCGAATCCGAAGATTTATTTTTTGATGTATCTGCCAACGTTTTTTCTAATTGCCATGCTACCCATTGCGCATTTTTTTTAGGAACCTGGTATGATTTTACTCTTGCTATTTTTGTAATACTGTCTTTTTCCAGTTCCATTATTGCCAATGAATCTTTAGGAAACTCATCTGGTTTTTTCTTTTTAATCTGCGCCTGGCGGGTATCAGCGTAAGGTGGTTTTATTTTAAAGATGGCGTAGCGGCTATCAGGTGTAATAGTAACATTATATCCTCTTGGTATGGTATTTTTATAGGTTGCATCCGTAGATTGAATCACGAGGGTTCCATCACCTTCCTGCACGTTTATTACATAAGCAATCCATTTCCCATTATCACTAATCTTTTTTTCGCCAATGCTTTGCCAGCTATCATATACGGTGTGGTTAAGAGGTTTCTTTTGGGCATAAACTGTTGTATTTGTCAGGAGTAAAAGGAAGAAAACTATTTTTTTCATGCTCATCATTTATAATAAAGTCTTTTTATTTTCAGGCTTCTGTATAATCTATAACCTGTAAAAATACATCAATAGCAATCAAAGTAATTCCGTAACAGAATCATTCTGCTAAAAAATGATGAATTAGCTGAAAACACTTGTACACTTTATAGAAAAAGTAAGCGTTCTTTCAGGAAGGATTTTGCAGATATGCAATAAATATATTGAAAGTTATACCCTTTAGTTCAAGGCTTCTGCAGGCGCTTTTGAAGAAATTTCTACATAACTATTGCGCACTTTGCGGCGGTAGTTTTTAAACAAACTCTGCCATTGTATTTTCAGTACGCCCAAAATCCCTTCTTTCACAATGTTTTTATTCATTTTGGAAGCGCCGAATTTTCTATCAATAAATGTTATAGGAACTTCAACTATTTTGAATCCGAGTTTCCATGCGGCAAACTTCATTTCTATCTGGAACGCGTATCCTACAAAGTTAATCTCGTCAAAATTGATAGTTTCCAGCACTTCTCTTTTATAACAAACAAAACCGGCAGTAGGGTCTTTAACCGGCATCCAGGTTACTATCCTGGTATATAATGCACCACCTTTTGAAAGTACATTTCTTTCAAAGCCCCAATTCTCCGTATTGCCGCCTTTTACATATCTTGAACCAACCACAACATCACCACCGGCACGGCTTGCTTTATAAAGTCGCTCAAGGTCTGCAGGGTCGTGCGAAAAATCCGCATCCATCTCAAAAATATATTTGTACCCTTTTTCGAGCGCCCACTTAAAACCGTGAATATATGCAGTTCCGAGACCTTGTTTTCCTTTTCTTACTTCGAGAAATATTTGCCCGGGATAAAGTGGTTGCAATGCTCTTACTGCATCGGCTGTTCCGTCGGGAGAACTATCATCCACCACCAGCACATGAAAGCCAAGTTGCATATCCATTACGGCAAGCAAAATCAGCTTTATGTTTTCACTCTCATTATATGTCGGTATAATCACTAGTTTTTCCAAGGATATAACTTTTTATGCTATAAAATTACTTGATACTTTATTTGTTAAAAATGTTTTACGCTTTCTTTAACAGGGTTCTGTTTAAAATCTCGGTCAACTTCTGTTTAGTATGCATGGCAAAATCTCCCTTCATCATCCAGTCGTAATACTGGGGCTCTAATTTCAAAACATCAACCACCCGTTTGCCTTTATGTTTGCCGAAATTAAAGATTTCTACGCCATTTTCCATCACAAACCTGCGTGCGAAATCCACAATTGGTTCACTTCCTGTAAATTTCATTACTGACTCTACAGAAAAACCTAACTGGGGATATTTTTCAAGCTGAGACTCAAGTATTTCGCAGGTAGCCTGCGCATCAGCCTCTGCACTATGCGCATTTTCCAGGTTTTTATCGCAGTAAAACTTATAAGCAGCGCCAAGTGTGCGGGGTTCCATCATGTGATAAACCTTTTGAACATCAAGCATATGCCTGTCAGCAACATCAAAATCCAACCCTGCACGCAAAAACTCCTCCACCAATAATGGTATATCAAAGCGATTGGAGTTATAACCTGCCAGGTCACAGTTATCAAGAAACTGCCTGATTTCATTGGCCACCTGCTTAAAAGCCGGCGCATCTTTCACCATGTCATCAGTAATACCGTGAACATCTGATGCTCCTTTAGGGATAGGCATCTGGGGATTGATGAGCTTTCTTTTAACGACCCTTGTACTATCAGGAGATAGTCTTACAATGGCAATTTCTACAATGCGGTCTGTGGCAAGATTTACGCCTGTGGTTTCTAAATCAATAAAGGCTACCGGGCGAGTAAGTTGCAATGGCATATTATAATGTTAGAATAAACTTGGCAAACTTCGGAAATTCTTATGACTTTACCTTTTGTGTTTTAAAGTGATTTTAATTTTATGCGGGCGATGCCTTAAATAATGGATATTTGTCTTAATTATTATTGTTGAGGAATGTTAAATTAAATGATAGTGAGGAACATATATTGCGCTGCAAGATATTGATAAACAAAATATTAATTAAATTAGCTGTTTAGTTGATATAGCGTAAATAGAATATTAACTTGTTCCTTTGGCATATGGTTTGTTTCTTTGCAGTACTCCTTACCGGTAGTATATCCAAACCTCCCTTTGAAAAATTAAGAATATTTCCTACTCCTACGAGCGCCGTGCTTGGAACAATTTATTACTACCTAAAACTTATTACAAAATGAAAAAAATTATTGCAGCAATTGTGCTTGTACTCGTAATCGGAGCAACATTTACATCCTGTACTTCTTCAAGAGGTGGTTGCAAAGCCAACTCAGGAATGGTGGGATACAGATAAATAACTGTCTACAACATGAATATCAAACCACTTCAATGTTAAAATTGGAGTGGCTTTTTTGTTTTATGAATGTTCTGCTATAATTTTTAGTGTTAATAACCGAAAATTGATAAGCTACCAATCTGGGTTAACTATACATTTGCTTTTATTTTTAACAATGTCATGAATTATACTTCAAGGGGAATAAAACACGAAACAACTAAGGCTTTCTCACATTTGGCTACAGACTATATTAATCAACCTGATTTTTTAAAAAACTTCTATACCAATACACCCGATTTACAGGGCTTACATAATGCTATAACAGATAAAAAGAATAAGAGCGTAAATCGTGAATTACTGGTTGAGGCACTTACTGAACAATATAAAAATATTGATACTTCTGAAAAGGTTTTAGCAAATATTCAGCAATTATCTCTTGAAAATACATTCACCATTTGTACGGCACACCAGCCCAATATTTTTACCGGTTATTTATACTTTGTATATAAAATACTGCATGCTGTAAAAATTGCGGAAGAGCTGAAAAGTAAATTTCCGGAAAACAATTATGTACCGGTCTATTATATGGGAAGCGAGGATAATGATATTGAGGAGTTAAACCATATTAATTTGAACGGCGACAGGCTTACCTGGCAAACCACGCAATCCGGCTCGGTAGGCAGAATGCATACCAAAGGTATTGCAGAGGTTATTGAACAAATCAGCGGGCGGCTTTCTATTTTTCCACATGGCCCTGCATTGATTGCAGTGCTTAAAGATGCATATCTTACATCCTCCACAATACAGGAAGCTACTTTAAAACTGGTTAACTTTTTATTTAAAGCATATGGAGTAGTTGTATTAATAGCAGATACCCCTGTTTTAAAAAAGCAGATGATACCTGTATTTAAAGATGACCTCTTTAACCACAAACCTAAAAATATTGTTGAAGCAACTGCCAGGCGATTATCGGAGAAATATCATATACAGGTAACCCCAAGAGATATTAACCTGTTTTACATGAAAGATAATTTGCGTGAAAGGATTGTAAAAGATGATAATGGCTTCCGTATAAATAATACAGAGATATATTTTACAAAAGAAGCAATGGAAAAAGAGCTGGAAAATAATCCTCAAAGGTTTAGCCCGAATGTTGTGTTGCGTGGACTTTACCAGGAAACTATTTTACCGGATATCGCTTTTATAGGTGGCGGTTCTGAAATTGCTTACTGGCTTGAGTTGAAAGATTTGTTTATACACTACAATATTCCGTTTCCTGTTTTGATTGTAAGAAATTCTTTTTTGATTATAGAAGAAAAAATGGCTGAGCTGGCAGGTAAGCTTCGTATAGACGATGAGCTTTTATTTGATGATGCCAATACTATATTCAGCACATTGGTTAAGGCACAAAGTCATCAGCAATTATCTGTTAAAAAAGAAAGCGCTGCTTTGGCAGATATATATGAGCAAATAAAAAAAATAAGTGCCGGTGTAGATCCTACGCTAAGGCAGCATGTTGATGTTTTAAAAACCAGGGCTGAAAAAAACCTGGAAAGGTTAGAGAAAAAAATACTCAGGGCTGAAAAGAGAAAACATCAGGACCAGCAGGCACAAATCATAAAACTGAAAACACAACTGTTTCCCAATAATAGCTTGCAGGAAAGAGTGGAAAATATATTACCTTATTATGCAAAATATGGGGATGCGTTTATCAGCATGCTGTATGAGCATTCGCCTGCTCTTCACCAGCAGTTTACCATTATAACGCAGCAATAAATCAATTTACATATACTTTATATCCCCATTGCTGAAGCGACAGTTTTTTATCGGTAATAAAATTTTTTGATTTACCGGTAAAAAGTTCTTTCATCGTACCGGCAATATTTATGTTGGGCTGTATGGTTGAGGGATAGGGTGACAGGTTTAAAAATACCAACACATTGTTTTTACCATATGTTCTCAGGTATGCGAGAATATCGCCATCTGAGGTAACAGGTAAAATGTTTGTTTGTACCAACGGGCTACCCGCTGCCAATGCCGGATGCTCTGAATGTAGTTTCAACAAGGTTTTATAAAAATCAGCCAGCTCATATTTACCACTCCACTCAATTACATCTTTATCAAAAAACATTAGTCTTTTATGGTTAGGCATTTCCTGCCCACTATATATAAGCGGAATACCATTCCATGTAAAACTTAAAACAGCCAATGCTAAAGCCATATCGCCATACTTATCAAACTCGGTTCCATTCCAGCTATTTTCATCATGATTGGAAGTGAAGTATAAACCGGTTGTATCTGGCGGATAAGTTTTCTCATATTGCAGCAACAAATCTTTTAATACCTGCACATTTCTATTGTGTTTGTAAAAGTCTTCTGTAGCGTGCATCCATTTCCATGCATAAGCTGCATCAAACACTTCCATATAGTCAGGGTTTTCAATAGCATCAAATTCTCCTAACCAGAAAAGAGGTTTTATCTTTTCAAGTTCCGGTCTTGCTTTTTGCCAAAAATGTAACTCAACCCATGAAGCGAGGTCACAACGAAACCCATCAATATCGCATGTGGTAATCCAGTATTTCATTGCCTCAATCATTGCCTTAACTAAGGCAGGGTTATCATAATCCAGTTCAATAATATCATCCATGCCGGCGGCTGCCATAAAACTGCCATCTGTGTTTTTCTTATAAAAATCGGGGTTGGTTTTAGTCCATGTATGATCCCACCCTGTATGATTGGCAACCCAGTCAAGAATTACCTTAAAGCCGGATTTTTGCGCTTGTTTTACAAACTGTTTAAAATCTTCCAGCTCACCAAATTCAGGATTTATAGTTGTATAATCAGAACAGGCATAGTAGCTGCCCATGGTTCCTTTCATCTTTTCTTTTGCAATTGGCGTTATGGGCATTATCCACAGGGTTTGAACGCCCATAGCTTTAAGTCTTGGTAATTCTTTCAAAAATGCTTTAAAAGTGCCTTCCGGGCTGTATTGTCTAAAGTTAACCTCGTAAATATTTGTATTGTAACTCCATTCTACGCGTTTAAATGGTCTTGAAATGCTATTTCCACTCATATTTATTCTTATTATTTTATTATGGGGGAAGATACAGCTTTTTCGAGTGGAGAGAATAGATGTTCATATCCTGATTTAATCTTCATAATTTCGCAAACGGAATGAAGCAATTTAATGTTCCCATCATATACAGAAGCCCTTTAATTTCTGCTATAAAGAAATTTAGAAAGCAGCAGGATAAAATGAAGAAGGACTTTACGCCAACCTTTCTTGATTTAGGCTCATTACATATATACCTGGCACGCCATTTTGGTTTTTGCTATGGCGTGGAAAATGCTATAGAGATAGCCTTTCGCACAGTTGAAAAAAATCCGGGTAAAAAGATTTTTTTGCTGAGTGAAATGATTCATAATCCTCATGTAAATGAAGATTTGCAGGAAAAAGGAATTCAGTTTTTGCAGGATACCTATGGCAGGCAATTGATTCCTTTTGAAACTTTAACCGCAGATGATATTGTAATAATACCGGCATTTGGAACTACGCTGGCTATTGAAAAGCAATTGCAGGACATTGGTATTAGTGTAAAGAAATACAATACCACATGCCCCTTTGTTGAAAAGGTATGGAACCGCGCGGAGCAGATAGCGCAAAAAGGATATTCAATCATTATTCACGGTAAACCTAAACATGAGGAAACACGCGCAACATTTTCGCATAGCGCTGCCGGAGCGCCTGCAGTTGTGGTAAAAGATATGGAAGAAGCCATTGCATTAGGAAAATATATTACCGGTGAAAAAAATGCCGACGCGTTTGAAGTTGAATTTAAAGGAAGATACTCTGAGGGTTTTAACCCCGGTAAAGATTTACAACGCATAGGTGTTGTAAACCAAACCACCATGCTGGCCAGCGATACACAAGGTATAGCCGATTACTTAAAAATGCTCATGATTCATCACTATGGGTTAAATGATAGTAATGTGGGTGAGCGCTTTGCTGATACACGAGATACGCTGTGTTACGCTACAAATGACAATCAGACTGCCGTAAGCGGAATGCTGGAAGAAACTAAAGCTGATATAGCAATAGTGGTAGGCGGTTATAAAAGCTCAAATACATCGCACCTTGTTGAATTATGCGAATTGGTATTGCCGACTTTCTTTATTGAAAGCGAGGAAAAAATTTTATCGCCTGATAAAATTCTTCATTACAACTTTCACACAAAAACGGAATTGCTTACTACCGGTTTTTTACCACACAAGCAACCGGTAAAAATATTAATTACCAGCGGCGCTTCCTGCCCCGATGCACTGGTGGAAAATATTATCAGGAAACTTGCCGGATTTTATAACCAGGATTCAAAAGTTGATGCACTGGCTACTAACTTCAATAATTAGCGCTTCATTACAAATCTTCGCCGATGTATGTATTTCCTTTATATACTTCCTTAATGGCCTGAAGTAATTGCTCTGACACTGAATATTTAGAAACAAAACCTTTGGCACCGGCATCCAAAATTTCCTTTTTGTACACCGAAGAAGAATGAGTGGTAACCGCTATGATTTTTACATCCACATTAATCACCATTATTCTTTTAGTAGCTTCTATGCCCGACATGCCAGGCATACTTATGTCCATAAGTATTACATCCGGATTTACTTCGGTAAGCTTTTCAATCATTTCATTTCCGCTGCTGAAAACGCCTACTATTGTCAGCGTTTGATCGGTGCTTAAAAATAACATCCAGGCATGCCTTACTGCCGGATGATCATCCACAATAGCAACTTTTATCATTTTCACTAGGGGTTTACAGAGTGCGTGTAAAAATCGTATAAACCCTTAGTAAAAACACTTATTCTCTCATGTTGTTTGAATAAATGGTTGCTTTATTACCATATATCAATGTGTAAGCTGTCAGGTATCAGCAATCAGCCATGCAGACGTAAACCTATAAGTTTGCAGCGCTGCAATCTTATAGGTTTTTTCTTCCCCACCTATCTTATCCCTTGCCATATAGCCTACATATTATTAGTTATAATTTAATGCTATATCGAGTACCTGCTGCATGGTTTTTACGTAATGAAATTTAATGCCTTTAATATAACCGGAGTTAATTTCCTGTACGTCTTTTTCGTTTTGCCAGCAGAGCACAACTTCCTTCATTCCGGCACGCTTGGCAGCCAAAATTTTTTCTTTAATACCACCAACAGGCAACACCTGCCCTCTTAAGGTTATTTCACCCGTCATAGCTACATAGGGTTTAACCTTTTTACCCGCAATAGCTGAGGCAATAGCGGTCATCATTGTAATGCCAGCGCTTGGTCCATCTTTGGGAACAGCGCCTTCCGGCACATGCACATGGATATTCTTCTTTTGAAATGTTTCAGGATCGATGCCATATTTTTTTGCATTCGCCTGCAAATAAGTAAGGGCAGAAATGGCACTTTCCTTCATCACATTACCGAGATTGCCCGTTAATTTCAATTCACCTTTTCCATCGCTAAGGCTGGTTTCAATAAAAAGAATGTCGCCACCAACATAAGTCCAAGCCAGCCCTACTGCCACGCCTGGCATATTTGCAACTTTATATAAATCATTACTATATCTCGGTTTACCTAAAATTTTTTGTATATCTTTTTCGGTAACTGTTGGTTTGAGTTTTTCTTTTATTGCATATTCTTTTGCCAATGCCCGCATTATGGATGCCAATTGCCTGTCTAATTCACGCACACCGCTTTCGCGGGTGTAATCTTCAATAGCTTTTGTTAGCACTGCATCGCTGATTTTGATGGGCACGTTCTTAAGCCCGTGCATTTCTTTTTGTTTAGGCACCAGGTGGCGTTTTGCTATCTGCACTTTTTCCTCAACTGCATAGCCATTAAGATCAATTATCTCCAGGCGGTCGCGAAGTGCCGGCTGTATATTCTGCAAATCGTTAGCAGTAGCTATAAACAGCACTTTGCTTAAATCATACTCAAGTTCAAGATAGTTATCATAAAAAGTGTGATTTTGTTCCGGATCAAGTACTTCAAGCAATGCAGATGAAGGATCACCGTGAAAATCCTTGCCTACCTTATCAATTTCATCGAGTATAATAACGGGGTTTGATGATTTTACTTTGCGGATAGATTGAATAATGCGGCCTGGCATAGCGCCTATATAGGTTTTCCTGTGTCCGCGTATTTCACTTTCATCTCTTAAACCGCCAAGGCTAAGCCTTACGTATTTCCTGTTTAACGCAGATGCTATACTTCTGCCAAGGGATGTTTTACCAATACCCGGAGGCCCGACAAAACAAAGGATCGGGCTTTTCATATCTCCTTTCAATTTTAACACTGCGAGATATTCCAGCAACCGTTCTTTTATTTTGTTCATCCCGTAATGATCTCTGTCAAGTATCTTCTTTGCTTTACCAAGATCATAGGAATCAGTTGTGCCTTCTTCCCAGGACAGTTCAAGCATTAAATCAAGATGATTATATACTACGGAATAATCAGGAGTTGATGCATGCATGCGCTCAAGCTTCGCAACGCCTTTATTGAACAGTTCTTTCGCAGCTTCCGGCCATTTTTTTGTTTCGGCCTTTTTTTGCATCTCCCTAATCTCCCGTTCGTTCGAATCTCCGCCTAACTCTTCTTTAATACTCTTTAATTGCTGCTGCAAAAAGTATTCTTTCTGTTGTTTATCTAATTCTGTTTTTGTTTTGTTGGTAAGCTGGTTTTTTAATTCAGCAAATTGCAATTCCCTATTGAGTAAATGCATCAACTTTTCAGCTCTTATTTTAATATCATTTATTTCAAGAAGTTCCTGTTTTTCTTTTAAATCGATATTAATATTGCTGCTTACAAAGTGAATCAGGAAAGCAGGGTTCTCAATATTTTTGAGTATTACCGATGCTTCAGAAGGCATATTAGGCGAAAGCAATATGATTTGAGAAGCAAGATCTTTTATAGAACTTACAGTGGCAGCAAAATGCTGATCATTCTCTAACGATATTTTTTCTTCTTCCAGTAATTTTATAGCCGCTTTAAAGTAGGGTTCTTCAGCAACAATTTTTTCTATTGTAAATCTTTTCCTTCCCTGTATAATGATAGTTGTGCCGCCATCAGGCATCTTTATAAGTTTGATGATCTTTGCAACAGTGCCAACGGTTTCCAGATCTTTTATAAATGGCTCTTCAATGGTACTGTCTTTTTGCGCTACAACACCTACCAATTTGTCAGTTTTATAAGCATCATTTACAGCTTTAACAGATCTGTCGCGACCTACTGTAATTGGTATAACCACACCGGGAAACAGCACAGTATTGCGTAAGGGTAATAAGGCAATTTCAGATGGAATTGCTACTTCATCCGCATTTTCTGAGTCATCTTCATTCAAAGGGATGATGGGCATAAATTCCATTTCGTCTTCCGGCCTTGCAAATAATTCTTTTGATTTCATGTTATTTTTTTCTCGGTCAATATGACATTCTTTTAACGAAAATAGGGTTAAAATATGTGGACTGTATATTTGTCAACTTTAATGCCAGTAAAAAACAAAAATCCGGGCAAATGCCCGGATTTTGACTAAGAAGACTTTATATATTATAATGCAAAACCAACGCCGAGTTGAACGGTTTGGCTTTTCCATTTATCCTGGTTATCAATATCGTTGATATTTGTTAAACCAACACCATAGCGGCCATATACTCTTAATCTCAAAATATTGATTTGTGCACCTGCCAGCATGGAGAAATCTCCATCGGTAAATGCATCACGGCCGTTTTCAAGAAACTTTTTTTGCTTGTTCATTAATATACCGAATTGCGGTCCGGCTTGAAATGTGAGAAAAGAAACAGGGCGGAATGAAAGTAAAAGGGGTATGCTCAGGTAATTCAGTTTTACATCCTTAAGCTCATCAGAAGATATCTTGTAAATATCTTCAAATTGCGTAGAGGAACTTGTGTTTGTCTGGCTGAACATTACCTCAGGTTGTATTCCCCATTTTGATGAAAACATTATTTCAGGGGCCACTGCAAGGTGATAGCCTAATTTGTATTCATCTTTAAAAGACCTGCCGTCAATCTTGCCCATATTGGCACCTGCATGGAGTGCAAGTTTTATGCCCTGGGCAGATGAGGATGAGGCAATAAATAAAGCAAGGGTAATTGCTACAGAAGATAATGAGATACGTTTCATGTTGGAGGTTTTATGATCTGAAGATATAACAAGTTTAAGACCACTCCGTTACCGTTTTCAGAGTAATTTGTTAAGCAAAATACAGAAAAATGTTATTGTTGCTTTTCAAACTTTCAACCAATCTGAAAACTATCATCAAAATTTAAAGCCAACAGTAAGCAATACATTTCCTACAGTGCTGTTAACCTTCGCTACATTAAATTCATTATCAGCTAACCTGTATGGATAGTATGCATCTTTAATAACCTGGTGAATATAGGCCAGGTCAACAAACATGCCTTTATTACGCCAACCCAGTCCACCACTAATATTCATCCGGCTTCCTTTAGTAATATCCTGCGCCTGGTTATTGAAAAAGTTGTTCGTGTAGGGATTACCGTAATACCCGAAGCCTGCCCTTACCATTAATGTTTCAAATTTCAACTCGCCTCCTATCCTGAGATTCACGGCGCTTTTGGTAACATTATCTATTGTATTATTTAAATCAGAAAAATATGCTTTGTCTCCGGCGTTACTATTATCCTGGGCATTAAAAGCAGAACCCTTATAGGATACATATTCCACGTCGGCACTCAAAAAGCCTTTTTGCGCTTTTACGTCTCCCTGTGCTCCAAAAAGATAGGCAAGCCCTGCACCAATACGCATGGGTGTTCTATAACGGTAATTATATTCACCAGGGTACCCATCGGTAAGTTCTGTAGATTTTTTTGACTGTACACCATTATAGTTTTCTGTATCAGCAGTGAGTGCTCCGGTATAAGTATCTTTAAAAGAATACCATGAAGGGCTATGAAAATTTATACCTACGCGCAAGGCATCAATGGGTTTGAAAATAACTCCTAATTTTATAGAAGCTCCTACTCCATTTGTTCTTAAATATTCTTGTGCTTCAAAGTAATTAAAATAATTATCAGTAGCAGATGTTGCATCATCTTCACGAAATGTACTGGTACGAGTAAAAGTTAATGTGTTAATGTTCAGGGAACCTCCTATATAAAATACATCGTTGTAATTAGCACCAAGACCTATACTAAAGTCGGATATACCACCACTTGTATTTATTGTCTGCCGTTGTTTTATACCTGTGCCAACAGGAACGTTACTGAAATAGCCCGCAACATTTCCATTAGCGTCCGCGATTGTATCAACTAAATATGTCCAATATGCTAAACTTGCTGAGGAGGGGAAATTATTTTCTGCAGATACCATATCCACAGGATTTCCATTGTTATAAAGTTGCTCCAGATATTTTTCAGAAAAAGAACTTTTATTATTGTTTCCTTGCAGCAAAATCCGATTATTAAAATTAGCTGTTTTGCTTACGGCTATACCAACACTTACATTTTTCCAATTGCTGTTCCTGGTAGAAGGAATGCCCCACACCACACCTATCGGCCCGTAATTGAACCCGCTTTTTGAATCAGATGCTGATGAACCGCGATAAGTTGTTTTATTATTTGCAAAAGAAAAGCCGGGGCTAAGTACAAACTCGCTGGTTTTATACATGCCTAATCCTGCGGGGTTTGTATATAATGCGGTGATATCTCCACCTAATGCTGATACTGCGCCTCCTATTGACTGCGCTCTTGCTGTACCCTGTGGGGTTAACCATGAATATCGTATAGCATCTGCCGGTTCCTGCGCAAATAAAACTGAACTGAATAGAATAAAGCCTAACGTTACAACAACTACTTTCATTTTTCAAGATATTTAAGCAACTTCAGAAAAAAGCGGGTTATACTAAAAAGAGCGGTTAGCCGCTCTTTATTTATTTCAAAAATCAAACTTATTTACTAACAATTAAACCCTTTATTGCCTTCCGGGACGGGAAGGAGCACTTCCACCGCCTCCACCTCCGCTGCTTCTACCACCACTGCCGGAAGAACTCGGGGTATAACTTGGAGAAGGAGAACTACGTGGTGCATCATATGTTCTTGATGGTCTGCTATCATTACTAAATGTAGACCTGCTCGGACTATTTCCCCCGGAAACCCTGCCTGAGTTTGGAGTTACATAGTTATTATCATTACTTCTGAAAACTCTTCTTGGCGTATTGGTATTAGTGTTATTTACACGCCCGGTATTGTTGTTACCATATGTTCCCATATTATACGTTCTGGGCCTGTATGAGTTTGCCGGTCTTGTTGAAACAGCTTTGCCAGAGCCAGGATAATAATATCCACCACCATAATATGGATTATAGAAAGAATAATAAGGATTATAGCTGCTCCAGCTACCATATAATCCGCCCCAACCAAGGCCTAAGCCCCAGCCGCTTCCATAATAAGAATAGGGTGAATACATGGAGTAAGGACTGTACATAGAATATGGATTGTATCCATAATATCCCATACCCATACCATATCCAAAGCTGTTATAAGCACCGCCATAATAGGGAGAATACATGGCATCATACATTGAATAGTTATCCAATGAAGACCACATTGAACGATTTCTCACTTTCATGCGCAGATAATTATCATCGCTGTTATATGCTGAGCGATCCTGCTCTGTTTGAACATTTACATATTCATCACTTCCGTTTTGCGCGTAGCTGTCATCTTCATCAGATGAAGCTGTTCTTAATTGCGGAGCAGGAGAATAATACACATCATCTGGTGTTTGGCCTGATTTATACATGGTTGAGCAACTACCCAAACCTATGATTGCAACACCTAAAAGTAAAATTCTTGACTTCATAATATGAGGGTTTTAACAATTACACTATGAAGTTACTACATTTGCGCAATTCATGTGTTAATATATTCAAAATAGTTGTTCATATATATTTTGGTAATACTATATACAACGGTTTTGAATTTTTACTTTAACAATCAAAACAAATTAACGGTAAGCATTATTGTATGAGCAAAGAAATTACGGCAAGAGCACAAGATTACTCGCAATGGTATAATGATCTGATCATAAAAGGTGAATTAGCTGATTATTCAGCGGTAAGAGGATGTATGGTAATTAAACCTTATGGCTTTACCTTATGGGAAAATATGCGGGATCAACTGGATAAGATGTTTAAGGATACAGGGCATGTAAACGCTTACTTTCCTTTGTTTGTACCTAAAAGTTTATTTGAAGCTGAAGAAAAAAATGCTG